>NZ_JAUOES010000002.1:0-301180 GCF_031932065.1 Shewanella scandinavica
TGTGAATTTAGCGAACTTGAAGAGCCTAATGAGCTGTTAAGGTTTGTGGCAAGTCCTTTATTAGTATTCGAAAGCGGTAAGCCAGCATCGTTTATGCTTTTGTTTTTGATGCCTTCGGTACTTGTATCTAATGTTTGTGGTTGAGCTGTTCTACCGCTTACCTTAGTCTCCGGTGCATCTACCTTTGCTGTAGTCGTTTGTTTTGTTGGTTCAGGTAAAAAAACGATAGCTTCAAGTTTTTTTAAAAAGGAAGCGATGATCTGAACTGGTTCAACTTTGGCGATCACAATGTCAGAAGACAATTTATTTGTGGGAACCTGAGTTTCATTTACTGGCGCCCCAATAACGATTTCGAGTTTGCTCTGTATTGGGGTGAGTAATAAAATAGGTCGCCCTTGCTGAAAGGTTATTTTTGCTAAGAATTCTCCTTGATTCAGCTGAGGTCCAGAATCTTGTGCTACAACAGTGCCATTAGCAAATTGAAACTCTTTGTTAATAATTGTGACGTTCGGTAATGGGTAACCTTGAGTTCGAGCCGCAAGAGCCGAAAGCTGTGCCTGAGATATGCCATTTTGTTGCGCCAAATTGATAACAGCCTCTGGAACTTTCAACGCAATAGGCGTGGCTAGAGCAAGCAGTTGGCTGATGGGATTTTGAGTCGCTGCGGTTGTTGGTTGCGTGTTTTGCGTAATAGGCGTGACTAGAAAAGTATTCGCTGTCAATAATATTTGCCGCTGCTGAGCGTTAACAAGCTTTAAATTATATTCTGTACCGTTTAGAATAATACTATCTCCTTCAGGCGAGGTTTGCACCTGAGCTGGAATAGGGCGCGGAGAAGCATTGAGAGCATCAGCTTGGGCCATCGCAGTATGTAACTGCGGGGTTCGACTGCTAACAAGTGGAATCGACTCCATTTATAGACCTTATATAGTTTATTCGGCGATACATTCGTTTTGTAAAATTAACAATTGACCAATTTTTTTTGCCAAGTATGCTTATGCGCCTTGTGACAACGGAACTGTCATACTGGATAGTATGCCACTAAGACGAATTATCTTTATATCGTCATTTTTGTATTGTCACTTTAGCGAAAACTTGCTGCCTAAGCTGTACATTTATATTAAGAGAGCGATATGAAGTTAAAATGGATGGGATTATCTTTGGGGTTATTGCTGTTGCCTAAAGTGCAAGCGGCTGAAGTACCCGCATCAGATACCATTCCGCAGGAAACCCCTGCTAAGGTACAAATCACCTATGATGATCCCCGCGACCCGTTCGAAGGCTTTAACCGTGCGATGTGGGATTTTAACTATCTCTATTTAGATAGATATTTATATCGTCCTGTTGCCCATGGTTACAACGATTACGTTCCTATGCCTGCTAAAACGGGCATCAATAATTTTGTACAGAATTTAGAAGAACCGAGCAGCTTAGTAAACAACGTGCTGCAGGGAAAGTGGGGCTGGGCGGCGAATGCGGGTGGACGCTTTACGATTAACACAACTGTTGGTCTATTAGGTGTCATTGACGTCGCAGATATGATGGGCATGAGCCGTAAGCAAGATGAGTTTAACGAAGTGCTTGGTTATTATGGCGTACCCAATGGACCTTATTTCATGGCACCGTTTGCGGGTCCTTATGTCGTGCGAGAACTCGCGTCTGATTGGGTTGATGGTCTATACTTTCCCTTGTCTGAGCTAACAATGTGGCAAACCATTGTTAAATGGGGACTTAAAAATCTTCACTCCAGAGCATCTGCGATCGATCAAGAGCGACTCGTTGATAATGCACTCGATCCCTATGCCTTTGTCAAAGATGCGTATTTACAACACATGGACTATAAAGTCTATGATGGGAATGTTCCTCAAAAACAAGATGATGATGAGTTACTCGAACAGTATATGCAGGAGCTAGAGTAACCAATAGGCCGTACTTGACAGCATTTGTCTTTAGTATGCAAGTGTTCGCCTTATCGAATAACGTTATCGGTATGTTCACTTGAGTAATGGCAATGCGATGAATTCTATTCAGGAACTTTTATGGCGTTAAATGGTGTTGCGGTTCTTTTAGTTGAAGATGATCCTGTGTTTAGGCAGATTGTTGCAAGCTTTCTTGATAGTAGAGGCGCGCAAGTTACACAAGCCTGTGATGGTGAAGAAGGATTATCATTTTTCAAATCGCAGCACTTTGATGTTGTTCTTGCAGACTTAAGCATGCCTAAGCTTGGTGGGCTTGATATGCTTAAGGAAATGACAAGGTTAGCGCCACTGGTTCCTTCAGTTGTGATCTCAGGTAATAATGTCATGGCTGACGTTGTTGAAGCCCTAAGGATTGGCGCCAGTGATTATCTCGTTAAGCCAGTATCCGATTTATTCATCATCGAACAAGCCATTAAGCAAAGCCTACATAATTCCTACATTGATGATACCCAAGCCGCGGATTTTGAAGCCCTATCTCATCAAGAGTTAAGCGACAACCTCGCTTTGCTCGAGCAAAGTGTTGCCGCAGCCAAGCAAGTGCAGCAACAATTATTCCCCGCTTCAAACATCAGTTACCCTGCCGCCAAAGTTGACTACAGTTTGTATAAAAACAGTGACATTAGCAGTTACTTTATTGATTCAGCAATGGTCGGCACTGATCACTTGATCATGTATATGGCGCATTTATATCCCGAAGATAATAGAGCCGCTTTTGCCTGTGTTCTGCTGAGAAGTTTTGTTAATCAGAAGCTTAAAGATTTTCGAAATGGCCAAAGCCAAAGCATTATTGAACCATTCAATATGATGAGCTATTTGAACGAGCGTCTAGTTAAATCGGGACTCGATATCAAAGCGGATATGATTTATGTCTCCATTGAGCTAACTAAGTACCGTGCTGCTATCGCACAGGCTGGGAAGGGACTGCGTTGTTATCTGCGTAATGACGAGGGATTAAGCCCGCTAGCGCTTTCAGAGAGCCTACAGCTGGGCGTATTAGATTGGGGTAAGCCGAGCATTCAGTTCCGCAGTATTTTACCGCAAGAGCAGTTGTGTATTGCGACCAGTGAGCCTGAACATAAACAGGCTTTGCTTGATAATAAATTTAAGGGGTTGGTTTACGATGCCACAATCCCCGAAGGTGGCTTCCTGCAGTTGAGCCTCTAGTTCGTCTTAAATGAAATCAGTATTCAGTCCAAATTCGACATAAAAAAAACGCCTTACTATTGCTAGTAAGGCGTTTTTGTTTTTACAGTCGAATAGCTAATTAGCGTTTTATTGCTTCATGTTCCGCAGTTACAGCAATTTCACTTTCTAATACTTCTGCTTCAGTCTGGTGCTTGCTTTCAGCGCCATGCATCCAGTCCACTAATTTATCAGCCATAAAATACAGGATAATGCCTGAAAGAGCTGCTGTGATGGCAATGCCAGAGAAAATCGCCATTGCATTTGCCAGTTGTTCTTCTTTTGCACCGCCATGGCCGATGAATGAGCCAACCACACCGCCAATCTTGTTGGCGGCAGCAACGAATAGGAACCAAGCGCCCATCATCAAAGATGCGATACGCAGAGGTGCTAACTTAGTCACCATAGATAAACCGATAGGTGATAAGCAAAGTTCACCCATAGTGTGGAAGAAATAAGCGCCCACTAACCACCACATGCTCGATTTAACCGATGCATCACCGCCCATTTGCATTACAGCGCCGATCATAAATAGGAAACCGATCGCGAGTAAGAACAGACCCAGTGCAAATTTCACTGGAGAGTTAGGTTCATTCTTACCTAAGCGGATCCAGATAGAAGCAATCACAGGTGCAAATAATACAATAAAGATAGCGTTTAATGATTGGAACCAAGTGGTTGGGACTTCAAAGCTACCGACCATGCGATCGGTGAACTCGTTAGTAAACAAGTTCATTAAACCGCCAGCTTGTTCGAAACCAGCCCAGAAGATAATCGTGAACAAACCCATTACCATGATGACTTTAATACGGTCACGTTCAACTTTGGTCAGGGGTTCTTTACGTACTTCGCCTTTCTCTTCAGCTTTTTGCTTTTCAAGCTTAGCGGCTGGCACTCTTCCGATATCGCCTAAATACTTCTGCGCGAACAAAAATTGGATGATTAAAGAGAAAATCATACCAACACCGGCACAGAAGAAACCTGCTTGCCAGTTGTTAACAAACACTTCTTGTCCGTCAACGATAGTAGCGTGTCCGAAGCTAGTATAAGCCCAGGCCACAATAAAGCCTGACAGGGCAGCACCTAAGTTGATGCCCATGTAGAAAATGGTAAATGCGCCATCACGACGGTGGTCGCCTTCTTCGTATAGATCCCCCACCATAGTGGAGATGTTTGGCTTAAATAAACCGTTACCTAAGATAAGAGTTCCTAGGCCGATATAGAACACCGTTGTTTCTAAACCTGGGATCCAGCTATGCGGCGCGGCAAGTAAGAATTGGCCGGCAGCCATTAAAGCACCACCCAAATAAATGGCTTTACGTTGGCCCAAAATGTTATCGGCTAACCAACCGCCGATAAGTGGCGTTAAGTAAACTAAACCTGTGAAGGTACCATAAAGTGATAATGCTTCAGCCTGAGTCCAACCTAGACCATGCCCGCCGTCACTCTGTACTTTATCAACTAAATACAGCACCAAAATGGCGCGCATTGCATAATAACTAAAACGTTCCCAAAGTTCTGTTGTAAACAGCAGGAACAATCCCTTAGGATGCCCAAGCATCGTTCCTTGTGGTTTTGCTACGCTCATGAAGTCTTCCACCTTAAGCTCGTGATTGCCTGTGGGCCCCTGAAACAGGATGATGTCACCACAGAAAAATGGTTGTTGCTCGTCCCCATATCGCCTGCAGGTTTAATCAGCAATCAATTCATACTAATGCATTCATTAATTGTTGAATAACCGCTAGTTACGTATGGGTTATTGTTACGTTTTTATAATAAAAGTAATATTTTTAGCTGTGAAATGAGTATTTTCGCTAAAATCCCACCTTATATACCCCTTAAAAGCAACCAAAGTCAATTTTGGTAAACCAAGTGGTGACATTATCAGCAATATAGTATTACCGTGCTTTTAGATGTGAATTCGCTAATCTAAGTGCGCATTGTATGTATACCGAGCGAGATGTCAGAGAACGGCGAAAAACTGCTTCCATCGACTTAAGCATCTTTGCTATGATTGCCGCCCGTGAATGGACGTCACTTAAAATAGGGTAGTGAGATTAGCGTATGAAGGCATGGTACCTTTTGTATTGTAAGCCTCGTAGTGAAGCGAGAGCACAACAGAACTTAGCACTTCAAAATTTAGAGACGTATTTGCCAATGGTCTCTGAAGAGAAATCTCAACGCGGGCGGAAACAAGTCTGTCGTGTACCATTATTCCCTAATTATTTATTCATCAATTTCGACCCAAGCCAAACAAGTGTTAGGCAGGTCCACTCTACTCGTGGTGTGAATCGAATCGTTAATTGTCAAGAAAAAATGACGCCCATTGACGACAGAATTATCCATGCCATTCGCATGAAAGAATTAACGCCTTCCCAAACGGTATTAGCCGAAGTACCAGAGCTAAAAACTGGGGAAAAAATTCGTTTTACTGATGGACCATTTGTTGATTTAGAAGGTATTTTCCAAGAAAAATGCCCGAACAAGCGTTGTCATGTTCTATTCAACATAATGGGACAAATAAAGACAGTTACAGTGCCAGAACAAACTGTTGAGCGGGTTAGTATTTAGCGAGTTGGATCACACTTCATTGTCAGACTTAAGATGAAGTTTTTGTAGGATATTAGCTATTTTAGTGATTATTGCTTTTTGCCTACAATAAATAAAAATCATTGAAAAACATATAAATCAATGAGTTACAGGTTGTCTGAAATAGTTGGTTGGTTTGGCAACAAATTGTTGTTTAAAATTCGAACAAATGCCTTGTGTTTGCTTGTTAATTAACCAGCTAAAACTGAAAGTTTACAGTAGACTTGTAAAACTCAATGTTGTGATAATGTTTTAATAATCTTGTCGCCCATAGTGGAGGCTAGCTAAGTGTTAAATGTGGATATTGAGGCAAAGACGACAATTAGCCTAGTTAAGCTATTTGTTTTTGCTTACCCAAAGTAGAAATTGCTCGGCGTGTTTTCTCACAAGTTTGATGATGTTACTCGCTAGGAATACTAAAGGATTAGAGCCTTGCCATTCTTTATATCAAAGAATGTTATAGCTTTATTGCTTGAAAAATATGAATTTTCGCGTCGCGAAGGGCAATATAGAAGCCGCAATCTATGGGCGGTAGCGTGCCTGAAAGGTGAGAAACCGAAGGTTGAGCCCTCGAACGAGAGGTACGGATACCGAACTGGCAGTTATATAGGGATATATTTATCGAATGAATAGTTTCATTCGTTAAGCGAACGCCGAAGGCCTCAGGCCGCCACGCGGATCGGTAGCGTGCCAGAAAGGCATTATGTATTTCAGTTTATGTAAAGACATCAAGCTGTTTACTGCTCAAACGTAGAACAAATTGTGCTACATCTAAATTCTAAAAAATAAGTTTTGCCCCAATTTTTATAAACGGAGATATCTGGTGCTACGACAAGTCAAAAAATTCATCATACTAGGCATAAGTGCCGCGATTTTGATGGGCGCGCAGGCTAATGCCATTACGCCATCTCCGCAGATGATCGAGCAGTTCAAAGCATTACCTAAGTCTGAACAAGAAAGATTAGCACGCCAATATGGTGTTGACCCTTCAATCATAACTGGGGCTGGTGCTACAGCGACAGTTGTTGAAAATCCTACAGTAGTGACTCCGCGCGCGGAGAAAAATAATGTGGTTGATCAATCGGAAAGCGACCAGTTAAATCAAGCGACTAAGTCAGAATCTACGGTTGAGGCAATTGAAGACAAGAAAGAAAATCAACTAAAGCGTTTTGGTTACGATCTCTTTGCGGGTTCACCAAGTACATTTGCGCCAGTTAGCGATGTACCTGTACCTGCTGAGTATATGATTGGTCCTGGTGATAGTCTGAATGTTCAGTTGTTCGGTAAAGAAAATAACCAATACACATTAACAGTGGGCCGTGATGGTGCCATTCAGTTTCCTAATTTAGGGCCTATATCGCTGGTTGGTTTGAGTTTTGCTGAGGTGCGCGAATTATTACAGCAAAAGATTAGCCAAAGCATGATCGGCATTGAATCAAATATCACTATGGGCGAATTACGCTCAATCCGCATTTTCGTTGCAGGTGATGCTTTCCAACCAGGCTCTTACACAGTTTCAAGTTTATCGACAATTACTCAAGCCCTATTTATCTCTGGTGGCGTGAACCAAATTGGTAGTTTACGCAATATTCAAATTAAGCGTGCTGGTAAAACGGTAGGCCACTTAGACTTATATGATCTTCTGCTTCGCGGGGATGCCTCTGGGGATATTCGTTTACAATCTGGTGATGTCGTATTCATTCCCTCTTCAGGTGGTTCGGTGAGTGTGATGGGGGAGGTTCGTCGTCCCGCTATTTATGAACTCAAAAATAATGAAACAATGGCCGATGTTATTCGCATGGCGAGTGGTCTAAACCCAGGCGCTTATCCTAAAGCAAGTACGGTTGAACGTTTCAGTAACGAATCAGTTAAAACCGTAATCAGTGTTGATTTAACCGAAAATGCGGGTTTAAACACCTTAGTTAAAAATGGTGACCTTTTAAATGTAAGATCGGCCTCCAGCCGTATCGATAATGCGATTACTGTCGCTGGTGCTGTCGTTCGACCTGGTAAGTATCAATGGACGAAAGGTCTGACCGTTGCGGATTTGCTTCCTTCAATTTGGGGTGATCTCACCATTTCAGCTGATTTGGATTATGCCTTACTAGTACGTGAGATAAATCAGCGCGGCGATATTCAAGTTGAGCGTATTGCCCTCGGACGCGCAATAGGTGAGCCTAAATCACACTACAATCCTCAATTGAATCCGCGTGATTCAATCATAGTGTTTGATTATGCAGACCGCGAAGCGTTACTAAAGCCAATAATTCAAAAACTTAGAGAGCAAAGCCGTTTTGGCGACGCTGCTAAGTTGGTCAATATTAATGGAAATGTGCGTTTCCCTGGCCAATATCCCATCACCATTAATGCTGATGTTAAAGAGCTACTTATCGCTGCCGGTGGTTTAGAGGAAGGCGCTTATACCCTTGCAGCGGAATTAACTCGCCAACAAGTATCAGAGCAAAATGGGGTGTCAGTTGAGCATGTGCAGCTGAGCTTAGACCGCGTAATGCAAAATGATCCATCTGCAAATATTAAGCTACAAAGCCGCGATATTCTGACAGTTCGCACCCTTCCTGATTGGCAAGATACTCGTTGGGTAACCATTAAAGGGGAAGTTAAGTTCCCCGGTACCTATAGCATTCAACGCGGTGAAAGTTTAAAGGATGTTCTTGCTCGTGCTGGCGGCTTAACGAACGATGCGGCTCCTCGCAGTGCGGTATTTTTACGTAAATCAGTAAAAGATAAAGAGCAACTTGAGTTATCAAAACTTGCTGATGAATTGCGCCGAGAGATTGCCGCGAAAGCGTTGACCAAAGATACCCCAACTATTGGTTATAACGATTCACAGCAGATGCTCAATGAGCTTGAGAATGTCAAAACGGTGGGTCGATTAGTTGTTGATATTAATGCCATAGAATTAGGGATTGATAGCGCAAACCTTATGCTTGAGGATGCCGATGCCTTGTACATTCCACCGACCAATCAAACTATTTCAGTTATGGGTCAAGTGCAACACCCAAGCACACACAGATATAAGCAAGGTATGACTTTCGATCAATATCTAGCTTTATCCGGCGGAGCGCGTAAACGTGCCGATGAATCACGCTCTTATGTACTGAAAGCTGATGGCTCAGTCCAAATGCCTGAATCATCTTTTTGGTTTAATGGCGGAAGTGCCATGGAACCAGGCGATACCATAGTTGTACCGTTAGATACTGAATACAAAGATAACTTAACGCTTTGGAGCCAAGTCACTGGCATTATCTACAACACAGCTGTCGCAGTGTCTGTAATCTCAGGGCTGTAGCAAAGTTTGAGGGCGTTGCTCCGCAACTTCTAGGGCGCAGTACAAAACGCTGCTGCTAGCAGCGAAGCACCCTTGCTTCTAGCAATCGCTCTGCTTTTCCACGGAGGTACCATGACTGAGCAAGAATTTAACCGTTGCAAGATGCAGTTGTTGAAATTGGCTGATGCAGATAAGCAAATAAACGCGCTTTGGCTATACGGTTCGCACGCTAAGGGATTGGCTCATGAGCACAGTGATTTAGATTTAGCTGTGCAGTTTACCTCCTTTGAGCCAGATATTTTTGCTCGGCGTATGCGTCCCGAGATGCTTCTACTGGATTGGCAGCAAAGTTTACAGCTACGTGATGGCCAATTGTCGGTGATTGACCTTATGCAAGCACCCATTCTGCTTGGTATCGAAGTTCTACAAGCCAATACCCTTTGGTATTGCCGTGAGCGAGGTTTAATGCTGCAAGGTGTGGGGAAAATCATGTCGCGATATGAAACCGACTATCTACAGCAGGTAAAAACTACAGCAGTGGGTGATACATGAGCGATAACATAAAACATGACGGGTATTTAGCGGCAATGCGTGTCCATGTGCAGCAGTGCCAAAGTGATTTAGAAGAATTGCGTAACCACTTTTTGCAGGCACCACTTGATAAATATCAGCGTTTAGCTTTACAACGTTTAATGCAAATAAGCATTGAGTCAGCAATTGGTATTGCCAAACATTGGGCGCAACAAGTAAATCAACGTCCAATATTGGAGGCCTATCAAGCCTTTGATATTTTAAATAACGCAGGCTTACTTAAAGGCAATGCGCCTTGGCGTCAGATAATCGGCATGCGTAATGTGTTGGTGCATGATTATTTGAATCTGGACGAACCATTGCTAGAAGTTGTCATCCGCCAGCAGTTATACGCGGTAATTTTTGATTTTTGCTATCAAGGATTAGCGGCGCTAGAACGGCCTTCGGCCTGCTAGTACGCCACTGCATGGCTCTAGGATTTAGGCCCTAGGCCCTAGAAGCGCAGCGTCCTAGTTTCTGCTTTTAAGGAGCCCCAATGCGATTCGAACAACTGGATGTTTGGAAACGCGCTTGTCGCCTTTCATGTGATGTATATAAGGAACTTAAAAATTGCCGAGATTATGGGCTCAGAGATCAGATGACCAGAGCGGCAGTTTCTATTCCCTCAAACATTGCAGACAAAAGTGCAGGAGCAACTTTTGAACGATGTGAGTTTAGCATCGGCCTCGAAGAGGTGAGGTACATGGATTTACCGAGTAAGGCGAGGAACGTGAGTCGAATGCAGAGTCAGCAAGATTTCTTTATTTTGCAAAAGGCTCATCTGGGGAACTGATTACTCAGATATATATTGCGATAGAAATTGGCGTGATAGACAAGCAAAACGGAATGACTCTTATCAAAGAGGCTAAAGAAATTTCAGCAATGATTGCTTCTTTGATAAAAATACGAAAAGGCAGTGTCCGAGAAGAGTCCGCAGATTATAAAAGTACTTAAAAACTAGGACGGCCTTCGGCCTCTAGGACGCAGCAAAAAGCGCTGCTGCTAGAACGCTCGCAAGCTCGCTCTAGGCCCTAGCACTTAGGACGCTTCGCTCTCGGCGCTAGCCCCTAGAAGCGCAGTGCTCTGCTTTTCCTAACACTTTCTTTAAATATCTTTAAGCTTTCCTAGGGCTTAGCACCTAGGGCCTAGAACCTGAAGAACCAATGAACACACAAATTACTCAAAATCCAAACACATACCAATCCGACGCAAGGTTTCCTCAAGTGCCAGATGACGAAATTGATCTCCGCGAGTTGTTCTCCGTAATTTGGCAAGACAAATGGTTAATCATTGCCATTACAGCAGTATTTGCTATTGGTTCTGTGGCACTTGCTCTGTATTTGCCAAATATCTATAAGTCTGAGGCATTACTGGCCCCGGCAGCTGAAGAGCAAGGAGGTGGCTTGAGTGCGTTAGCCTCTCAATTTGGTGGCTTAGCCAGTCTCGCTGGAGTTAATTTAGGCGGAAAAGGTGGTACGGATAAAACCCAACTTGCTATTGAAGTATTAAAATCACGTCAATTTACCGGTGAGTTTATTCAAAAACATAATATTTTACCGAGCTTAATGGCCGCCAAAAAATGGGATCGTGATGCAGATAAACTTATCTATGATGAAGATGCCTATAGTGAAGCCACAAATACTTGGATCCGTGAAGTTAAAGCACCATTAAAACCTGAGCCATCAATGCAAGAGGCCTATAAAGCCTTTAGTAAAATATTAGCTATTAATACGGATAAAGCAACGGGAATGGTCACGCTAACCGTGGAGCATTTATCGCCCACAGTTGCTCAGCAATGGTTGTCATGGCTCATTAAAGATATTAATAAAGTGATGAAAGAGCGTGATGTAGCAGAAGCCAATCGCAGTAGTGAGTTTTTAAATAGACAGATTGCGCTAACCAACGTCGCCGATATTAAAGCGATTCTCTATAAGTTGGTGGAAGAACAAGCTAAAACTATTATGTTTGCCGAAGTACGCGATGAATATGTGTTCAAAACCATCGACCCAGCCCTAGCGCCAGAAGAAAAGGCAAAACCTAAACGCGCATTAATTTGCGTATTAGGCACCTTCCTTGGCGGAATGCTTGGCGTTATGTTGGTATTGGTAAGGCATTTTGTAAGAAAAGAAGACAACCTATTATCTAATACCTAGTCCTTTTTTATCTGCCCATAAGGACTGCTGCAATAAATTAAACAGCAGAGAAACAGTAAAACCTAAGCGCTCAATAGGAGTAGGAAGTCGACAATCTCAAAATTACTAAAAAGTGTCTCAGTTCGAACTGAAAGGTTTAGATACAGACGTGAGAATTTACGGTATTTACTATTGTATTCTGGATTATTTTAACAAAAAAGCGGCTTTGTTTCCTAAATAGGTTGAACTAAAACCGTAGCCGCTGATCTGATCGGCATCGCCTATCAACTTACCCATTAACCGTGTCAAAACCTCGCTATAAAACAACCAACTGGAAGCAATACAACCAAGCCTTAATCAACCGCGGTTCACTTACCTTCTGGATTGATGAGGATGCAATTGCTAAGTGGAAAGCCAAGGTCGAGCAGCCCAAGAAAGGTCGTCCTCAAGTGTTTAGCGACTTAGCCATTACCACTGCGTTGATGGTTAAGCGTATTTTCTCTATGCCACTGAGAGCCTTACAGGGCTTTATCAATTCGGTGTTTAAACTGGGTGACATCCCATTATCTTGCCCGCAAAACGCGCGAAAACGGTCAATATTGCTTTTAAAACCAAGACTCGCGGCGCCATTGAGCACTTAGCTATCGACTCAACAGGCTTGAAGGTCTATGGCGAAGGTGAGTGGAAAGTGAAGAAACATGGCACAGATGGAAAGCGCCGAGTGTGGCGTAAACTGCATATTGCCGTAGATACACATAGCCATGAAATTATTGCCGCAGAACTCAGTTTATCAGGTGTAACAGACGCTGAAGTGATGCCCAATTTACTTAAGCAAACCCATCGAAAAATCCGCAATATCTCGGGTGATGGTGCTTACGACCCGAAAGCCTGTCACGAAGCAGTTCGTCGAAAACGCGCTTTAGTGCTCATTCCACCTAGGGAAGGTGCTGCGCTATGGGAACAAGGGCATCCACGAAACTTAGCCGTCAGTTGGCAACAGCTTCATGGCTCAAATAAGCAATGGAAAAAACGGTATGGTTATCATCGCCGCTCAATCTCAGAAACCGCTATGTACAGGATAAAACAACTGCTAGGAGGCACGTTGAGCATGCGGAATTATAACGCTCAGGTGGGAGAAACTTACGCGATGATTAGGGCTTTGAACAAGCTTACTGGGCTAGGTATGCCTGAAACCCACTATGTAGCTTGATATTTGAACAATGATGAGAGTTTTGTTCGCTGACTCGATTTAGGAAACAAAGCCCAAAAAAGCTGCAGTGAAGCGATCTAATTCATACGGTAATCTAATGAATAGCTCTAGTTTGAATATAATTGATTAAACCGGAAATATGATTTTTAAAGTCTCAATGAGTCTAAACGTAGGTTTTAAATATAAAAAGTTGTTTAGCGAACTTAACCATATTCTATCAACATTCTTGACTGGAATAGTGAGGGAGTGGGGAATCAAAGTACTTTGCATTACCTTTTCAATGTTAATAGTTAATATAACTTGTGAGTACGATTAAATTTATTATGCAAAATAAATACTTAAATAATGTATCTTGGTCTGTTTTTGAACAAATATTCAGATTGCTTTCTAATTTTTTTATTTCAATATTATTGGTTCGGTATCTTGGAGTTGAGGATTTTGGCGTTTATTCATATGTCATAACCATATCTACTTTTTATTATGTTTTCTCTAAATTTGGCTTGAATGATATTGTAATAAAATATCTTGTTGAAGAGCAAGATAAAGATAATTATTTAAGAATATTAGTATCAGTTATTAAAGTTAAATTATTTTTATGCCTTGTTCTGTATTTTGCAATAGTTATAATTTCATATATTTTTTTTGAAGATAAGACTATAGTTTTTTTAGTTTTGATTTCGACTGTTGGTGTTTTATTTCAGTCATTTGATGTTGTAGAAAGCCATCATACAGCAAGTGTAAATATTAAACCTATTGCCATTTCAAAAAACATTCAATTATTTTTTTCTTTAACGTTGAAGTTGCTTTTAATTTATTTTGAATTTGAATTGATTTATTTTGTTTTGCTATCTTCAATAGAAATAATATTCCTAATGTTCCTTTATTACTTTATATTTAAGCATTATAATGGTTTCTCTCTTCATTACAAAATTGATTTTTTAATAATCAAGAAAATACTTAAACAAGCTTGGCCAATTGCATTAGCATCATTAGCTATGATGGGCTATGTAAGGCTTGATCAAATAATGATTTTTAATATGCTTACCCCTAAAGATTTGGGTGTATATGCAGCTGCTGCTAAAATAAGTGAATCTTGGTATTTCGTTCCGACTATAATAGCTGCTACTTTTTTTCCTAAAGTAATTGCTGCTAGTACCAAATCGTTTGATGAATACCAACATACTATTGTCAAACTTGTACGGTTAGAAATAGTCATTGCATTTACATTTGCAATGTTTATAACTATTTTTGGTGATGCAATTATTTCTCATGCATATGGATATGAATTTGAAGATTCTTCTTTTATTCTAAAAACTCATATTTGGGCGGGTATATTTATTGCCATTAGTAGAGTTTCGATTAAGTGGCATATTAATGAAGGTTTTCAAATACACTTTCTTTATAAATGCATAATTGGATTTTTAATTAATTCATGTCTGAATTATTTTTTTATTCCTATTTATGGTATAAAAGGTGCAGCAGTATCAACTGTTATTTCAATGTTTATTATTGAATGTCTCTACTATTCAGTTATGAAGTATTCTAGAATATTTTTTAGGGTTATAGTGAAAGCTATATTTGTTATTTAGAATGTTTAATATATCTTTAATGTTATTTGTCGCTTTTTCAGGGGTTTATCTGTGGCAGTCCGGTCTACCACAACTTTCACACTTAGTAATATTATTTACAAGTACGATATTCATATCGAAAGTTAAAACTATTCCATTTACTAAGAGCTACCTTTTTTTATTTGCTTTTTTAATTTATTCTTTTGTAATAAATTTTTATTATTTTGTCATTTATGAAGACTTACAATTTATTATAAGTAGTATTCAGGTCTTTTTTAATTTTTATTTGTTAATTATTGTTGTTGGGATTTTGGGAAAGATTGATAATGCATATAGTTCTATCGTGTTTGGTGTTGTTATTGGGTACACCATTCAATGGTTTGTTCTTTTATTTGGATTTGGTAATTATACTCTTTACCCTCGTTATTCAGGGACATTTAATGATCCAAATCAGATGGCGTTTTGGTTGTTATCAACATATTCAATCTTTTTAAGTTTAAAAGATAGGGTCAAAATCAATAATTATTTTTCAATATTTTTGCATTTATCATTTTTAATATTTATAGCTATGACAATTTCTAGGTCTGCAATATTAGCGATAGTTTTTTTCACAGTTGTATTTTTTCTATGGAAGATTTTAAAATCAAATAAAATATATTTTTTTCTATTATCACTACTAGTTTTGCTTTTTTTGTCCATAGTACCATTATTTCTACAACACACATCTGATAATATTGTTCTCGATAGATTAACAAATTTAGAGCTTGAAAAACAGGCTGATGAACGAGGTTACACTAGGTTTAGTGAATATCCTGAATACACAATACTGGGTTCAGGACAAGGAGAACATAAACGATTTAATAGTAAGAAAGATCCTGATTTTTTAAATGTTGAAATGCATACAACTTGGGGGGGGCTGTTATTCTATTATGGTTTATTTGGATTTATTTCAATAGCTATTTTTTTGTTAACTGTACTAGTAAAAGTCAGCAGTTTTAATAGAATAGTTTTGCTTTCTACTTTTGTTTATGGAATATCAACATATTCATTCAGAACCCCAATATTTTGGTTTTTACTAGCTGTTTTTATAAGCATTGGTCTGACTATGCGTAAAGAAAATAATAATTTAATTAATAATAAGTGAGTTTATAGAGTGAGAAATAAGTTAATTTTCGTTGGTTATAATTTAAAGTCTAGTAATTTAGATGAGAATAGTCTCGTAAGTGGTGAGATTAAAAATGCTAATTATCTGATGAAAGCATTGATGAAATTTAATTTGGATGTTGTACCTGTTTCTATAGATCTATACGAAACATGTCAGGATGTAATTCATTCAATTAAGAAAAGTAATGCCAAAGGTATTTTTAGATGGTTGTCGGAAGGGAGGAAGCTAAATGATTTAATAAATAATATTGCTACTGACGAAACCATAATTTATTTAACTATACCAAGTTATTTGCCTTTCTTAAAATTAAACAAAAATGTTAAAGTTATTGTTACAGCTCATGGGACTTATTGGCCAGAATTAATAGCTGATTTGAAATACGAAAAAAATATTGTTAAGCGAATAGCCCATTTAATTAATGGGAAAATCCAGCTTGAAATTGATAAATTTAGTTTCAAAAGAGCTGATTATTTGCATTCAGTTAGTGACTATCAAGTTTCTGAAATGGTAAATACATATAATGTACCAAAGGAGAAAATAATTTCCATTCGAAATGGCACTGATTTTTATAATAAGAATGAGAATAGAAAATATGACTTTATTTGGGTTGGTAGGTTAGCAAAAAAGAAAAATCTTAACTTATTTTTAGATTTTATTAATATCTATCCTAATGCCAAAGTTTGTATTTGTGCAGGTAATGATTATTTTGCAATTGATGGAACTAGCAAAAGCCTGCTTGAATCTGCAAGGGGCAACCCTAATGTTGATGTTTTCAGCGATGTTTCTGATGGTATGCTATGCAACTTAATGAACAGTTCCAAATCATTAATTGTCTCAAGTACTGGGTATGAAAGCATACCAACAGTTATTTTTGAAGGCCTTGCGTGTGGCTGTGTTGTATTAGCTCCGAATTCTTGGGGAGTTGGGGAAGTTGAAGGTAATGGTTTAATCACGTACCGTGAAGGCTGTTTATCTTCTTTAAATGATATGTATAAAAGTATCGGTGAAGTTACTGGAACTGTAGAATCCTGCGTTAGTTGGGACTATAGAGCAAAAGAATTTAAGGAAGCTTTTAATTTATGAAAGTACTAATTGTAGATTTTTGGAGTGACGGCAATATCGGTGATGCAATTATGCAATGCGAGATATTAGAACAATCATTAGATGTTTCTAATGACATCCATGTTATTTCTTGTTTTGGGTATAATCAATTCCAGTTAAATGCCTTTAATGAAAGCCTACAATTTGATAATGTCACTTGGCATCCAAGCTCCTTTGATACATTTATTAAGTTGGATAGTTTCACAGAAAAGCAAAATACAGGACGAGTTTTTAGACTCATTAGAACTTTTTCAAGTTTAGTTATGGCCAACTTAAGAAATTCACTATATAGCATTACGAAAAATAGACTTTTTCTAGGTAAGTTATCTTATTTAAAAGAAGAAAAGTTTGATGCTATTGTTTTTAATGGGCGAAATTATCGTGATTTCAATTCATTTCTTAAGAATTATATTAACAATCAACCGTTGTTAATCAATCAAATTTTTATAAACAATCTTTTTCCTGACACTCCAAAATTAAATGCAGGATTTAGTACTTGGGGCTTAGATGCAAATGTGAAAAAGTTTATTGCTAATACTTGGCATCATTACACTGATAATGTTGCTAGAGAGAAATTTTCATTAGCTTACATGAATGATAATTTTGATTTTGATGTTTCATATAAAAAAGATTTAAGTTTTGATTATCTATCCAGTAGAACAAATATTTCTTATAAAAAGGTTAAAAAAATTGCATTCAGCCTAACAGCAGTGTCGGATATAGATGGTTATATCAAGCAGGTTAATAATGTTTTGATGTATTTCTGCAATAAAGGCTATGAAATAGTATTGATCGAACAAGTGTACTTAGCGCATGAAAATGTTGATTATCTCAAAAAGCTAATTAATGTTCCTTTTATAAATCTGAGTTCAAAAAAGATTTCGAATATACTAAGTTTTTACAAAGAATGTGAACTTGTTCTAAGTACTAGAATGCATGGTTCCATCATGGCTTTAAGTCAAGGTTGTAGAGTCGCAAGTATTGCATACGATGATGGTGCCAAATGGTGTATTTTGAAAGACGATATTCATCAGTATCCAATATTCACCCCAGTTAAGTCGTCAAGCGATGATATAATTAACTACCTTGAGTCTGAAGCTTCTATTTTACATTCACATTCTTTTGTCGAAAAAATCGAATCAGGGCAGCAAAAATATGTCTCACAATTCTTACGTAATATTAATTCCTAGTTTAAGTCGTGGTGGTGCTGAGTCCATGGCTTTTCAGTATGGAAAATATTTGTCTTTAAAAGGACATAGTGTGAAGTTTTTGTTGATGGAGGACAGGGTTGATCCGAAATATCAAAATGTAGATTATATGGTTTTAGGGTGCAGTTCATTATTCAAAACAATCAAATTATTCGGTAAATTAAAATTCCATAAGGATGTTATTTTTATTTCATTAATTCCTCTTTATACATTTTCGTTTCTTATAGGAAATTACATAAGGTTAAGGTTTTATTTTAAAGTCATATATACAGTGCACAATAATATTGAAATGGATTTTTCGGGCGGATTTTTATTAGCTTTAGTTAATAAGTTTTATATTTGGAAACTTAAAAGCTCTAGTAATGTGTATTCGGTTAGTGAAGGGCTTAATCGGCAGTTGAATAACTTGAATATTAATTCAAGAACTTTAATTAATAAAGTATCACATTCTTTCTCACCAGTTTTGAGGCATCCTACTAAAAAATTAAATTTTTTAATGGTAGGACGGTTGACTGAGCAAAAGGATTATTCAGAATCTTTTAATTTTTTTCATATGCTAAAAAATAATAACATTGATTTTAGTGTAGATATCTTTGGGGAAGGACCTTTAAAAGAGAGTTTAGTAGATGAGGTTAATACCCTTTCCTTAAGCCATGCTATTAAATTCAGAGAATACAGGGCTGATATTGAAAGTGTATTTATTGATGATAAGTATAATGTTTTCCTACTTACTTCCAATTATGAAGGTTTTGGCTTAGTTATACTCGAGGCCATTTCTAAGAACCTTTTTCCGATAGCAAGAGATTGTGAGTTTGGACCTAAAGAAATTATTTCAAAGGGGGTTGGATATTTGTTACCCTTAGAGTTTAGCGAAAATGATGTTTTGAATGCAATATCAGCTTACAAGTTGTGGGAGGTAAAGTTGCCAACAGAACAGTTTGAGTTAACTCGTAGCGTGTTTAGTTATTTTTCAAACAAGAGTGAGGATGAATGGAGTCAAATAGAGTTGTATCTGTAATTATTCAGGATGGGCAAGGGGGAATCGAAGTTGTTTCTAAATTGAATACATGTTCCTTAATTGTCCATTTAAATAAAAAGCCTAAATTTGGATTTTTAGGAAGTCAGTATGGTGTCTTATTTTGTATTTCATCTGTTTTCAGAATCTTGAAAGAAAATGATGTTGTGATGACTAACTTACCTATTCATCATATGGTTTTTTCATTAATTAACTTGTTTTATAAGCGTAAGCACATAGCTGTCGAACATGGCCCTTGGGTTTTCGCTATTGGAGCAAAAACTCATCAATTTGTCTCTTGGTTTTATCAGTTTTGGTTAAAAAAATCAAAGCTTGATGTAGTTTGTGTGAGTAAAGACTTATTTGCAATGTATAACTTGATTAGAAATAATAATCATTATATACCCAATGCAATATGTGATTTTGAGAGCGTAAAATCTCATTCATCAATTGACGATGTTTTAAGATTTGTTTTTGTAGGTAGATTTGATTATCAAAAAGATGTTCAGCTGGCAATTGAAGCATATTTGTCGTTTAAACGTGCTAGTAATAAAAAATGTATTTTCGATTTGTATGGTAGCGGTAAAGACATGGAGGGAATATTAGAAAAATATTCATCTTACGATGATATAAATTTTAAAGGTTATAATAATAATGCTAGAAACTTATTGTGTAATTATGATATTTGTTTAGTTACAAGCCGATTTGAAGGTTTACCTGGAATAGTTCTTGAATCACTTTATGCTGGTTGTAGAGTTGTTACGACCCCATTTATATCAGGCCTGCTGGAACTAGCTGTCTATCCTAACATTAGAGTGTCCAGGAATAGAGATATTATTTCTATTGTTGAGAGTATAAGTTCTATTTTAGATGTAGAGTATGATCCACTAGCTGTTAGAGTTTCACTTGAGCGTACTTATTCTCAACCTCTAATTAAAAATGAGTATTCAAAACTCTTCATTAAGAATGAATGCTATTGATTTTTATAAGGAGATATAGCTTGAAGGTTTTTCAAGTAATAACACGAGCTGATACCATTGGTGGAGCACAGAAGCATGTGCTCGACATTTCAACTGAGATATTAAATCATGACTGTGAGGTCCATGTAATTTCTTCTGGTGATGGACCATTTAGGGAATTAATCGAAAAATCAAATATTCCATATCATAAATTGCTTAATTTTAAACGTGAGCCCAATTTATTTGCTGACATAGGTGTGTTGTTGCAATTAAGAAGGCTAATAAAGTTGCATAAGCCTGATGTTGTAGCATTACATTCTGTTAAGGCTGGTTTAGTAGGTCGTCTTTCGTCGATAGGTTTAAATTGCAATGTTATTTATACAGCTCATGGTTGGTCACATATACGCAGTGCTAGTCGATTTAATAAAAAATTCTATTCCTTTTTAGAAAAGATTTTGTCATTTTTCTCTAGCCGTGTTATTTGCGTATCTGATGAAGATTATTCGTTTGCATTGAATTCAATTGGGATAAGTATTAAAAAGTTACGCTTAATTCCTAATGGTGCTATTGTTCCAGAATTTGCTGAACTTAATGGAGTAAGAAAAACTCCTGAATGTTTAAATTTATTATCTGTTGTTAGATTTCAAGAGCCTAAGGATTTTGATACATTACTAAATGCTCTGCGTGTGATAAAAGATAGTTGTTGGCACTTATCATTGCTAGGTGATGGCGAGAATTTTGAGTTAGTAAAATCTCAAATAGTATCTTATGGTCTTGAAAAAAAAATATCATTGGAAGGTTTTCACGCCGAAATATCTCGTTATTACAAAATGGCAGATGTTGTTTTGCTTATTTCTAAGTCTGAAGGATTGCCCATGTCTCTAATTGAAGCTATGAGTTATTCTAAAATGCTTATAGGTTCTAATGTTGGTGGCATTCCTGAGCTAATCAGTCATAATTGGAATGGTTATTTAGTCGGTGATGGTGATTTTATTTCTCTTTCAACATATATATCAGAACTTTCTCGGGATAATAATAATACTTGTAAAGTATTCGGGAATAGATCTTTTGAGCGTTTTATCGATAAATATACATTTGATAAAATGCTCCTTGATACTTTGTGCGTTTATAAGGGGCCTGCTTCATGATTTTACTTACTGGAGCATCGGGTTTCATTGGTAAGAATTTTATTTCTTCAGCTGGGCGTAATATATCCCGTGCGGTAATAAGAAGAGATTATTTAAATCAATTTCAGTTTCTATATCCTGAAATTGATTTTTTTACAATCG
The DNA here is from genome assembly GCF_031932065.1 of Shewanella scandinavica. NCBI lineage: Bacteria > Pseudomonadati > Pseudomonadota > Gammaproteobacteria > Alteromonadales > Shewanellaceae > Shewanella > Shewanella scandinavica. Next base: position 21,257 of record NZ_JAUOES010000002.1, read on the forward strand.
ATAAGTTAACAGCAGATACAGAGTGGGGTGGCGCTTTTAATAGTTGTCAAGCAGTCATACATTTAGCTGGGCTAGCACATTCATCTGATTATTCAGAGGTAGATTTTCGGACCATCAATTTCGAAGGTACTATTAATTTAGCCTCAGCTGCTGCTAAGGCTGGTGTAAAGAGGTTTGTTTTTGTTAGTACAATAGGTGTGAATGGTACCTCTACACTTGGAAGACCATTTTCACCATTATCAGATCCTGTTCCTCATAATTACTATGCCCAATCAAAATATGACACAGAGTTAGCATTAAAAAAGATTTCATTTGAAACAGGATTAGAACTAGTAATTGTAAGACCTACTCTGGTTTATGGGCCAGATGCACCAGGTAATTTCGGGTTGCTCGCAAAGTTATTAAAAAATTTTTCGATACTACCTTTCGGTCTAGCTACCAATAAGCGTGACTTTATTTCGGTACAGAATTTAGCTGATTTGCTGATGATTTGTGCTACTCACCCAAATGCTGCTGGACATATTTTTTTGGCCTCAGATTGTGAAACTGTTTCAATCAAGCATTTTATAAACGCCATTGCCGAAGGGCTAGGTAAGAGGGTGTTTCAATTGCCAATACCAGTAAGCTTGATTAGATTGGTCGGTAAGCTAACAGGTAAATCTACCGTTGTAGAACAGTTATTTGGTAATTTACAAGTTGACTCTTCCAATATTAAGGAAGTATTGGATTGGACACCGCCATTAACAATGAAGCAAGCTATGGCTACACTACGTGATTCAGGTAAATAAAGCTTATGATTCGTTTAATTGATTTTATCGCAGCATTCTTCGGTTTGTTATTCCTATGGCCAATATTATTAATCGTTACCATCATAGGTTTATTTGATACTGGTTCGCCGATTTTCATTCAAACTCGTGTTGGTAGATATAAAAAACCGTTTAATTTGATTAAGTTTCGTACTATGTCTTTGGAAACAAAATCTGTAGCAAGTCATTTAGCCAGTAATGCTTCTATTACCAAACTCGGTAAATTTTTACGTAAGACAAAAATCGATGAACTGCCTCAATTGATTAATGTTCTAAAAGGTGAAATGAGCTTGGTTGGTCCACGCCCAAACTTATTTAACCAAGAAGAGCTGATTAAAGAGCGTGATGCTTTAGGTGCTTATAATGTGCTGCCGGGCGTGACGGGATTGGCTCAAGTTCAAAATATTGATATGTCTACACCAAAGCTTCTTGCTGAAACCGATAAGCAGATGATAGATACTTTGAATATCAAAAACTATTTTAAGTATATCTTAATGACTGTGACAGGCAGTGGTTCTGGTGATGCAGTAAAATAGGGCTATCCTTAATCACTTGAAATTAGTATTTTGATTGGTTCTGCTTGTTGTCTATTACTTGGCTTCTCCACTCATTGCTCAATACTGGTGTCACTCAAGTTACCCATGATCCTATAATTCTCATAATTGAGCTTTGAGAATCACAGCACCGAATTGGTTAACTTTTTGGCTAAATTATGAATGTTATTTATTGGGAGCGAAAAATGGAGTTTTTGCAAGGTTTGTTCCGTTTAAAACGTGCTCACAAACGTATGGTGAGCGTTGTTATTGATTCTGTTTTCCTTTGTTTTGCATTCTGGGCTGCATTATTAGTTCGGGTCGACGATGTCAGCGTACTCGTCAATGGGGCTTATTGGGCATTACTCATGGTGGTTGTTCCCTTTAGTATTGTGGGTTTTGCAAAGCTAGGCTTGTATCGAGCAGTATTGCGTTATATGGGATTACAGGCACTTACAGCAATATTGTTTGGTGTTATAGCCTCGACTATATGTTTGGTTATAGTTGCCTATTATTCTGAGGCCCAGTTACCTCGAACAGTGCCTATCATTTACGCTGCCTTTGCCTTAGTTTTTGTTGGTGGGACGCGTGCGATGGTTCGTTCGCTTGTGGGCTCAGGAATGAAGCGGGTTGGTGAGCCAGTGATAATTTATGGCGCTGGAGTCAGTGGTCGTCAATTAGTCACAGCATTAGTTCAGAGTCATGAATACTATCCATTTGCCTTTGTTGATGATGATGAGTCGCTACATGGCATAGTGATCCAAGGTGTTTATGTTCATTCCCCTTCAATTATTAAAAAATTAATTAAGCAAAATTCTGCAACCAAAGTGCTTTTGGCGATGCCTAGTGCGCCGCGCTCACGTCGGCAAGAGATCTTGTTGTCGCTTGAACCATTGGCTGTGCAAGTGCTTACCTTGCCGGCGATGGCTGATTTGGTCAATGGCACCAAACTTTATAGTGATATTAAAGAAGTTGAAATTGATGATCTGCTAGGGCGTGATGCAGTAAACCCCAGAGGCGACCTTCTTAGTGCGAATATTCGCAATAAAGTGGTTATGGTAACAGGCGCCGGTGGGTCGATAGGCTCAGAGCTTTGTCGCCAAATACTCAAGCAAAATCCTAAAAAGTTAGTGCTGTTTGAACTTTCTGAATATGCCTTATATGCCATTGAACGAGAATTACGCTTAACGGCAAATGAGTTGGGTTTGGATGTTGAAATCTTCCCCATGATGGGTTCTGTTCAACGTGCTAATCGTATAGACGCTGTGATGAAGGCATTTAGTGTACAAACTGTTTATCATGCTGCTGCCTACAAACATGTTCCATTAGTTGAGCACAATGTGGTTGAAGGTGTACGTAATAATGTTTTTGGCACGCTTTATACAGCTCAAGCTGCCATTGCTGCAAAGGTCGAAACTTTTGTATTGATCTCGACAGATAAAGCGGTAAGGCCGACCAATGTCATGGGAACTACTAAGCGGTTGGCAGAGTTGGTACTGCAGGCATTATCTAAGTTAGATAATAATACTCGGTTCTGTATGGTGCGCTTTGGTAATGTTTTAGGCTCATCGGGTTCAGTCGTGCCCTTGTTCAGAAGCCAAATTGCCAACGGTGGTCCCGTGACTGTCACGCACCCTGAAATTACGCGTTTTTTTATGACCATTCCTGAGGCTTCTCAGTTAGTGATCCAAGCGGGTGCTATGGGAAAAGGCGGTGATGTTTTTGTGCTGGATATGGGAAAATCGGTTAAAATCGTCGATTTGGCAGCAAAAATGATCCGACTAAGTGGATTTGAAGTTAAGGATGAAAAAAATCCTGATGGCGATATTGCGATTGAATTTAGTGGTTTACGTCCAGGTGAAAAGTTGTATGAAGAATTGCTGATTGGTGATGATGTTACTGGTACTGAGCATGAGCGCATTATGACGGCAAACGAATTATGTCTGCCTTGGAACGAGCTCGAAATTATTCTTAATAAACTAGATAAAGCCTGTCATGAATTCAATCATGAGGTTATCCGCGACATTTTACTAACAACGCCAACAGGATTTAATCCGACAGATGGAATTTGTGATCTTGTTTGGTTGCAAAAGAAATCAATCACTGCAGTTGAAGCCAAAAAGAAAGTCGTTACTTTAGTTTCTTAGTCTTATTTTTACTTTAAAAGCCAAATCAGGATTGATTTGGCTTTTTTGTTTTAGAAAATTGAATATTTGAGGGAGGTTTTATGTCTAGGAAGTATTTTGGTACTGACGGTGTGCGAGGTAAGGTGGGTGAGTTTCCAATTACACCTGATTTTGCGATGAAGTTAGGTTGGGCTGCGGGTACTGTGCTGGCGTCTAGTGGAACGAAGGAAGTCCTTATCGGTAAAGATACCCGTAGCAGTGGTTATATGCTTGAGTCGGCAATGGAAGCTGGTTTTTCTGCTGCAGGCGTGAATGTTGCGCTTATTGGCCCTATGCCCACACCCGCGGTGGCGTATTTAGCCTCTACATTTCGTGCTGATGCAGGGGTAGTAATTAGCGCATCGCACAATCCATTTTATGATAATGGCATTAAATTTTTTTCTAATTCCGGCACTAAGTTAAATGATGCCCAAGAACTTGAAATAGAAGCCTTGTTAGAAAAGGCGCTTAACCAGAATGCAATGCAGTGTGTTGCTTCTGAGAAGCTAGGTAAAGTGCGCCGTATCGATGATGCTGCTGGTCGTTATATTGAGTTCTGTAAAGGCACATTCCCAAATCATTTGTCTTTAGCGGGATTGAAGATCGTGATTGATAGCGCTCATGGCGCCGCATATCATATCGCGCCCAATGTTTACCGTGAACTTGGTGCTGAAGTGATTAGCATCAATGATAAACCTAACGGCGTGAATATTAATGATCACTGTGGCGCAACACATTTAGACAGTTTGCAAACTGCGGTGATGGTGCATGAGGCCGATTTAGGTATCGCACTCGATGGTGATGCAGATCGGGTAATGTTTGTTGACCATAATGGCCATGTGGTTGATGGCGATGAGATTTTATTTATTCTTGCCCAGGCTGCACACAGCAAAGGTGAAATGGCGGGTGGCGTGGTTGGTACCTTAATGTCAAATCTTGGCTTAGAGCTTGCGCTTAAGCAGATGGATATCCCTTTTGTTCGCGCTAAAGTAGGTGACCGTTACGTTGTTGAGCAACTTAAAGCTACTGGCTGGCAATTGGGTGGTGAGGGTTCTGGGCATATATTGAGCTTGCAACATGCTTCAACGGGTGATGGCATAGTTGCATCCTTACTGGTACTTAAAGCTGTATTAGAGTCCCAGAAGAGTTTATCTGAGATTAAAGCTGGCATGACTAAATTGCCTCAAGTGTTAATTAATGTACGTTTAGCCACAGCTGATGCTGATAGCATTTTAGCGACGACTAGCGTTCAGCAAGCTGTGATTAAAGCCGAAGGGATTTTAGGTGACCAAGGGCGAGTGCTGTTGCGTAAATCGGGTACAGAGCCGCTTATTCGGGTCATGGTCGAATCTACCGATAATATAATGACGCAGACTCAAGCTGAATATATCGCGGATGCGGTTCGAGCGGCTTAAACCTTAGGACTATTAAAGCTAACGGTTATACGCGTTCATTCAGGTATTGATATGCTGAATTTTTAAGCCAGAAAGTTGTATACTTTCTGGCTTTTTGTTTTCTGCTCTTTGCTAACAAATTAGCCGAATACTTATTACAGGTGGCGCTGGTTTATCGGTTTATCTTTGGGCTGCATGTGCTTTTTAATATACGGATAAATTTATTTAGTTTTTATTACAGCCATCTTGCTGATAGTGATGACTAACTTGCCAAGCTATTTGTGACTATGAAAAACTGATCCTGTCAATGGTGCTTAATGCACTTTCTGAGAAGTACTTACCTCTGGATAGCAATGATTAGCCAGTGCACGGATGTAATTCTGATTATGTTTGTTTTTTTTACTTTTAATGAAAGGCTAAGTGGGTAGGATTTATGATAGTGGAGACACTAATGAGCAGAGCAATCTTGGGGTCGAACACTGAACTTGTGCTTTACTAGAGGAAGTTAGTGCCCACTTATTTGCTTGATGTTTAACAGGCCGCAATGGTGACGCTAAGTAATCGACTTGGCATTGTCGTTACTAACTTTATATCTTCGCCTGGTTTAATGATAAGCATGTCATAGGGCATGATCTTGATGAACTTGCCATTATGCTCCCATGTCATTGTATCTAAGCAGCAGAGTAGTTGGATGATAGTTGTGTCAGCTTCAGTCTTGTGGTGCTCTTTTTTATTGTTGTTTGTGATAGCAGCATGTTCTTCTATAAATATGCTATCAAAGTTAAGCCTTTGAGTATGTGCTTTAAATACGCCTCGTTTAGTCATCACATTGAAATCAATAACATTACTGCCTAATAGTTGACTTGTTATTGAGGTTTCGCCTGCAAAGCATAAGGCACTGTCTTTAGGCGTGAGTCGTTTATATTCAGTTGTATCTGTGTCTCCCAGTATCTTTTCATTTGCTCCAAGGTCATTTATCTGTTTTTCCCCTTCATGGTTATCGATGCTGAGTTGAACACCATCACCTTCTAGGATAACCAGTTGTCTGTCTATGCCATTAAATAATGAAAAGGGTCCGTTACTGCCAATGCTTGCTATGCTGATCCGATAATCGAATTCAGTAAGATCGGCAGTGGCGGGCGAAATAAGTAGCTGTTTTGTGCTCCCACCGCCATTTTTCCATGGTGTTGATGGGCAATCTTGGTAGCGGATCAGTTGCGTGTGTTTATTTGAAGTCATTCCTTCGTCTCTGTATTTACCTTGAGGTTGATTAATGATGCTCGCTCATCCTTGAGCGTATATTTGTTCTGCTATTGTTTCTTTTTCAATACATAATTAGCGGCCAGATCGCCAGTAATTCTTTGGCCTTCAGTATCTAACATGATCAGCTGATTTTCACCGACCAGATACTGTGTGCCATCTTCCAAAGTGATTTTTTGGCCTTTCTCATCCCACGCTGCTTTGCCCATCAGTTTTAAAATCTTCTCATCTTTACCCAAATAGACCGTTTCTTGAACAAAGCTATTATCAGATTGTAATGTGATCAGGGTTTGAATACCTTCGCAACTGGCGCAAGGCAACACACCTTCATAGCTGCCTGCCCAATCGAGTGAATTTTGGCTAGTATCACCAACAGGGACGGTTTTAGCGGCGTCTGTTTGTACTTGGGTTGTATCGACTGCGGTTTCTTCTTTTGGGGCTTCAGAGCAAGCCGTGGTAAATAAGGCCAGAAGTGCGATGCAACATAGTGATTTGTTCATAGTGGCTCCAATAGAATTTCGAGGTGTTACGGGTTAAGTGCATTCATCATACCCGCCAAGGCTGGCTTAGCCTAACTTTGGCTATTTCTATTTTATAACAATAGCTTAAGTTGTAATCGTGTGTATCCCAAGTGGCGTGAGTGTTAGTTATTAGCCTAAAGTCTGTAACCAATAAGATGATAATTTATCCTTTGAAACTAGTCACTTTCGAGATTGAATCTATACTAAAGCTTAACTATTCATCGTATACGGTGGTTCTGTGGCGTTATTTAAGAAAAGTGCTGATGTTATCGAGGATAAATCCCATAAGCCTAAACAAGGCATTTGGAAAGTTGCCATTATTGATGATGAGCCTGGGATCCATGAGGTGACTCGATTTGCTCTAAAACATCTGACCTTAGATAATCGGGTATTACAGTTCTATTCCTGTTACAGCGCCGCTGAAGGTTTAGCATTACTTCAAACCGAAACGGATATTGCATTGGCTTTTATTGATGTGGTCATGGAAACCGACCATGCTGGGTTAGAGCTAGTTCAAAAAATCCGTACTGAGTTAAATAATCACAGTACCCGCATCATTTTACGCACAGGCCAGCCGGGACAGGCGCCTGAAGATCAAGTGATTCGGGACTTTGATATCAATGATTACAAGGCCAAAACAGAGCTTACCGCGGCTCGGCTTAAGTCTTGTGTCTACACTTCACTGCGTTCCTATCGCGATATTAAAATCATCGAGCAAAGCCAGAAGGGGATGGAGAAAGTCATTGCCGCCTCCACCTCGGTACTTAAAAGTCATACATTACATAATTTTGGCAGTGCGGTGCTTGAACAGACTTTACAGTTACTCAATCTTGAAAGCTCAGCCCTTTATCTCACCAGCTATCATCAAGACCTTTACCTCGATACCCAAATGAATCTTCTGGCCGCTACGGGTGAGATGATCAGTTACTGCGAAGGTGGCAGCGTTGAGACGCTACCAGGGGATGTACGTGAGTATATTATCGAGGCTATCGCGCTAAAAACCTCGCTCGTTCGTGACAATATTTACGTTGGGTTTTATGAGCTAAGTGGCCATGTCACCAGTATTTTATACTTGCAGCACAACACTAAATTAACGGATTTTCAAGTCAGTATTCTTGAGCTATTTGCGGCGAATGTGAGCTTAACTTTCGAGAATTTGTCGGGCCGTGAAAATGTGCAGCAGACGCAAAGGGAGCTGATTTTAATCATAGGCGATGCCATTGAGCAGCGCAGTAAAGAGACCGGAGCACATGTACGTCGGGTTGCGCGCATGACTGAAATGCTCGCGATTGCTATCGGCATGCACGCGGACTTTATCGAAACGATTCGTTACGCTGCGCCTTTGCACGATGTCGGTAAAATAGGTATCCCTGAGAGTATCTTGCATAAGCCAGGCAAACTTGATGCCGAGGAATGGGCGATCATGCAAACCCATGCGGAGAAAGGCTATAACTTGCTCGCGGGATCAAATCGTATTATTGCCAAAATGGGTGCCCGAATTGCTTATACCCACCATGAGCGTTGGGATGGGCAAGGGTATCCCCGTGGAATTGCTAAGGAAGAAATCCCCATTGAAGGCCGACTCATGGCGATTGTCGATGTGATTGATGCGTTGCTTTCCAAGCGCAGTTATAAAGAGGCGTGGTCAGTCGATGCGGTGCGAGAGTATATTTTGGCGCAATCGGGTAAGCAGTTTGACCCCGTACTGTGTGAAGCGAGTTTAAAACTGTTAGATGCGTTTGCCTCCCTACATATCCATATTCCGGACGAACCGCTATGACCCGAATGCTTGATCGAATCCTATTTGATGTCAGTAAGTCTCAGGTTATTGATGAGGGCGATCTCATTCAAGCATCACAACTTATAGTGAGTTCAATCTGTAAGGGATTACAGATCACGCGGGCGGGCATTTGGTTGTTTGGTCAGGATAATCAGACTATTGCTTGTTATTATTTACTCGACCACCAACAGCCGCAAGAAGCGTTAGTGCTCACCCGCGCGCAGTTTCCCCATTATTTCAGCCTACTCGATAATGAGCGCACTATTGTCGCCAATAATGCCCAAACCGATCCCGCCACCAAAGAGTTTGTTGAAACCTATCTGAAACCGAATCAGATCACCTCTATGCTAGATAGCCCCATTCGTCACCACGGCAAAATGGTGGGGATTATTTGTTCTGAGCATCAAGGTGAGGCGAGGGAATGGACGCGGGATGAAAAGGCGTTTGCTTCGGCACTGGCCGATCTGTTTGGCCGAGCCATGAGTGCTAAGGAGATCCTCGAATACCAGCAACAGCTCAAACTCATTAATGCCGATTTAGAGCATCAAGTTGAACTGCGAACAACGGAGCTCGAGACGGCCTTATCAACCCTAAAATCGACCCAAAAGCACTTAATTGAGAATGAAAAAATGGCCGCCTTAGGTAGCTTAGTCGCCGGTGTGGCCCATGAGGTCAATACGCCGTTGGGTATCGCGGTGACATCCGTGACCCATTGCTTGGATGAGTTGTCGTTACTAAAAGGATCATTCGAGAAAAACGATCTCGATGAAGATAAGTTTGTCAGTTTTATCAATACAATGCAGGATGGTTTGTGTTTAATTGAGCGTAATCTTTCCCGCGCCGCAGAACTTGTTCATAACTTTAAACGCACTGCCGCAGATCAATCGATATTGGAACGTGAGCGCTTTAATTTAAAGAATTATATCTTCCAAATATTTAGTTCGTTAAAGCCCTTAATGCGTAAGAAAAACATCACCTTAAAAGTCGAGCTCGATGACAATATTTTCATTGATTCCTATCCCGGCGCCATCGCTCAGATTTTTACCAATTTAGTCGCTAACAGTTTTCGCCACGCTTTCCCCGATGATTTTGTCGGAGATAAACAAATTGATATTGTGGTTGAAAAGGAGGGATCACAGATCAAGATGACGTATCAAGACAATGGCATCGGCATGTCTGATGAAGTGAAAGCCAAAGCATTCGAGCCATTTTTCACCACGGCGCGCCAAAGTGGTGGCACAGGGTTGGGGATGTCGATTATTTATAATCTGGTCACCCAAAAGCTCAATGGTCATGTTTCACTCTTCTCGGCACCAAATCAAGGGTTACGTATTGAGATGCTGATCCCCGAAAGTAGTAAGGGCGTAGATTAGTCAACACTCAGTTCAGCAAAGGCGTTTGTCTTTATTGAATAGAGGATTCTCCATCTTACTGAAGCTGAATGGCTTTTAGTGCTTGGAATGCAAACGGCTATTGCGCCATTATTTTCGTTAATCGACTGACTCATCTCCTGTCATCCGTTCTTCCGGCTCGTCGTCTTTTATATGCTACAATCTGGACACTTCACCTAGCTTATCAATCTTAAATATTTCAATGAGAAAAGGCATTTTACTGGCGGGCGGTACTGGCTCGCGTCTTTATCCTATGACGCAGGTTGTTTGTAAGCAATTACTGCCCATTTACGATAAACCTATGATTTATTATCCACTTGTCACCCTAATGCAGGCTGATATTCGGGATATCTTGATTATTTGCACTCCCCACGATTTGCCGCTATTCAAGGCATTACTCGATAAGCAGGTATTTGATGAAATGTAGCGCAACTGAGTTAGCCGAAGTGCTAGTGTTTGAACCGCAAGTCTTTGGGGATGAACGCGGTTTCTTTATGGAGACGTTTAGGCAATCCTATTTTGATGCCTGCTTTGCACAGCGGGGATTCGAGTCATGTGTGTTCGTGCAGGAGAATCACAGCCGTTCGCAACGTAATGTCCTGCGAGGCTTGCATTTTCAACGACGTAAACCGCAGGGTAAGTTAGTGCGGGTCTGTGCAGGGAGCATTTTTGATGTGGCCGTCGATATAAGGCCCGACTCGGCCACCTATGGGAAATGGGTTGGGCGAGTGCTATCAGCAGAAAATCATCTGCAAATGTGGATCCCACCGGGCTTTGCTCACGGTTTTTATGTTCTCAGCGATTATGCTGAAGTTATTTATCAATGTACCCAATATTATGATCCTGAAGATGAAAGTGTTATCGCGTGGAACTGTGCTGAATTTGCTATTGATTGGCCGTTAATTACCGCACCGATTTTATCCGCGCGAGATAGTCTCGCCAGTGCAGCATCATAAAGCCAGCCTCGTCTTGTATTAAAAGGAAGGACAAGGCTGTGATATCGCCTAAAATGGCACTCGGTGTGCGGATTTCGGCAACCGATTGGGTCGAGGGTGGTTGGGATTTAGCCCAAAGCCTAGTGTTGGCAAAAGCATTAGAGAGCAGAGGTTGCGATTTTATTCATGTGAGTACTGGCGGGTTAAGTCCGCTGCAACAAATCCCTGTCGCTGAGCACTTTCAAGTGCCTTTTGCCGAAGCAATTAAAGCTCAGGTAAACATACTTGTGATTGCCGTGGGCTTAATTACAGATGCTAATAAAGCGGAAACGATTTTGGCTCAAGGGCAGGCCGATGCTATCGCGCTTGCTCGCACTATGCTCTATGACCCACATTGGCCTTGGCATGCAGCCGCAACACTCGGTGCAACTGTGAAAGCGCCGCCACAGTACTTACGTTCATCGCCCCATGGGATCAAGTCACCAATAGAGTAGAGCGCTTAACTTGCTATTTATCGGTGGTATTAAGTCCTCGATTTTTTAAACAGTTTTTATGGGCAGAAAACAAAACGGGCAAGAATTATCTTGCCCGTTTTTTAGTTTTAACTACGCATTCACTATTTCGCTAGTTCAACACTCGGTCTGGTATACCAAGGTGCTCGCGCATCTGTGACATCAAACAAGTTGTACTTACGTCCAAGCATTTGACCACCGTCACGGGTCAGTGGCATCCAAGACAAGAAAGCACGACTCTGAGTCGATTTTATGGTCATGAGATCGAATGGGATGGAAATATAGAAGCCCTTGGTAAAGCTGCCTTCGCCGTATTCTTCTGCTGATAAATTGGTTTTAGTCGCAAATGCACCGACAATAACACCGCTATCAAACTGTTTAGAGAAGTCAACCGTCACGCCTTTATCTTCGGTAAGATACTGCCCTGCGCTCACTCTAAGTAAAGTATTGGGGAACCACTCCGGCTGGTAATAAGCCGTTGCATGTCCAGTCACAACACCGGTTTGCACTCGATAAGCCCGATTGGTTAGAGGATCAAATTGGTTTTCGTCACTAAAGAAACCGAACATACTGTCGGGATCTCGCTGTTTCGCATAGTTAATATCAAAACCAAATGCCCATTGGCTATTGAGTGGACGATAGAGAAATTCTGTCCCCACACCGCCATACATCATCTCTAAATAACCACCATAGGCTTGGTAGGAAATGTTATCACTAAGATTATCCATCCATGTCAATTGGAGGTTATTAACCCGCACTGGGTTATCATGAACGTACTGGCGTATTAACGTTCTTACTCGTTTCAAGTCGGTACCGTCTGGTGGTACGTCATATAAAAACTTATCGTAGTTATCGTATAAGTTGAGATAAAGAGAACCGCCAAATTCGAAATTATCGGTAAACTTATAGTTTGCACTCCCAGTAACACCGATATTAAACATGTAGAAGCCTTCTGAGCCTCCGAAGGATTGCACCATAGTGGGAGCAACATCGAAGCCTAATTTATCCAGCCAATCTTTATCAGTACGCGTTACTAACTCACCTTGGGGTAAGCGTGGGACTGCAACTTGACTCGCATCAGTAACCTTAGCATTGAGGTAAGCAAAGCTGGCTACTTGGGCAAATTTTTCTGCATCAATACGCGTTTCTGTAATCGGCTGGCTATAATGGGTCTCGATTAAGCGATACTCTTTAATTTGAGTCAGATCGCTATTATTGGCAAGTATAGTGGCAGCCCTTTGGTGGGCTTCATTTCTATCACGATATTTAGTTTGCTCTCCAACCACGGTAATACTGTCAGAGTCGAGGTAAATTTTAGCGTTGCTATAGCCTGAAATCGTTTGCAGATCCTGCGCAACCTTATTCCAGTCAATTGTTGTTTTTAACATTGCTTCTTTAGGCTGAACGATTAAATGAGTGTCAGCTATTTCTTCTTTGATGTGTAGAGTGGTGTCAGCCGTCGCAATGATATTTTCTGAAGGGCTAACACTATCTAAAGGAATATTGGCTGTTTGTACATGCGTTAACGGTGCCGCTGGTATTGGCTTATATTTAGCCGCAGCAGGATCGCGCTTTATCTGAGTTAAGGTATTGAAATTCGTTTGCAAACTAAAACCGAGCGTCCAAGTATTACCACGTTCATAACTTAAATGCAGATCGCCCCAGTCACCAAATCGATACAGTAAACCATAGTTGAATTTGCTGTCCTGTGGCATAGCATTCCTATCGCGGCCACGCACGACAGGGAAATCGGATTGATAATCGTTGCCGTCATATTCAAGCTTTAGACGCAGTGGATCCCATGGGGTTTGGTATTCAACACCACCGAAGAGTGCCGCACAGCCCTTAAACCAGCGTTGGTAATCGACTGTGCCGCCTTTGCCACCGACGGATGTATCTCTATCACAATTATAATTAAGGTCTTTCTTATCCGAGGTCAGATTACCGCTATTACCGATATAGCCCCAGCCAATACCTAAGGTGAAGTCTAGTGGGCCAACCCGTTTGGTCGCCGCAATAAACTCGCCATCGAACAAGCCTGTTCCGCCAAAGTCGCGCACACCGAAAGATGTTTCTGGGAGCCAGTTTGTTTCTTCAAGCAACCGAACTTTAAAGTCAATACCTTTATCTGTGTATTTAGTGTTACCACTGAAACTGGGATCGCTGCTATAGAGTAAATCCTGTACCTGCGTATAACGAACAGTGGTCTCAAACCAAGGAAACAGTTGTACTGAGGCTGTGAAGTGCTGGTAGTCGTCGTTATAGCTAGTCGCAAAATTAAACTCGCCTTCAGGCGCCATTCGGCCTGTTGGCATTTGCATCAAACCAACACCACCAAAATCTGATTGCGAGGCTAACAGTGTTGGATAAGAAAACTCATCTGCAGTTACCTGGAGTAATGGTAATAATGCCAAAGACAGTGCAGATAATCGGCCTAAGGTATGGATTGTGTGGCTAGACTTTTTCATTACAGAGCCCGATTCCTGAGTAATTCAACAATGTTTTCATTCAGTTGAGTGTAGTCATCAAATAGACTTGAAAACTCAACGTAGAGACTTGCTCCAGGAGCAATATCTTGCTCTTGATGATTCCAATAAGCGATGGGTTGTTTTATCGCTTTGCCATCTGGTTGAATAATCCACACAAAACTTGTTTCAGCATTATCGAGTAACCCTGCTTGTTTGAGGTAATCTTTGCTAGTCTTTTGGCCTTGCCATGCCAAATCCCCTGTTTGAGCTACTGCACCAAGCACTGTGACAGTGCTTGGACGAGGCGGTAAGACTAATAGGAAACGACCATCAATTAGCGAATTGTATGAATCATTGATACGAATAAGGTCAATATCCATAGGCTGCATTACGCGCTGCCCAAGTTGTAGACTGCGAATAAGTTGTGCGAGCTTAGCCAGTTTTGCGATGTAAGCACTGTCGTCTTTTACTTGGCCCATTTTAGCTAACTGGCTTAAGACTTGCTGACGTTTCGTTTCTAATGCGGCGGTATTCTGAATATCGAGTAATGCCGCACCTAACCAATAAATTGGAACAACCTCTTTATTCGTGGTTTTATTATATGCTGGGAGTTGCTGTAATCCGTCTTGTACTATTTGTTCTATACGCACTGCTGTCGGATAGTTTAGTTGAACCTGAGCATCCTGATTCGTAGATGTACTGATGAATAACTGGGTTTCAGCATGAACGGTTGCCGTTAGTGCTGAACTAAGTACAAGTGCCAATGGCGCGATGTAATATCTCATAATGGTTCCACTAAGATGCAAATGGCTTAAGTAAAGTTATATCGATAAAAGGCAGATTGGGTGCTATCTTCTGGCGGCTTTTAATGACGTGCCCATTATCCGGTTTTAACCAAAACTCATTTAAATATTGAATATCAAGACCTTCAACAGATACTAACTCGCTGTAATGCAATGCTTGAGTGGGAGTATCATTTATGAGTATCTTTTCCTCAGCGATAAAATCAAACTGTGAATTAAGTTTATACCCATAATGGTAGCCGGGCTGCCAGTCAAGCGTGCGAGTCCAAGTCTTAGGCGTGCTATTTAGATGTAGACCTAGGAGAATAGGATCGGGTTCTGAACTTTTAATAGCGGTTAAATTGCCTTTGAGCAGATTATGAGTTCTCACTAAACGCCCGTTCACCGTCACTAACATTGCTTTATCTGCAGAGAGCCATTTTAGCTCCATTGCTTCTGGCGCTGGTCTGACAGTGGTGAGGGTTTGTTTCGGTTCTGCAAAGGCTAAAACAACAAATGCTTGAGGTATATCTTCTATCTTGACATAGATGCTAGCGTAGGGATTGGCTTCTATTTGCTCGGTGGTGAGCTTAATATCATTCTCTCCAATAAGAGCCAATTTCATCGTATCGTTGAGGGCGCTAATTCGTTGACTACAGCCGGCAATACCCATTAATGCAACTGAGGCTGTGAGTAAGATTAATTTTTTATTTATACGCATCCGAGTTGCTTATTCTCAATAGTAATAAATATCTAATGTAGAGATATCTGAGACTTATTTCAATAAATGAAGTGATTCTCACTTTCTCTAAACGAGCAAAAAAAACAACCGCCAATAGGCGGTTGTTTAAGAGTCATTAATAACTGATTAATTGCCAGTACCAGTGGTAGTGGTAGTACCTGTACCAGTGATAGGGTTACCATCAGAGCTGTTAGATATTACAACAGCGCCAGCAATTACAGCTGCACCAGCTACAGTACCAGCAACGATTGTACCTGTGCTGTTTGCAGCAGCATTGTTGCCAGCTGGTTGACCATCGACTGCATTAGCAGCGACAGAACTGAATGCAGCGATAGCAGCGATTAGTGCTAGTGAAGTTTTTTTCATCGTGATTCCCTTTTAGAAAAAATTTAAGTGATTTTAGCTAATCTAGTAAAACATGATAGGGGATACTAGCTAAATGATCAATCTTAAATCCTAAAGAGGATTCAGGCTTTCGATTGAAATTTTGCTTAGCTATAAACTAAGCCCCTTTATTTTAATGAGTTGTATCATTCATCTTAGACTTGAACAGCTAAACAAACTCACCTTTATAAATCTGCTTTAGTCAATGAGTGCTGCATCATAGCTGTTAGCGATAAGGTTCTGCGCTATTTTCTGATTTTAAACCAAAAAAGGCTTTAAGTTCGTCGATTTGCTCCATGGCATCTTTGTAGCCTAGGTCGATCAACGCGCTGGTGTAGGTTTTTTCGAATAATAGGTAGGACACGATACTCGAGTCGGATTGTCTATCAATACCAATAAAACCGAGTAAGGTTTTTACTGCCCATGGCATGTCATCGTAGAAGCGGGCGGCAATTTTACTGAGGTCTTCGCTGGGCTTGATGACTAAGGTTTTAATCGGATGTAAGGCGAGCTTGTTACGGCTTGACTCGGGGATCAGGCTTAAGGTGTTATTGATCCTTTCGAGCCGCTCAAGGTCACTGTTTAAGGTATCTGAGAAGATAGTATCGAGCAGATGGCCCGCTATGGATGCGGTTTTAGGGTGATACTCCAGTTCCATTGGGAAGTGTTTGTGTGGACTCTCTAAGTTAATGACTAAGAGTTTTTCAGCGCCTAAATGGATAGGACTTGAGAGCGGTGCCAGCTGGTGGACCGAGCCATCGCCATAATAGGCTTGGTTGAGTTTAATCGAGGGGAACACCATAGGGATGGCCGAACTGGCGAGTAGGTGCTCAGTGTTGAGCATCATACGTTCGCCGCTGCGTCTAGCGCGGGTCCAGTTTTCGATATCCCGTGAAGCTTGGAAAAAACTCACCGAACGTGAGTTGTTATAGCAAGAGGCATCGACGCTGAGTGCGGTGAGTGCGCCGCTGCGAATATTACGGTCGATACGTTTAAAATCGATTAATTCATTGAGCAGTTTTCGGAGTGGATCGTTATCGAGCAGACTGCCTGCATCGGTATTAACCTTATCGTCCTGCATGCCTTTGAGTGCCATTTTACCAAGGTGGCCAAGCACGCCAGTGATGGATGCGCGATACACTTTGCGAGTCTCAAAATGGCGCCACACCCATTCGAGCTTTTTGACGCCAAGATGAAAACAGGAAGCATGGGTGGCTATGGAGGTGCCATTGATGGCGCCTGCCGAGGTGCCACAAATGATTTTAAAGGGAATGCCATGATTACGCGGATAAAGCTGAACCAGTGCTTTTAGCACGCCGACTTGATAGGCGGCTCTTGCGCCGCCGCCACCTAATACTAATGCAGTTGATGTAGGCAATCTTCAGACTCAATTTATTGTTTTAATAGTTTTATTAAAGCAACGCCCCCCTATAAAAAGCAAGTCGATAGACTCAATTAGTTGCAAATTTCGATTTATAGTCTATTCGATTGCTGCAATATTTCGCTTTAAACAATTAATCCGCTGTAATCTTGGTTGTTTGGCTGAGGCCAAAGCAGTGCTCCGTTGTTGGAAACTCAGCGGTTCTCACTTCTCTGGCGTATTCGGCGCAGGCGTGAGTGATTAAGGGGCCTAAGTCGATATAGCGTTTGGCAAATTTAGGCGTGTAGTCAGAAAATAAGCCTAAAATATCCTCAGTCACGAGCACTTGGCCATCGCAGGCGGGTGAGGCGCCAATGCCGATGACTGGGATTGAGACTTCTGCCGTTACTGTGCGCGCCGCGAGTTCGGACGTGCCTTCTATCAGTATGCTAAAAGCACCAGCTTGCTCGAAGTCTTTCGCTAAACGAACGAGGGCTTCGATTGCTGTTGCATCCCTTGCTTGGGTTTTAAATCCACCTAATTGATTGACGTGCTGCGGCATTAACCCTATGTGTGGCATCACAGGGATCCCTCGCTGGGTTAAAAAGCGAGTAGTGGCTAGCATCTCTGCGCCCCCTTCGAGTTTTACCGCCTGCGCGCCAGTACGTATTAATACTTGGCTGGCATGTCTAAAGGCTTGCTGAGGCGATTCTTGATAACTCCCAAAGGGCATATCGATAATCACGCAGGCATGTGCTGCGCCGCGAGTGACAGCCAGACCATGGTTAATCATCATTTCTAAGGTAACCCCAAGTGTGGAGTCTTGCCCATAAACCACCATGCCGACGGAGTCGCCGACGATAATCATATCCACATGAGGATCGATAAGTTCCGCCATCGGTTTTTCATAGGCGGTGAGGGCGACTATTGGCGTTTTACCTTTCATTTTTTGTAAGGTGACGGGCGTAACCCGGTTTTTATTCATGTGGATGCTCATGTCATCTCCAATTTGTTAAATCTGAGAGGGCATGTTAGCGCTTGCCGCTTTGGCGTTAGCTCGATAGATTGACTTAATGTCTAGATTAAAAGACACTTCCTAAAATAAAAGGCGTTGCTAAATTGGCGTTGCTAAATCGAGAGGTACGCTAATACGAAAAGAAGCTTCGATATAAAAATCACCTTGGGCGATAACACCTTGAATCAAGTAACCGACACTCCTTTATCCCAGCAGCATATAACTCCGCGCACTCAGGTGGCGCCATCACGTTTAGCCGCCGCAGGGCTAAGCGCGTCCATCATGTTGCTTAAGCGAACACTCATGCCGTATGAACATGTGCAGCGCCATCGTCATTCTTGGGGACAGGTCATTTATGCCAGCCAAGGTGTGTTGAGTGTGATTACGCCAGCGGGGCGTTACATAGTGCCGCCTGAACAAGCAGTGTGGGTGCCTCCCTTTGTCGATCATGAGGTTATCGCGCTAGGTCAGGTGCAATTGAGCAGTTTGTATTTGGATGACACCCAGATAGGCGGTTTTCCACCCGACTGTACTTGTTTGAGTGTGAAGCCTGTTTTGCAGTTGTTACTGCAAGAGGCTAATGCCTTGATGAAGAGTGAGGCTGGGCTGATTGATCCCGATTTTAAGGATAGCGTCATGCGACTCTTGATGGTGATCCGTGATTTTATTGTGCTCGCCCCTAAGGTCGCCTTGGATTTACCTTATCCTAGGGATAAAAAATTACTGCGCATTACAGAGGCTTTGCTTGCGGATCCAAGTGAGCAACGTACTTTGGTGGATTGGCAGCGGGAGGTCGGCGCCTCGGCCCGCACGTTAGCGAGATTATTTAAACAGCAAACTGGGCTAAGTTATAGCCAATGGTTGCAAAGGCTTAGGTTGCAGGTGGCGATTCAAATGCTCAGTCGAGGTGAATCAGTGCTCACTACAGCGTTATCTTTAGGTTATGCCTCGGGTTCAGCCTTTGGTTATATGTTTAGGCAGTTGATGGGCGTCGCTCCGAGTCAGTACCTGTTAGCGCAAAATACCTTGCCAAAAATACAGTGCCAAAAATACAAAGATAAACAGCTACAGATAAAAGTCATGTCGTGAGTGATCGACGAAGGTCAATAAAAGTCCAATAAAAAGCCAATAAAAAAAAGCACTTAAGCTGGGCTTAAGTGCGTTTCGTTTTTGATCGTTAAGCTTTTCTATATTTCGCGTTGAGGCTTAGCCTTTCACTGCGTTTTTCAGGAAGTCGAGCAGTTGATCAAATGGAATATCTTGCTTTTCACCGGTACGGCGGTTTTTGTATTCAAATACGCCAGCATCGATATTGCGATCGCCAATCACCACTGTGTGTGGGATACCAATCAGTTCCATATCGGCGAACATTACGCCTGGACGCTCTTTACGATCGTCCAGTAATACGTCAATACCCGCTTCGTTTAAGTCTTTGTATAACTGCTCGGCGATATCGGTTACGCGGTGCGACTTGTGCATGTTCATTGGCAGAATGCCCACGCTAAATGGCGCAATCGCTTCTGGCCAAATGATGCCACGGTCATCGAAGTTTTGCTCGATGGCTGCGGCCACAATACGGCTTACGCCGACGCCGTAACAACCCATCAATAGCACCTGTGACTTGCCGTTTTCGTCAAGTACAGTCGCGTTCATCGATTTAGAGTAGTTAGTACCCAGTTGGAAAATATGACCCACTTCGATACCGCGTGCCATAGCATAAGTGCCTGAACCATCTGGTGTTGGCTCGCCTTCGACTACGTTACGGATGTCGGCAACTTGTGCTGTCGGCAGATCGCGTTCCCAGTTGATACCAAAATAATGTTTGTCATCCACATTCGCACCAGCAGCAAAATCGTTCATTACGCTAACGCTGTGATCGATAACGATAGGGATGTTAAGACCGATAGGGCCAAGTGAACCAGGACCTGCGCCAATGGCGTCACGGATCAGCGCTTCTGATGCCATTTCTACTGGTGATGCCACTAAGTCTAACTTGTCAGCTTTGACTTCGTTGAGTTCATGGTCACCGCGAACAATCAGTGCCACTAACGGCGTCGCTTCTGATGCGCCCACGACGATCAAGGTTTTGACGGTTTTAGTGATATCCAGATCAAACTGCTCAACCAATTCAGCAATGGTCTTTGCATTTGGGGTATCGACTAAACGCAATTCTTCAGTGGCAGCGCCGCGAGGCTCTGTGGGTACTGGTGATTCAGCTTTCTCGATGTTAGCCGCGTAATCGCTACCCGTTGAGTAAGCAATTAAATCTTCACCGCTTTGCGCCAGAACGTGGAACTCGTGTGACATGCTGCCACCGATAGAACCTGTGTCAGCTAATACTGGACGGAAGGCTAAACCCATGCGCGTTAGAATGTTGCTATAGGCGTTGTACATGGCCTCATAGGTTTCATTCATGGTATCGACGTCAAGGTGGAAAGAGTAGGCGTCTTTCATCAAGAATTCGCGTGAGCGCATCATGCCAAAACGTGGGCGAACTTCGTCACGGAATTTGGTTTGGATTTGGTAAAGGTTCAGCGGTAATTGCTTGTATGAGCTGACTTCTTTACGAATGAGATCTGTGATCACTTCTTCGTGGGTTGGGCCCAGTACGAAGTCGCGATTGTGGCGATCTTTAAAGCGCAGCAGCTCGGGACCAAACTTTTCCCAACGACCTGTTTCTACCCACAAGTCTGCCGGTTGCACCATAGGCATTAGAATTTCAATTGCACCGGCTTTGTTCATTTCTTCACGAACAATGGCTTCGACTTTACGCAGCACGCGTAAGCCCGTGGGGAGGTAGCTATAAAGGCCCGACGCATTACGACGGATCATGCCCGCACGTAACATTAATTGATGACTAATGACTTCTGCGTTGGCAGGAGTTTCTTTCTGTGTTGATAGCAGGTACTTGCTGACGCGCATTACCGATGTCCAAATTTGAGTTGAATGGTCGCCATTTTATCACCTGCTTTGATGATGTCACCTACGTATTTAGGTTAAATTCAACTAGCTGGGAGACAAATAGCATTTTTGAGAAGATTACTGAGTCAAAGGAAAGCGATTTAAGATGCGATTTGTACCAGCCGATTTAGCTTTTATCCCGCCTATCGCCAATCACTTTGGCAGGGTTGCCAGCCACTATCGCCCAGTCGGGCACATCTTTAGTTACTATGCTACCCATACCCACCACAGCGTGATCGCCAATTGTCACACCATCGACTATGCCGGCCTGAGCGCCAATCCACACATCTTTACCTATAACAATGCCTTTGGAGTTGGCAGCTTGTTGATAGATGGGCGTATCTGGCGCCATGCCATGGTTGAAGGCATAAATAGTGACATTATTAGCGATGCGGGTCTGGCTGCCAATCTGAATACCGACCCTGCCACCATCGAAGGAGCAACCATGATTAATCGCCACTTCATCCCCTAGCGTGATGGGCCCGTGTAAAAAACAGTCGGCGGCGATCATGCAGCGATTACCCATGCGGATATCACGATTGGGTTCGGCGAATAACTGCGCTTCGGGTGCAATAAAACAGTGCTCGCCGATGTTGACTGTTTCGAGGGCACAAAGCTTTGCTTGGATCTCATCCTGCCAAGGTTTTGCCCAGACTAAATGTTTCTCTTTTAAAGAAAAATACAGCCACGGCATCCAAGAGAGACGCTTTTTATGCTGGCTTTGATAATCAGGCAAAGATGCCGGCTCTGATCTAGGCGTTGGCGTAGGCATTTAGCCACATTTCCCCGGTTTGAGTTCCAGTACCAAGATGTATTCTTGGTCATTATTATCGACCGCCATTTGCCAGAACACATCTAAATCATAGAGGGCGACTTGATAAAGCTTAGGATCGTCCTTGGCTTTTTTATAGGCGGGGCGCGGATCTTGCCCCAAGACTCCGCGGATAAGTACGGCTAAATCTGTGTAGGTTTCCTGCTGGGCGTAACGCTCAATTTGTGCCTTGGCATTATCGGAATACACCACTGAAATCAGTTTAGGGGCGTCTTGAGCAATGCCGCCGACAGCATCGGTAATCGAATCCGAGAATGGAATGTAAGGCTTAATATCGATAATTGGCGTGCCATCGACCAGATCCATACCGGAAATCTCGAGACACACTTTGCCCTTGCGTTGTACTACACCGTGCAGTTTCACTACTGACTGGCCTATACCATTAGGGCGAAAAGTGGAGCGAGTGGCGAATACGCCGAGTTTTTCATTGCCGCCTAATCGCGGCGGCCGCACTGTGGTTTTCCAACCTTGGGCAAGATTTTCATGGAAGCAAAATAGCAACCAGAGATGGGAATATTGCTCTATGCCACGCACCGCATCGATATGATTGACATGGGGTTCGAGTTCGACATAGCCGCGAGCCTCAACGAGTCCGGGTTGTCTTGGAATGCCAAACTTTTGTTTATAGGGGGTGCGGCATGTCGCTACTGCGACAATTTGGTTGGTAAATGTCATGCAAAAAATTACCTAAAAGGGTAAGTATAACAACCGCCTAAGTTCATCATTCTAAGCTCATCATTAAGGCCCATCTTTGAGCGCTAATTATGCAGCGTTAGCCATGAATCCTTGCTCATGGAACATCAGCCATTAAGCGGTTGATACGGGCAATCTTAGATCATCGAATCGCGAGCAGTTTGTTTGCTCAGCGTGTGACTTACTCTGCGGTAGCCGTTTTAACTGCTTGGCCTACGCACAGGGCGCGGCTGATACAACCTTGGGCGGCTTCATCTAACATCACACATTGTTTGATGATAATGCCGTTAGCGCCTTTATCTGCGGCGTTACGGCGGGCTTCGGTTCTGGCATCGGCTAATGACGCAGGTACGCTGTTGACATCGGCCTGACAGGATTCCCCTTGGACCAACCCTTTTAATTCATAATGACCTTTTGGCAAGGTATCGCCTTCATAGAGGGTGACATCGGATGCCTTGAAATAGTCATTAATCGCCTCACCGTCCAAATTACTGTTAAAACTGTAGTCGCTTGCACAGGCACTGAGCAGTAGCACTAATGCACTTGAGAGGATAATTTTCATGGTTTGACCTGAGATTGAGGGGAAAACTGCGCAGCCTTGGTAGGCTGCGCCGATGCGATATTATTATCTGAGTAAATTCTACCGCTTAAGGTACTTTTGATAAAGCTGCTGATGGCGATTATTCAGATCTATCTGCCGTCCTTCAATCCAGATAGCCTCTATCTTATTGGTCATAGGGTCGAGAATGTCCCCCTCGGACAGTACAACACTGCCTTGGTATCCCACGGCAATCGCCCCTAAATCCTCGACACCTAACAGTTTTGCGGCATCTAAGGTGATGGACTTAAGCGCTTGCTCAGGCGTTAAATCATAGGCGGCGCTATAACCTGCTGCATAGGGTAAGTTACGGCTGTTCCAGTCCGATGAGAACCCAAGGGCAAAGGGAATTCCTGCATTAGCGAGCAAGGAGGGGATTTTAAAGGGCAAATCCACCGGTTCATCTTTACGCTTAGGCAGACTCAAAGTATGTGGGTAAATGACGCTCGCATTAACTTCCCTCAGGCTTGAGGCTAAGCGCCATGCATCGTATCCGCCGACAATCACCAGTTTGAATTGGTATTTTTTTGTCAGAGCAATCACTTGCTCAATTTGGCCAACACTGTCGGCATGGGCAAACAGTGTCGCTTTACCTTGGTATAGCGGCAACATGGCCTGCCAGCGCAGGTTGTTGGTCGCGGACTGTGGATCTTCATCCTTGTTGTTATCTTTGCCCTTGGCTTTATCACTTAAGAAATAGCGATAGCCATCTTCAAAGGCGATATTGAGCTGGTCGATCGCCTGCTGATTTTTCTCGATAGCCTTGGCTTTCTCTTTTTCATCTTCTGGCATGCGTTTAATTTGCGGCCAGTAGACATGGAACTGTCCTGCACTGGGTGTCAGTGCATCCTCAATCGTCCACGCATCGAGATCCACTAGTACCGATTGGCCAGCAATACCATCGCCGCTCGGGACGATTTGTGCGTGAGTAATGCCGTTGAAACGTATGGTCGGGATGAGCTCCGAATCCGCATTGTAAGCTGTGGCTGTGCTGATCTGCGGATTGATATAACCCACCTCGGCGTTATCGACCGTGGGGCGGCTCATTTCAATTTCAACTAAGCCTAAGCTGGTATCGAGGGCAATTAAGCCCGGATACAAGTGTTTACCGCTAGCATCGACGACTTGAGTGTCACTGGTTTCTGCGGTTGCACTGTTGATTTGGCTGGTGAGTTGAGGCCCAACGGCCGTGATCTTGCCATTTTCAATCAAGACATCAGTATTGCTGAGCACGCCTTGACTGACTGTGTGCACTGTGGCGTTTTTAATCAGTACGCTGCGACTTTGTTTAGGAGTAGGCACGATATCGTTTGCCATCGCTGGGGCCAGCGTGGTGCAAATCGCGCCCAGTAGCGCGGCAAACAAAACCGGTTTAGATGAATGTTGCATTATTTGGCTCCCTCATGAGTGTGGCCCCATGCTTGATAGTGGGTGTCGCAGTGCCACTGTGGCTCGTTAAGTGGCGTGACTTTTTCACCCGCTTTGGCTTGATCATCACTGCTGAGAATTTTTTGGATAAGTGCGGCGCGCTCGTTGACGACTGCTTGCTGGGCAATTTGGTCTTGGTCGCGGTCAAAGTAGCGTTTTCCTTCAACCCATGCCTGTGTCACTTTGGCGTAAATCGACAGTGGCTCTGCGTTCCACAGCACGATATCGGCCATTTTCCCAGGTGTGAGTGAACCCACAAATTCATCGACTCTTAATTGCTTGGCTGGATTAATAGTGACCATTTTCCAAGCATCTTCCTTCGACATATTGCAATACATCATAGACTTAGCCGCTTCTTGGTTGAGTCTGCGCTGCATTTCATAGTCGTCTGAGTTTATGCTGGTGGTCACGCCTTTGTTTTGCATCAAACACGCATTTTGTGGAATCGCGTCGTACACCTCAAACTTATAGGCCCACCAATCGGCAAAGGTCGAAGCGCCAGCGCCATGGGCGGCCAGTTCACTCGCCACTTTGTAACCTTCGAGCACATGGGTAAAGGTTTGCACTTTAAAGTGATAAGCCTCAGCTAAGCGGATAAACATCAGGATTTCTGACTGCACATAGGAGTGAATGTGCACATCACGCTGCTGATTTAATACTTCGGCCACTGCTTGCAGACGGTAACTTGGGCGCGGTGCAACGGTTTTTTTCTTATCGCTGGAGCGCAGATTATCATAGGCTTTTAACGCATTTTCATAGGCGATGGCGGCATCGAAGGTCTCTTCAAATAAGGCTTTGACTCCCATACGCGTTTGCGGGAAGCGCTGCACAAATTTCTCGCCCCAATTACTCTGTTTGACGTTTTCACCTAAAGCAAACTTGATACTGGCGGGCGCGTTAGCAAATTTGAGTTGTTCGGCTGGCTCACCCCATTTCATTTTGATCAGTTGCGATTGGCCGCCAATTGGATTGGCGCTGCCGTGGAGTAATTGCGCGCTGGTGACGCCGCCCGCTAAGGCCCGATAGATTGAAATATCGTCGGGATTAATAATATCGCCAATGCGTACCTCAGAGGTCACAGCATCCGTGCCTTCGTTGGTGCCACCATTAATGGCGATATGTGAGTGTTCATCAATAATGCCCGCAGTAAGATGTTTACCTGTTGCATCGAGGACTTGATAACCAGAAGGCGTACTGAGTTGCTGGCCAATTTTTTCGATGCGGCCATTGGCCATCAAGAGATCTGCATGTTCGAGAATGCCTTGCTTATCCGAGGTCCACAGGGTGGCATTTTTGATGTGCAGCTTCTCGACCTTAGGTGCTTCGCTCAGTCCATAAGCAACGTTAGGGAAGGTGAGGTGACTCACTAGGCTAGTGTTGGCTTTATCCTTGGGTGCTTGATGGTCATCTTGAGTGGCATTATCAACCGCTGCAGTTTGCGCTATCGCAATACCGGCAACATTTGTGGTGCGACTCTTAGCATCGACCATGCGGCCCTGAATACCGTCATCGGCCATCCACAGCGTAAAGCGGCTAAGACCATTGATGCCTGCGGCGCTCAAATCGGCAGTAAAGCTTAATCGACCGTCGTCATCTAATTTAAGTTGGCTGAGCGCGATACTTTGCTCGCCACTGCTTAAGCTGCCTTGGATTTTAGGTTTATCACCTTTGCTCGCATCTTGCAGCGATAAATCCAGCGTGAGATTATTGAGGCTCAATTGATAATCGCCCAGTAATTTTGCTTGGGGCAGTGAGCGAAGACTTTGCTCCTGACCTTGCAACCAAACACTGTAGATCTGACCTTCTTTAAAAATATTGCCCTTAGTGATAACAAAGTCAGCCATGTAACCGGGGGCGAGTTTGCCGGTAAAATCGGCGGTGCCTGTCATCTCGGCGGCTTGGGTGGTCAGTGCAGCTAAGGCTTGCTCTTCACTCAAACCTTGGACAATGGCTTGGCGCAGGCGCGGCCAAAAGGCATCTGTCTTAATACCAAATTGTGTTAGTGCGAAGGGAATACCCGCTTTGGCAACTTCTGCTGGATTGGTTGGCGCACGTTCCCACTGTCTTAAATCCGCCAGTGACACTTCGCGATCGGCATCATCTGTTCCAACATCAGGCGCTTGCGGATAGTTTAAAGGCAAGATTAACGGGTAGTTCAGCGCCTTTAACTCATTGATGCGCGAGTATTCTTGACCATTACCGAGCAGGTTGGCTGGCAGTTTATGTTCTTTGAGTAAATGGGCGGCGCGCAATTGATCGTTGAGATTTTTGGTTTCAAAGATAATTTGCTTATCGGTTAAATTATCTAAGCGTTCAAAGGCGATATTAAATTCGACTTGATTGTTTATTGCGCCATTGCCTTGTTTGTTTTTATTTTGATTATACCAATTGGCGTCGGCAAAGGTTTGTCTAATAAGCGCAATACTGCCCATTAATGATGACGGATAATCTTGTTCAGATGAGCCTTTATCGAATGCCATAAAAGGTTGACTGCGGGCACGATAAATCACTTCGTTGGCGGTTTTGTCTGCTAATGACAGGCTAACACCCGTCCCTCGGAAGATTCCGTCGAGTTTGCTACTTTGCACACTCGTAAAGCCATTATTGATCCACTCTTTAGCGCGTTCTTTATTGGGATAAACGTAATTAAACCATTCTTTTTCAGAATGAATTGCACCATTGTCTGCATTGCCGCCGATACGTTTAATATCATAGACAGGGCGAGTGAGCCCAAGTTTTGGATATTCGAACTCAATCCCATAATCGGTGAAAGGATCGATAAATCCAGGGTAAATAGTATAACCACTCAAATCGATTTTAAATGCGCCAGCGGGAATGTCACCGTGCTCAATAATGGCTTTAATTCGATTATTTTCAACCAATAAAGTGGCATCGCTTAAACGCTTACCCGGCGCAATCATTAATTCAGCATGGGTAAAAGCCGTGAGTTTATTTGAGGTTGTCCCTGTATTGATTTGGGCATATGTGGTCTGTGAGACTAAGCTAGCGATCATGCTGCAGCTTATAATTATCTTATTGTTTATCTGCATTATTTTATTCAATCGAGTGAGGGTGAATAAAGAGTAACTGAAAGCAGATGTAAATACTAAGGTTGAATTGTAACGCAATTTGAGCGGGAATGAGGCGTGGGATTAACGCTTGTTGTTTTAGATTGCAGCCAATAGTGGATATAAAAAAGCTCGCAATGAATGCGAGCTTTTATGCAAATAGGTGTTGGTTACTCGAACCGCCACACCGAATTGGATTAGATTAAGAAATCTTCCATAGAACGACCTTTGTTGATCTCGTTCTTAAATACGGTAGGCATACGGCCTTGGCCAGTCCACTGAACCATTTCACCGTCAACTTCGATTTGGTATTTAGCTGGACGAGGAGCGCGTTTCTTCGCGGTTGCTTTAACAGCTACGCCACCTAAGTCATCAATTGATAAACCAACGGCTTCCATTTGTTGACGGATTTCTTCAATCTTAGCATTACGAGCTGCCATGGCTTGTTCTTCTTCCTCAGCCATAGACTCGCGTTCTACTAAAATTTTATCTAATTTATCGGCTAAATCACGTAACTCTTCAACGCTAAGTTCTTTAACTGCTGCTTTAAAACGACGGCCGTGAGTTAATATCTCTAAAAATTCGCTCATATCTATTTTCGTCCCACTCTAATTTTTAATACAGGATAATGGTGAACAACACCTAAATGATAGAAACTAATATAGCTCGAATCAAATAAAATTATGCGTTTTAAGTAAATTAAATATTATTTATATTTTGAACTTTTCTTATTTACTCAAATAAGTGTCCAAAAAAGTAGCCGTTGCGCGGATTAAAAAATGCAAACAGGCGTTTGACTTTGGTTGACGTTAACGTTAACAGGACGTAAAGTTGCTCTATCCTGCATTGGTATTAACCAATGTTTTGTCCATGTACATGAAAGTGTAGGAAGGAAACCCTATGAAAGTATTGGTGCCCGTTAAGCGCGTTGTTGATGCCAATGTGAAGGTCAGGGTCAAAGCTGACAATACAAGTGTTGACACTGCAAACCTAAAAATGGCGTTGAACCCTTTTTGTGAAATCGCAGTAGAAGAAGCGGTTCGTTTAAAAGAAGCGGGTAGCGCTACTGAAGTGGTTGTTGTCAGTATTGGTAATAAAGCCGTGCAAGAACAATTACGTACCGCGCTCGCATTAGGCGCAGACCGTGCGATTCATATCGATACTGAAGAAGAACTGGTGCCAGTATCTATCGCCAAATTGCTCAAAGCGGTACAAGACAAAGAACAAGCTGAACTGGTGATTTTTGGTAAGCAATCTATCGATGGCGATAACAATCAAACTGGTCAAATGTTCGCGGCGCTGATGGATATGCCACAGGCGACCTTTGCTTCTGAAATCAAATTGGAAGGTCAATCTGTGCAAGTTGCTCGCGAAGTTGACGGTGGTATGCAAACCTTACTTATGCCGTTACCTGCAGTCGTGACTGCCGATCTACGTTTGAACGAACCTCGTTATGCTTCACTGCCTAACATTATGAAAGCCAAGCGTAAGCCATTAGAAGTCTTTACTGTGGCTGATTTGGGCGTGACGTTAAAGAGTCACCAAACGGTTGTGAAGGTCACTCCGCCAGCAGAGCGTAAAGCAGGCATTATGGTAGCGTCGGTAGCTGAGCTAGTTGAAAAGTTAAAAAATGAAGCGAAGGTGATCTAAATGGCCATTTTAGTATTAGCTGAACATGATAATGCCGCACTGAAACTTGATACGGCAAAAATCGTCACTGCCGCTCGCGCCATTGGCGATGAAGTGCATGTACTGGTTGCGGGTCACCAATGTGGCGCGGTTGTCCAAGCTGCACAAGCACTACAAGGCGTTAGCCAAGTGCTCGTTGCCGATGTTAGCGTGTATGAAGCGCATTTAGCGGAAAATTTTGCCAAATTGCTGGTGGACTTAGCGCCAAACTATGGCCACATTCTGGCTTCTGCTTCGAGCTTAGGGAAGGACACGCTTCCGCGTGTGGCAGCATTATTAGATGTTGCGCAAATCTCTGAAGTCATTACCGTCGTCAGTGCGGACACTTTTGTGCGCCCTGTGTATGCGGGTAACGCCTTAGCGACAGTGCAAAGCCATGATGCCATCAAAGTGATGACAGTACGCGCCAGTGCTTTTGATGCTGCGCCAGAAGGTAACAGCGCGGCTGTGACGACACTCGATAAAGTGTTTGAAGCGAGAACTCAGTTTGTTTCTCAATCCTTGACGGTATCAGCCCGTCCAGAATTAGGTAATGCTGGCATTATCGTTTCTGGCGGCCGTGGTATGGGCAGTGGTGAAAACTTCGGCATTTTAGAGCAGCTTGCTGACAAGCTTGGTGCTGCGGTTGGCGCATCACGCGCGGCAGTTGACGCTGGCTTTGTGCCTAACGATTTACAAGTCGGTCAAACCGGTAAAATCGTTGCGCCTAACTTGTATATTGCCGTGGGGATTTCTGGCGCGATTCAACATTTAGCGGGCATGAAAGACGCAAAAGTTATCGTTGCTATTAACAAAGACGCGGAAGCGCCAATTTTCCAAGTTGCCGATTATGGCTTAGTTGCGGACTTATTTGAGGCGGTTCCTGAGCTGATCACAAGTCTCGGTTGATTTAATCTGTGATTTAGGTCACATTAAGTGGCTTTGCGGTAGCATCTGCTAAGCCGCTTATGTTTTTATGTGCCTCACGCCCGCGTAAGGGCGTTCTTAGAAGTAGAGGCGCGCCAAATATTAGTAGTGATCAGTAGGGTGATTCCGTTGATCGATTGCGAAAGGATTTGGTGCCGAAGTGGTTCGATTTATCACGATCAACTGCTGGGGTTGTATCTAATAGGTGCAACACTGCCATAGTATTTTCCGATACGGATATTGGAAATAGTTACTATGGAGCGCTACTGATAGGACAGGTGACCTTGGGTATCTATTGCCTTTCCCCACCAGTTCAGTCGCCCTCCATTCGTATTTAACGAAGATAATAATCAATGACTGTTATGAATTATGCCGATTCGGCACTTTCCTTGCTGCCGCCTGCGGTGGCTATTGTGTTGGCGATCTTAACTCGCCGTGTACTGCTTTCTTTGGGGTTAGGTATTTTAATTGGTGCTTTATTGCTCAATCAATTTTCACCTGTAGCGACGGGTGAATTTGTATTTAATGGCGTTAAAGGACTTTTTTGGACGGGCGAAGGCTTTAATTCGTGGAACTTATATATTCTCGGTTTCTTAATTGTACTGGGAATGATCACAGCGTTAATTACCGTAAGTGGCAGCGCGCGGGCTTTTGCCGATTGGGCTCGTTTACATATACGTAATAAACGTGACGCTAAATTATTAACCATGTTTTTAGGGTGTGTGGTTTTTATTGACGACTATTTCAATAGCTTAGTCGTAGGTTCGGTCGCTAGACCTGTTACCGACCGTTATTATATTTCCCGCGCTAAGTTAGCTTATTTATTAGATTCTACTGCGGCACCTGTGTGCGTTATTTCACCAGTATCAAGTTGGGGCGCGTATATTATTGCACTTATTGGTGGAATATTAACGGCCCATGGTTTTGCTGATACTGGCCATTTGAGTATTTTTATTCAAATGATCCCAATGAACTTCTATGCAATTTTCTCCTTGTTATTATTACTTTTCGTTGTCTTTATGGGATTAGATGTTGGGCCAATGCGCGAGCATGAACTCAATGCCCAGCGTGGTAATTTATACGATGAGTCAAAAGGATTACCGCCTGGAGCCAATGCGGATTTACCTGAAGCCGAAACCGGTAAGATCTTAGGTTTATTCCTGCCGATTACTGTGTTGGTATTTGCGACCCTGTATTTTATGGTCAACAGTGGCGCTCAAGTGCTTGCCGCTGAAGGGATTGAATTTAATATTATTTCAGCGTTTGAGAAAACCGATGTCAGTTCATCCCTTTTCTTTGGTGCATTAATCGGTTTAGCGATTTCGCTGATATTGAATTTAGTCCAAGGCGTTGAGAAATCAATGATAGTCAAAGGCATAGTGCAGGGCGCTCGCTCTATGCTGCCAGCGATTTATATCCTGTTGTTTGCTTGGACCATCGCAGGCGTGATTGGTCAACTCGAAACCGGCAAGTTTATGGCAAGTCTCGCGACGGGCAATATTCCGTTCGCCTTTTTGCCAGCCCTAATGTTTGTGTTAGCGGGTATTACTGCGTTCTCAACCGGTACTAGCTGGGGCACGTTCGGTATCATGTTGCCGATTGCTGCGGATATGGCGATGGGAAGTCACACTGGCATGATGTTGCCTATGCTTGCTTCTGTGCTGGCGGGCGCGGTATTTGGCGATCACTGTTCACCGATTTCCGATACTACGATTTTGTCGTCTACGGGCGCGAGTTGTCACCATATCGACCATGTGGTCACTCAGCTACCGTATGCATTGATTGCGGCGTTTATTAGCTTAACGGGTTATGTCGTACTTGGATTTACTGAGTCAGTTGTCGCAGGTTTAGTGGCCTGTAGTGTGGTGTTTGTGGTTAGCATCATAGTGCTAAAAATCAAATCTAAAGGCGCAATTAGCTAAACCTTAATTGAAACCTTGCACGGCAAAGGTTCACTACGAATAAGTCAAAATAAATCAGCCAGCATTATGCTGGCTGATTTTTTGGTTAACGCTCTATCTCTATCTTTAACCTAATCGCATTAAGGCTATCAGTACTTAACTTAGGCTACTTGCCGCTTAGGTTTTTTGTAGCTTAAAGTGTTTGGTCTAGCCCGCGGCGTTTTAGCAATCCTTGTGTCGTTGGCTCTTGTCCCCGGAAATTTTTGTAGGCTTCCATTGGTGCAATACTGTTGCCCACTTCACGAATAGTTTTGCGGTATTTCATGCCGATTTCACGGTTTAGACCACCTTGGGTTTGCACATAGGCAAAGGCATCCGCCGCTAAAATCTCACTCCACATATACGCGTAATAACTTGCCGAGTAACCACCGGGGAAGGCGTGGGCAAAGTAGGTCGATTTATAGCGTGGCGGCACGGCGCTGATGTTTAAGCCGTGCTTTTTCAGTGCATTGGCTTCAAAGGTGGCGACATCTTGCAACTGTGCATCTGGGCTTAATGAATGCCATTCCATGTCTACGAGCGCCGCAGCCATATATTCTAACGTATCGAAACCTTGGTTAAAGCTGCCTGATTTCAACAGTTTTTGCAGCAGTTCATCGGGAATGGGTTTGCCCGTTTCATAGTGTTTAGCGTAGTTGGCCAACACTTTGGGATGGGCCGCCCAGTCTTCTTCGAAGGTTGATGGGAATTCTACAAAGTCACGGGAAACCGAAGTGCCTGCCAGACTTGGGTAAGTCACTTTGGAGAACATGCCGTGGGTGCCGTGGCCCATTTCGTGGAACATAGTGGTGACTTCGTTGTAGCTGACGAAGGTCGGTTGACCCTCTGGTGCCTTCTTAATGTTCATCACGTTAACCACGACAGGCTTAGTGCCTTCGAGGAAGGATTGGCCTACAAACGAACTCATCCAAGCGCCGCCACGTTTACCTTCACGGGCAAAATAGTCGGCGTAGAAAATGGCCATGCTTGAGCCATCGGCATCAAACATTTCGTAGGCTTTCACATCGGGATGATAAACCGGTAAATCTGGGCGAGGTTTTAGGGTGACGCCATAGAGTTCTTTGAGGGTGTAGAACACGCCATCTTCGAGGACGCGGTTAAACTCAAAGTATGGGCGAATGCTATTGCCATCGAGGGCGTATTTTTCTTGGCGGACTTTCTCGGCGTAGAATTCCCAGTCCCATGGCGCCAGTTCAAATTTGCCGCCAGTCTTGTCGATCATAGCTTGAATATCGGCCGCTTCTTTCTCTGTATTAGCGACTACGGCTGGCACCATAGAGCCAAACATGCTGTAAACCGCTTCTGGCGTTTTGGCCATTTGCGGCGCTAGGCGATAACTCGCCCAGTTTTCATAACCTAATAGGGTGGCGCGCTCAGCGCGCAGTTGCGCTAAACGAGATACCAGCGACGCCGTTTCGTTTTCACCACTTAAGCCACGGTTAGCCGAGGCTTCCCAAATGCGTTGGCGCAGTTCACGGTTTTCCAGTGACGCCAATACGGGCTGGCGAGTGGTGTTGGTGATGTTGATCAGATACTTGCCATCGTGACCTGCTGCTTTAGCATCGTTTGCGGCCGAAGTGATATCGCTGTCAGTTAATCCTGCAAGCTCATTCTTTGATTCCACGATAACGGCGATTTCTTTAGTTAGGCGCAGTAAACGCTGGGAAAACTCATTGGTCAGTGTCGATTGTTCTTCGTTAAGAGCACGGATCTTCACTTTCTGCTCATCGGTCAGCTTAGCGCCCGCCATGATAAAGCGTTGATGATAGACCTCAACCAAACGCACAGCTTCTGGGGTTAACCCTAGGTTAGCGCGATCGTTATAAATGGCTTCGATGCGGGCAAATAGCGCTGGATTTAAGTTGATATTGTCCGAGTGGGCCGCCATTTTGGGTGCCATTTCACCTTGGATTTTACGCAGTTCTGGATTGCTGTTCGAACCCGCTAGATTATAAAACACACTCGATGCGCGGCTGAGCAGGGCACCGCTTTTTTCCATCGCGACAATAGTGTTGTCGAAACTTGCCGCGGCGGGATTATTCGCAATCGCGAGGATTTCTTGATAGTGCTCGGCCATGCCTTGCTCTAGGGCAGGCGTAAAGTGCTCATTTTTGATGAGGCTAAAGTCGGGCGCTTGATATTGCAGACTACTGACTTGAAACAAGGGGTTTTGGACTTGTACCGACATGGCGTTAGGGGCTTTGCTTTCTGTGTTGCTACAACCTGCCATAAATCCGGCGGTGAGCGTGGCGCCGATGGCGATGGCAATAAAACGTTTACGCATAATTGAGTGACTTCCTTTGAATTGTTGTTTTTTTAGGACTGTAACGTTAGTAACTTAAATGGGACTGAAAATGGCTTGTTATCGGGCTGTATCTAAATAAAAAGGAGTCCCGTGTTGATGAGACTCCTTGGCGATTTCCTTGCAGGGAAAATCGGTACCGCTTTTTACTGACTATTTAATCATGCGATGATGAAATGACTAATTAGCGAGTAAACTTGTGGTATTTATCAATACCAGAGCTTCTACCTGTGTTATGACATACTGCACAGGATTCAGTTGTTGGTTGTTTAAACCAATCTGCCACGCTAGGAACGCTGATCTCACCACCGTTGCTCACCATGTGCGCTTTCGCAGAATCAATCGTATGGCAGGCATAGCAGTTTGCAGATACAGGGCTGGTCATCTTGCTGCCGGGTTCTAAAATGTATTGATTTGGAATTTTATCTAAATCAATCGCTTTATCATGGCAGGCTACGCAACTGGTGACAGGATTGATCGCCCCTGCACCGTTAGCCGCATTCGCTTGAGTTCCATCCGCTTTCATTTCACCGACTTTAGCGCCATTACCCCAGTGCCAGCTGTGAACCATAGGGCCAAAACCTGCGCCTAAGGCGGCTGATGTCCGTGCCATGCCGTTGTCATGGCAAGCAATACAGCCATTACCGCCGTCATCGAAGGCCCCATTTTTGTGGAATGCAGTGGCATCGTTATGACAAGTCGTACAGCTGTTAGCGCTCACTATCTCACGACGCTCAAAGCCTGAGACTTTTTGAGCCGTGACAGGGTTAACGACGTCTGAGTAGGCGGTAAAGGATACGCCCATAGAACCGTCATAACCTGTCGCTCTTAGGCTGCCATTACTTTGATAACGTTGATTGCCATCATATTCAATCCAACCTGCGGTACTGAATGTCACGCGGGCAGAGTAAACATAGTTAGCATTCACAGCGCTGATATCCGTCAGTAAGTGACAGATGTTCTTAGTGCCGTCGGTGTTGTAACCATAGTAATAGTTAGTACGGTTTCCTGGGCGGCCCACTAAACTGCCATTGTCATAGGCGTGCAGATAGGCGCTGGCATAGACCAGCGGTTTCTTGGCATCAAACACCAGCGGATCTGAGTAGTTGAAGTTATCTTTGATACTAAAGATATTGCCATCAACATCCTTTACAGTAAGTGTTGTACACCAGCCTGGGGCGGCGACTGCGGCAGCACCTGTTGGCGCATAGTGATCTGTTTTCGTTGATATATCATCGACTTTAACTGGGGCCGCTAATGTCACTTTGTACTTAGCGCGAATAGCTTGGCGTTCAGTAATGCCAGACTTGCCTTCATGCATAGTACGGACATCGGCACCATTACTTGGGATAATAACGCCTGGTACACCACCACTATCATGGCAATCGATACAACCGGGTCCTGCAACGTTGATGTTAGTTGGGGCTTCAACGTGACAGGATGTACAGTTTTGTACTGAAAAGTCTTTAGTAAAATCTTGGTGATTAACATGGCCAATTTTAGATAAGGTGTTTGTCGTATAGCCACCCACAGAGAAACCTTCCGCATTGACAGCGCCGCGACTCACTGAGCCGTGACATGCTAAACAGCCTTCTACGAAAGTGACTTCACCGTCCATACCGGTTGCAACATAGCTTGCATGGCGACGAGGACTGGTTGCGTAATCGACGTGACAGGAATAGCAACTATCGGTTGTGGTGGAATGAGTGCCTTCGGGTTTATTGACAACTAAGGGGGCTGAACGTGCGATACCTGTTGCGCTATTGCCGCCAACGCGTAACCACACAATACCTTCAGTGCTCGGGTTTACCCCTAACATTGGGGTCACAAAAGTGTAGTGACCGTCGCCTAAAGAGGTCAGTGTGGCACCTTCAGTCGCTTGAGTTGCCGCGCCACCAATATGCACATTGTCTGCAACGCCATTAAGATCACTTTCGGTACGGTTATTGATGAAACCTTTATCGGTTAACGCCGCGACTTTAGCCTCTGCGTTTTGCAGCCCGTTGATTAAATTATTATTCTCATCAGTAATTTCAAATTCGTAACTGATACTGCCTTCGCCAAAGCTGTAGTTGATCACTTTGACTTTCGTCAGCGTCGAGCTAGTGACTGGGGGCGGTGTTCCGGGTTCCCCGGGTGTGCCAGGCGTACCTGGGGTTCCCGGAATACCGGGCGTTCCTGGTGCGCCATCGACACCATCTTTGCCATCATCGCCACA
Organism: Shewanella scandinavica; assembly: GCF_031932065.1. Taxonomy (NCBI): domain Bacteria; kingdom Pseudomonadati; phylum Pseudomonadota; class Gammaproteobacteria; order Alteromonadales; family Shewanellaceae; genus Shewanella; species Shewanella scandinavica. The sequence continues at coordinate 57,961 of NZ_JAUOES010000002.1, forward strand.
ACCAACAAGGGCACCAGTTAGTGCTAAAGCCACTAAGTATGCCAGTTTTCTAGAGGTGAAAATTCTCATCATTATCTCCATTTGATCCAATATGCGCATAAAGGACGGAGTGGAGCACTAAAGTTTGCAGGGTAGATTAGTGCTTTGACCGTTAGCTTTAATTTGCAAGCTATCGAATACTTTCTTTTTTTAAATTGAGCACGTTTTGTCTCGAATGAAATATTACTGTTAACAAGATGTTTGTTTTTTTTGGGCGCAAGCCCATTAACACTTAATACTTTGGAGGTAGATCTCACTTTTGAAATTTAGCTTTATTTACTATTTCCTTATAAAACAGTATTTAAGGTTAAATTAAGCTTGTGTTAACAAAATTTAATCATTTGGTGGCTGGTGATGGCTTTTATCGTGCTAAGGATTAAATAAAGTGAGCTGGAGTTGGTTAAGTCGACGATGGGAGAGTAAAACGCTGGATAAGTCAGCGCAGTTGCAGTAATTCATGATAAAAGCTTAGTCGCTGCTAGTGTTCTGATGTGAAGCGCAATGTTAGACTAGCGGCCAATTTGGCTCCGATGGCAGACGCGTAAGCGCTAACGTTTTTTAAAGGGTATAAGTCTTGGCTCAATTGTATTTTTATTATTCGGCGATGAACGCTGGTAAATCCACTTCCTTATTACAGTCATCCTATAACTATCGCGAACGCGGTATGAATACCTTAGTGATGACAGCCTCCATAGATGACAGATATGGCAAAGGTAAAGTGGCCTCGCGCATCGGCATTGAAACGGATGCACAGGTTTTTAGTAGCCAAGATGATCTGACTCAGATGATTAGCGATGTGCATCAAGCCACACCATTAAGCTGTGTGCTGGTTGATGAGTGCCAGTTTTTGAGTAAAGAACAGGTTAAGCAGTTGACGCATGTGGTCGATAATATTGATATTCCTGTACTCTGTTATGGTTTAAGAACGGATTTCCAGGGCGAACTCTTTAGTGGCAGTCATTATTTATTAGCTTGGGCCGATAAGTTGGTTGAGCTGAAAACCATTTGCCATTGTGGCCGCAAAGCCAACATGGTGGTGCGCCTCGACGGTGACGGCAAAGTGATGCGCGAGGGTGAGCAAGTGGCGATTGGTGGAAATGAAAGCTATGAGTCCGTTTGCCGTAAACATTTTCGTGAGTTCATCTGGGATTAGTCTTTGCTAGCAGGGCGTTGTTGGCGGTGAGTTTTTTGTGTGGCTTAATGGATTGATGTCTTGTTTTACTGAGTGGCAACGGATTTGCTGAGTTGCATGAAAGATATTTATTTTAGTGTTTTTTTGGAGCTGTTTTGCCTAATTCCCCGTCAGAGATGAAGTTCGAAAATTATCGTCCTCGTCCACCACAACCCGAACCTAAGGTGAAGGTTAAGACTCCGCGTAAAGCCAGATCTAAGGGCAGGGTCTGGTTCTTATTTTTTATCTTAATTTGCTGTATCGCACTATTGATTGGTCTTGAAGTTAAAACCTCGTTTTATCAAGCCAAATACATCAATCAATATGCTAAGACACTCACCTATGAATTAGAAAACTCACCGAGCACAGCGGTGATTTATCCAAGTTATGGCCCTTTCGATGAGCGCCATGGCTATAGCAAGTTACCTCAGTATATTGACAGGTTACTGCAACGGAATTTTCAGGTGACGCAGCAAGTGTCATTTTCGCCTGCCTTGCTGGAATACGCGCAGCTGGGTTTTTTTCCGCCTTACCACGAAAAGGCGCAATCTGGCTTAACGCTGCTCGATTGTCGCAATACCGATTTGTACGAGTTCGCCTATCCCAAACGGGTTTATCAGGACGACGATAAGATCCCCAATGAAATCGTTAATACCTTATTATTTATTGAAAACCGCGAGTTATGGACCACGGAAGATAAACTCAATCCCGTGATCGACTGGCCACGCTTTGTGGTGGCGGGGATGAGCCAAATTGCAGAGATGGTCGGCATGAATGTGTCCACCGCCGGTGGCAGTACGCTGGCGACTCAGATTGAAAAATTCCGCCATTCTTCCCAAGGCTTAACCTTAAGCATCAAGGATAAGTTACTGCAAATTGGCTCGGCCAGTGTGCGCGTGTACCAGCAAGGTGAGAATACCGAACCCGCTCGTAAGCGCATCGTCCAAGATTATTTAAACACAGTGCCATTATCCTCGGCGCCCAATCATGGTGAAGTGCATGGTATAGGTGACGGGCTGTGGGCCTGGTTTGGCACCGATTTCGATACTGCAAACAAGCTGTTAGCATCGCCACAAATCAAGGGTAATGCCGCCAAGCGTGGACAAGTATTCCGCCAAGTGGTTGCGCTGATGATCGCCCAGCGTCGCCCTTCATACTATTTATTACAAGGTCATGAAGATCTTGAAAATTTAGTCGATAGCCATATCCGCTTACTCGGCCAATATTATTTGATTGATCGTGGTCTGCGCGATGCCGCACTCGCGCAGAAATTGCAGTTTAGGGTCACTAAGCCGCAACGAAATACGCAATCGGGCGCAGATAAGGGCGTGAATACAGTGCGTATTCGTACCGCGGGCATGTTAAATGTGGGGCTGTACGATTTAGACCGACTCGACTTAACAGTAAACAGTAGCTTACACAGTGATTTACAGCAGCAAGTGAGTCACTACTTGCGCAGTCTGGCGCAAGCGTCGACCGCAGAGCAAGTGGGTTTATTGGGCGAGCGTTTACTCGAGCCAAGCCAACTGCAAAACGTGCTGTATAGCTTTACGCTTTACGAGCGTACCGACACCGCCAACCGAGTCCGTGTGCAGACCGACAGTACCGACCAACCCTTTGATATCAACGAGGGTAGTAAGTTGGAACTGGGTTCAACCGCTAAATTGCGGGTGATGGCGACCTACTTAGAAATCATCGCCGAGATCCACGAAAAATATTCTAAAAAACATGGTATTGAACTGGAATCTATCATTATCGAACCTAGGGATCACTTAACCCGTTGGGCGATTGATTACTTGATTGTGAATCCTGATAGACGTTTAGATCGCATGTTAGATGCGGCGCTACAGCGGGAATATTCTGCCTCAACCAGTGAGCAGTTCTTTACCGGTGGTGGTTTGCATGTGTTTAATAACTTTAAAAAATCGGAAGATGTTAAGACTCCGACACTTTATCAAGCTTTGCAGGATTCGATTAACTTGCCGTTTGTGCGCCTTATGCGCGACATAGTCAATTACAGCAGCAGTATGCAAAATGAGGGCAATATGGCCCAGTTGCTACGTAATGATAAAGATCCGCGCCGCGACGAATACCTGCGGGTATTTGCCGATAGAGAGGGTAATACCTTCGTCACTAAGTTTTATCGCAAGTATAAAAAAGTGGCTGCAAATGAGCGTTTTGGGATGTTCTTCGACGGTTTATCCCAGTCGGAGCAACAATTAACGTCGGCGTATCGCTACCTCTTACCCGATGAACCTATGTCGGCATTTAAGGCTTTTCTGCAGCAAAGATTGCCGCAGGTGAGTTATACCGATGGTCGTATTAAGAGCTTATATAACAAGTACGGCCCTGATAAATATAACCTGCCGGATCAAGGTTATATCGCACGGGTGCATCCGTTGGAATTGTGGGTGCTGGATTATCTTAATCACAATCCCGATGCTAATTTGAACGATGTTAAACAGGCGAGTGAAGCACAACGCCAAGAGGTTTATCGTTGGTTGTTTAGGACGCGACATAAAAACGCCCGTGACGTTCGAGTGCAAGTGATGCTCGAAGTGGAAGCCTTCCTCGATATACATCAACGTTGGGCGCGTTTAGGTTACCCCTTTGATGCTATGGTGCCATCCTTAGGTTCGGCGCTCGGCAGCTCGGGTGATAGACCTGCGGCCTTGGCCGAGTTGATGGGCATTATTCAGAATGATGGTTATCGTTTGCCCACTGTGCGTATCAATCAGCTGCATTTTGCCGCGGATACACCATACGAAGTGACGCTGCAGAATCAGAACACCCAAGGTGAGCGAGTCATGCGCCATGAAGTCGCGCAAGCTTTAAAAGCGGCGCTGGCGAACGTAGTGCAAAACGGTACCGCCCGTCGTTTGAAGGGCATTTTTACCGATGAAAAAGGCGAGATGTTAGCCATAGGCGGGAAAACCGGCACCGGTGATAACCGTATCGTGACTCAAATGCAGCAAGGTAAAAAAGTGGCGACGACTGCCATGAACCGCACCGCAACCTTTGTGTTTTATCTGGGGGATAAATACTTCGGCACTTTAACCGCCTTCGTGCCCGGCAGTAAATCTGATGATTTTAGTTTTACTTCGGCGCTGCCATTGCAGGTGATGAAAGGCATGATGCCTATTCTGTCTCCCTATGTGAAAACCGAGCAGGGTATGTGCGTGGTAAACGAATAAAGACAGTGATTTTCATGCCAAATTTAATATCCTCAAATTAACAACCGCAAGCTAACCACAAAGAGTGTTCATTAAGAACGCTCTTTGCTTTTTTATCGCTTAAACTATCTATCGATTCGTGTAAGAGGGTTATAGCGTCTCATACCAAGCGATAAAGATTTATTATGAATCACTGCTAAATAGCAGTGATTTTGGACGATTAATTGCATTCACTGACTCGAAAATACCCCAAAGCAAGACAATTGAGTTACGCAGCATTAATTGTCATTGTTTCCCCAGTGACACGCCATAAACTCGTCCCTGAGGGCTCTACTAAAACATCCATGTTTTAGAAGGTCACTGGTGCAACAATGCCAATTTTACTAACCCTCTTGCTGCTCGTTTAGCTAAAAAGCTATTGCCCCAAAGCTTGTTTCGCCTCTTTTAACTAGCTCCTCCAGCTACAGGTTTGTTGACCAAACTTTAGTAATGAGTGAAAGTTAGTATTGATTGCCATTCGTTCTACCTAAACGAGGATTTCATGGGGAAACCATTAGTTATCTGCAGTATCCTAGGGTTACTTCTAGGAGCGTTCATTTCACTATTGGATGTGGACGATTCTCTAAATGGCCTTTTAATTTCGATTGTGGCTTGTATAGCTGCGGGCTACATAACTGTCTATACAGTTAGAGATTATCCTAATCTATATTCGCTTGTCACGGTTTCAACGACCGTTCCGCTTTTGCTAATCAGTTATGGGATAAGAGATGGTTTAGCCTACACACTGGGTGTAGCATTTATATATGGAATTTGTTCCGTTCAGCTGTTCCTAGCATTAAGAAATTCTTTTCATAATGCAAAAGTTATTTTTAAAAGCTTTAAACCTCGTAAACGCTAAAATGTGGATGCCCCAAAACGAGTTAACTCGTTGTCTGTGGGGGAGTCAAACGCAGACTTTCTCGCCTACAAATTTTCATCCATTTCACTCAAATATTGCCCTTCTTTGAAATGCCTAAAAGCTGGACAGTCATATTGAAATCATCACGATTTTTATCCCAACTTCGTGCGCGTTTTCACATTCCAATATGAATAAATATAATTAAAATCATGAAATTATAAACCCTATGGGTTAGATAACAGGTTTGGGAAACGCGCATGCGCGTTTTTCCAGATGGTGAATTTAGCAAAATGCTGATAAGTTCATTACATACAGATAGTTAACTGTGCACGTTTTCACTGGCCTAACGTGATAAACGCGCATGTGCACGAATAAAATGTTAGAAGACTAGCGATGATATACGAGCCTAAGGTTGTAAAAGTAGAGACTGATTTCGAATCAGACACTACAGTAGACATTGACGAAATTACATTCGACAAAGAATGCTTAACCATCGCTGTTAAATCGAAGTGTTGGAGTATAAAAGTTCATTTCGATGCTATCTATGGTTTCAGAGTGCTTAATGAAGGTGATTTAGGCGAGTTTTGGAGTGAATGTAACTTAAAAACTGGTTGGTGTTTTGAAGTAATCAACGGTGGCTGGAATGCTCTGGAAAAAACTAGAGATCACTTCGTTACGGGTAAGCTATATCAGCCAAAGGAATATCTAATTATTGGTTTAAACGAGTGTGTTTCGGTTTTAGCTTTTGAGCAACCAAAGGTAGTAGAAACATCGTCTTCTAACTAACCACTGTAGTCGCCCGCGAGCGGGCTGAGACAAATACACGTAGGCTCAGTCGCTTCGCTCCAATTTTAGCCTACGTGTATTTGCCCCTAAGTGGGGCGTTAGCCATTAGGATAGCTCAATGAGTACAACCAGCATTAATTCTGATAATTATGCAGAACGACAATTAATTGTTGTAATGCCTGATGATTTTGTTGATTCAATCCGAAAATTCGAAGAAGAGATAATCGAAGAAAACAAGGAGACAAGCTTAAAAGAGGCTGCCATCCTTGCAATGAAGCTTGCAATTAAGACAAACATTTTCACCATGGCAATAGATGCATACAAGGCTTTGGAAAAACTAAAACAAAATGGATTCAATGCAACTTACATTAAGAAGTCAGAATCTTCAGGCTTAACTTTCCCCCCTGGGCATCCTCGCAATGGTGTTTTATATGTTGCGCATCCAGCAGATGACGATGTCTATTATGCAATGGCATCATTTCACAGAATGGCTTTTGAGCACAAATTTTCAGAAGCTATTGATATTTTAATGAGTTTGGGTGCTAATAAAATTAAGGTTGAACATATTCGCGGTTGGTCACATGAATTTTGCGGAGAATTGGCAGTTTCTACACCCACTGGCAACCTCAGTGCAACTGCACACAATACATCTAAAATCTCATCATCAATTTTATATGAGGCGACACTAGATGGACATACTACCCCCTCAATTCCAGATCAACTTGCTTGGTACAAACATGAGCCAACATGGCAATCAATTGCTAAGGGAAGAATTCAACATGGTCTTCGCGAGTTCTCACTATCAGTTGCATATGAAGATGATTTTGGAATTAATGCGGGTCTGAAAATTTCGGCTGTAAAATCAGGCTTAGAACTTGGTGGCAGATTTGAAGACCACCAAGCAACCATTTGGAGAATTTCAGGAACATTCACAAATGGCTAACCATTCAATCAATCGGGACGGCCAAAAGCAAGCTTTTGGCTCCCCTAGCTGGCGCTCGGCGCCCCTTATTTCAAACGTTATGAGTTCGGGAGAGCATGAATACTGTTGAAGATTGGGTGATACTTTTAAAGCTAAGAGAGTCTGAATTTAATGGGCTCGAGTACAGCACGCTCCAAGAAAAATATGTTCTTATACTGGCAACACGAATTAGTGAGCTTTGTCTCGATACAGTGTTGCTGCTCAATCAAAATCGAATCTCAAGTGCTCCTATCATTCTAAGGACAGCACTGGAATCATACGCGGATTTAAGTTCATGTATTACAGACCCTACATACTGGGAGCAGCTAACGAAATCTCTTTATTGGCAACTACATGAAGTTAGTAAAGGTGTAAACACAGAAAGGGCTGAACATTACAAGTCAATTGGAAAGTACTTGTCGGTTAATAAGCGTTTTAGTAAAGCCGGGTTATCAGGCTTATTTAATGGTTATTACAAAGCCCTATCGCTGCATAGCCATGGCAACTTGTCATCATTAATTGAATTTCACTCTAAAGATAGTAATGCTTATTTTGGAACAATTTCTGATGACGATAAAACCATAGAATATTTTGAGCAAGCTACGAACTTGCTAGCTTTATGCTTAAGAGATACTTGGGAGTTCTTTGAAATATCTCAGCAAGGCATCCAACAAGCACAAAGAATCATAGATAAAATCAATAAAACTCATAACAAGTCAATCCATTCGACCGCTGACGCGTTGGCTGATTGAGGCGTTAGCCCATAGAAATTTTCATCCGAAAATGACGAGTTAGAGTTAAGGCTTTAACTCGGAATTGTCCAAAAATGAGTTATCTTGAGTATGAAACTTTAATACTCAATTGCTGTTCTATTTATGCACCTAAGCGCAGATGAGTATGATGCTTTATTTTTCCACGTATTCAATCTGATGCTGTAGAATCAAGCACATGTGACGTTTCAGTATAGAACTTTATTCCTCAACCACCATTGAGCTTGTTGCACTGGTTAAAAGGCTTTGGTTAAAGCGAGTGCTTAATATTGCTGCGGTGAGATCTGGTAAAATTTTGATTTCGCTTCATCGGTCACAAGATAAATCAACCCATCAGGCCCTTGCACGACTGAGCGTAATCTTTGCCTCAATTCATTTTTTAGCAGCCGTTCTTCCTTAATAATCTTGTCGCCATCAAGTACTAAACGTACTAGCGTTTTTTCCTTTAGGCTGGCGAGTAAAATATTATTTTGCCACTGCGGAAATTTATCGCCCGTGTAAAACATAAAGCCCGCCGTGGCAATTGAGGGAACCCATTTGTAGACGGGTTGCTCCATTCCAGCTTTGTGGGTGCCTTCGCCGATTTTGCCGCCACCGTAATTCTCACCATAGGTAATCACAGGCCAGCCATAGTTTTTGCCCGCCTCATCAATATTGAGTTCATCGCCGCCCTGAGGTCCATGCTCGCCAGTCCATAATACTTTGCTGGTGGGATTAATGGCCGCGCCTTGCATATTGCGATGACCGATAGACCAGATCTCGGGCAAAGCGCCCGCCGTATTAACGAAGGGGTTATCCTTAGGCACAGAACCATCGGCATTAATCCGCACCACTTTGCCTAAATGATTGTCTAATGTTTGGGCGCTATCTTTTTCGCTGTAGCGGTCGCCAAGTGTGATAAATAAAGTGCCGTCAGGCGCCCACACCAAACGAGATCCAAAATGGTGGCCGCTGTTGATTTTAGGTTGCTGACTAAAAACGCGGCTGAGATTTTCAAGCTTGTTGCCATTGAGAGTAGCAAAACTCACCGCTGTGCTATTGAGATCGCTTGCATCACCTTCAGCGGGTTCTGAATAACTGAAATAGATTTTTTTGCTGCTGGCAAAATCTGGCGCAAGCACCACATCAAGTAAACCACCTTGACCTTTGGCATATAGCGGTGGCAAACCCGTTAAGGGTTCGCCCACTTTACCTACGGCGCTGACAATGCGCATTCTGCCGGCGCGTTCAGTCACGAGCATGCTGCCGTCGGGGAAAAATGCCATACCCCAGACATTTTCTAACCCTTGGGCTATGGTTTTTACCTGAATGTTACCCGTTTCCGTTTTGACGCTAATGCTTGTTGCGCTAGTGTTTTGCGCGTAAATAGCGGGTGAGCTTGCAACAAGACACAGGGCAAGACTTAAGGTACTGAGCTTCAAGGCCTTTAGCTTCAAGCTGCATAGTTTCTTCAAGCTGCATAGTTTAAAGGTGATCCGTTTCATCGCTATCCTTAGTCACAGTGCTTTCCTAAATGATGGCTCAGAGTAACAAGCCAGCAACCTAAGGGCAATTTATCGATGTGACCTTGTATCGAAACTCACTGTCTTGTTCCCTTGAGTCCAAGAACTGCGCGTTGGCTAATGCATTCAAAGGCTAACGTATTAAAACCTTGTTTCACGCATAAACAGCTCAGCGCATGAAAAAGCCTAAGGCCATCGCTAAACCGACAATCACAATAAAGCCGCGCAGCAAGGGCTGTGAAATACGATAGGCCAGCGCCGCGCCGACATAGCCACCAATAATCGCCATCACAGCAAGCAGCAACAGATATTGCCCATCGATAACATTGCCCGCGGCATAAACCACAACGGCGATGGCGGTGAGCAGGGCTGAAATCAGATTTTTAAGTCCGTTCATCCCATGTAGATTGGTTTGCCCCATCAGCCCAAAACTTGCGAGTAGTATGATGCCTAAGCCACCATTAAAATAACCGCCATAGATACACACAGCCGACAGCATTATCAGTGCCGTTATCGGACTTAACATTGGCGTAGAGGTGTTTTCGCCTTGCTCAGCGATTCTTCGTTTGAGCAACCAAGGGCCAACAATAAAGGCCGCGGTGGCCAGTAAAATCAGCCAAGGGATCAGTTTTGCGAAGACTTGCTCGCTGGTGGTCAGCAAAATACCCGCGCCAATACTGCCGCCGATAAGGGCAATCAAGATCAGATGCTTAAGACTAAGACTCGCCGGATATTCTATATCTTTTCTAAAACGCCAAGCACTGGCGATATAACCGGGTAACAGCGCGGCTGTCCCCGTTGCATTCGCCGCAATCGGTGGAACCCCGACAAACACTAACGCCAAAAGAGTAATAAAACTGCCACCACCGGCAACCGCATTGAGCATGCCGCCTAAAAAGCCAGCGAGTGCAATAATAAGCCAGTCCATAGATACCGCTCCTTTGGGCAATGAGATAGTTAAACAGAGAGTTCATTTGAGTGCTAAGAATGAGTCTGTTCTCGTGAGTCAATCTAAGTACGTCACCCTAACAGGATGATTTAGATATCCCAAATACCAGACATAAAAATAACTGCAGCTATGGCTTCACTTTGCTCGGTAAAAACATCTTCTCCCCAGCAATTTTGCCCACGTTCTTGATAATAAACTTCAAAGGTACTGAGCATAGGTGTTCGAATGCAATACCAACCATCGAAAGTATTCTTGGCAAAATGCACCCAATGCTGCGCATCGGCAGTTTGGATTTGCTGTACGAGTATTTCATTCTGAGCCAGTAAAGCCGCAAGTTCACTCTGGGTGGTGATCTGGTGCTCGGCTTTTATTGCCTCTAGAAGATTTTTTAGTGTAATCATGGAGTCCCTTGCTTCTAGCAGCGAACCGAAACCACTTGCTAGCGAATTGCAGCTGCTATTGATGATTGGATCAGCGTCTCATAAACATCAGCTTGGCCTGCAGGAATAAGCTGCCGGTGTATTTCGCAGCGTTTTGCAATGTCGAATAAGCGCTCAGCGACCCAGCCGGTTAAATAGAGTGAGGACAGGCAGCCACCCGCGGTGGCAATATTGCCATTGATAACCAGAGCACAGTCTTCTACATCGACGCCCATGGCCACTAATGCGGGTTTTGCATCGGGGTGAGTCGTTGCCGAGATATTGTCGAGTAAGCCTAATTTGGCAAAGAAGAATGACCCCGCGCAGATACTGCCAAGCAATTGCCGTGTGGGATCTAATTTAAGGGCAGACATAAACTCAGTATCTTCGAGCGCGGCTGGCACGCCTTTGTAGCCACTGCTAAATAACACCACGTCGGCATCAGTGACTTCGGCCACATGACCATCGGTTGCAACCGTCATCCCCAAACTTGATCTGTGGCTAGTTTTGGTCCCGAGTACTTTCACATTCCAGTCTGTTTTTGTCCTGCCGAGGATGTCACGCATGAGGAAAAAATCGATATCGGTAAATTCATCAAATATCACAATTGCAATCTGGTACATAAGCTTTCCTTTGGCTTTGTGCTGATAGTTGTTTTAGATACGCTTCTTTAATTGTGTAATTTATACAATTGCTTGGCGATTTTTAGGGTTAAGGCTTTTTCGATTTTGCGGGTAAGTGATGCCAATTAACTGCGTATCGATATAGGGCTAAACACTGCGGAATGGTCAGCATTAGGATGATCACATAGTCGATATTTGAGCTTATGTCTGATGGATTTGTCGCATTACTGGCCCAATTGATGTCTAAGTACACCAAGCTCCATACGCAGAATATGGGGAAGAATCGTTGCCACACTTTTTGTGAGAAAAACCGTAATTTATAGACTTGGCCTTGAAGGCCAATTAATCCCTGCAACATCACCAGCCAATTGATAAAATCGTACCAAGCGACAGTGGACATCATAGCCGCGCGGTAATTCATGATTAATTGCAGTACACAAAACCAGAAATAGATCCTCCATGCCCGCATACCGCTCTCCGTGTTACCCATAACCTAAACTTTTATCGCTACGAGCGGTTTGCGAACGACAAATAAGGTATTCGTTCTGCATCCTTATCACGATCTGCAATGAGCCATAGCCTACTACTTGCCGTGTATTATCGCTTTTTTAAGAGGTAATTTACTGAAATATAGCGGGTTAATCAGGTAATTCATACTAATGAATGAGTGGTGCAATTGACTAGGATTAGCTCTCAAGTCGCAGCGCTAGCTAATTGTTAGATAAACAAAAAGCCCAGAATTATCTTCTGGGCTTTTAAGGTATAAAACTTAGTGCATCAAACTGGAGCATTGATGCTAAGAAGCAACCTTAACCTCTTAGATTAGAGAACGCTTAAAACACCATTTCTGGTACATGCTCTGGCACGATTAACTTGCCAGCAGTTTTGCTGACGATTTCTTCAACGCTCACACCTGGGGCGCGCTCTAAAAGATGGAATGCGCCATCTTTTATTTCGATAAAGGCTAAATCTGTGACGACGCGTTTAATGCAGCCGTAACCTGTTAGCGGCAATTCGCACACGGGTAGCAGCTTAGAATTGCCGTATTTATCGGCGTGCATCATGGTCACGATAATGTTTTCGGCGCCCGCGACTAAATCCATTGCGCCGCCCATGCCCTTGATGAGTTTACCGGGGATCATCCATGAGGCGATAGAGCCATTCACATCGACCTCAAAGGCGCCGAGTACGGTTAAATCCACATGGCCGCCACGGATCATGGCAAAGCTTTCCGCCGATGAGAAAAATGAAGCGCCTTTCACTGCGGTAACGGTTTGTTTGCCCGCATTGATTAAATCGGGATCTATGGTGTCTTCGGTTGGGAATTCGCCCATGCCAAGTAGACCATTTTCCGATTGCAGCATCACTTCCATGCCGCTCGGAATATAGTTAGCGACCAGTGTTGGAATGCCGATGCCGAGGTTGACGTAGTAGCCATCTTTTAATTCTTTGGCGACGCGCTGAGCCAGTTGTTCTCTTGATAATGCCATGATTTTTATCCTTTCTATTTGGCTTTGACGCTTTGGTCTTTACTCTTAGGCTTTTCCCTTTAGTTTTTTACTTTAGGGAGCTAAGTGCCAATTGCGTTAACTGTGTTTCAAGGTTTTTGCCTGCGCCTTTTATTTCGCGGCTTTTACCGTGCGCTGCTCGATACGTTTCTCGAACGTGCCTTGAATAACGCGGTCAACATAGATGCCCGGCGTGTGGATATGATCTGGGTCTAGCTCGCCCGGCTCAACAATAAACTCGGCCTCAACCACAGTGATTTTGCCCGCGGTCGCCATCATAGGGTTAAAGTTGGCGGCGGTTTTACGGAACACCAAATTACCCATGGTATCGGCTTTCCATGCGCGCACTAAGGTAAAATCTGCGGTCAGCGACTCTTCTAATACGTAATGGCGACCTTTGATTTCGCGGGTTTCTTTACCATCAGCGACTGGCGTGCCGTAGCCTGTAGCGGTGAAAAATGCCGGAATACCTGCGCCGCCTGCGCGGATCTTTTCCGCCAGCGTGCCTTGGGGCGTTAAAATCACGTTCAGTTCACCAGAGAGCATTTGCTGTTCAAAGGTGGCATTTTCGCCCACGTAAGAGGCGATCATAGTGGCGATTTGGCGATGTTTTAACAGTAAACCAAGGCCAAAGTCGTCAACCCCAGCGTTGTTTGAAATGGCGGTTAAACCGTTAACGCCCATCTTAACCATTTGATTAATTAAGCCTTCGGGAATGCCGCACAGGCCAAAGCCGCCGACCATAATGGTCATGTCGTTTGATAAGCCGTTTAACGCTTCTTCATAGCTGCTGACGACTTTATTGAGTCCTGCCATTGTGATGTCCTTTTATGCTGTATAAAACGCGCGGGAAATAACGCGCGTTTTTAATAACGGTTGTTGGTGTCGTTAATTATTGTTGTTCTATTTTGCTAACAGGGCCGTGGCCACTTTCGAACCGTTGTTGCGATTCAGCTGTGTGCTGATTGCTTGCCCTGCCAACGCTAGCTTGTTGAGATCGATACCTGTCTCTAATCCCATGCCGTGCAGCATATACACTAAGTCTTCGGTGGCAAGATTGCCCGACGCGCCTTTGGCATAGGGGCAGCCGCCAAGACCTGCAACCGAGGAGTCAAACACCCGCACACCTAAGTCTAAGCAGGCCAAAATGTTAGCTAATGCTTGGCCATAGGTGTCGTGAAAGTGTAGCGCCAGTTTATCCATAGGCACACGTTCAGTCACAGTTTGCAGCATTCTACGGGCTTTTTGCGGCGTGCCGATACCGATAGTGTCACCGAGCGATATTTCGTAACAGCCCATTTTGTAAAGGATTTCAGACACGCGGGCCACTTCACTGACCGCTATCTCACCTTCGTAGGGGCAGCCGAGCACGCAGGACACATAGCCGCGCACTGGAATATTGTGCGCTTTTGCTAATTCCATCAACGGGATAAAGCGTTCAATCGACTCTTCAATCGAGCAGTTGATATTGCGTTGACTAAAGCTTTGTGAGGCGGCGCCAAATATCGCTACTTCGGAAGCTTTTGCATCCAGTGCCAGTTCAAAGCCTTTGACGTTGGGCGTGAGCGCGCTATACACCACGCCGCTTTGACGCTGTATTTGCTTGAGCACATCGGCAGAATCGGCCATTTGTGGCACCCATTTGGGTGACACAAAACTGCCGGCTTCGATGCGCTTAAGCCCTGCATCTGCCAGCGATTCAATCAAGGCGATTTTAGCTGCCGTCGGCACAGCGACTTCGTTTTGCAGGCCGTCGCGCGCGCCCATCTCGAAGATGCTGACCCTATCTTTGGCGTCCGCAGCTTGGCTTAGATTGACTAAAGACATCTTAGGCTTCCTTGATCGCGGTTGGCTCGTCTGTCTCTAACGGCTCAACGTTAAGCAAGGTTGCGCCATCGGTCACTAGCTCACCCGCCTTAAAGTAGAACTCACTGACTATGCCATCAAAGGGCGCTTCGATTGTGTATTCCATCTTCATGGCTTCCATCACTAGCAAACCTTGGCCTGCTTTCACTTGTGCGCCGACATCAACTAAATGGGTGACTACCGTACCGTTCATGGGCGCTTTTAACTTATCAGCATTGCTGGCTTGTTCTTCGACCACTAAGGTTTGCACTGCTTTGAAGTGGTAACTGCCAGAGGATAAAAATAGCGTAAAGTCATCACCTTGTGCGCTAACCGGCACTTTACTCTTATGGCCGTTGATTTCGGCGAGCAGTAAGTCTTGTTTCAGTTCGCCATTTAGCAACCAATCTTGGCCGTGCAGTGGCAACTGATACATGCCGCCTAAATCGAGCATCACTAACTGCTGTAATTCATGGGCGTCATCGAGCAGGGCAATATTGTGTTGGCTACAACTGTTGAGTCTAAAGCCGCTCACTTGACCCCAAGGTGAGTAAGGATCGGCGCTGTTGATCGCTTGCGCTTTGGCGGCTTCTTTACGGGCAAGCACTTGATACAGCGCGGCAAAGGCAAGGGCAGTGTCGGCTTCGCTTGACGCTGTACCAATTAAGGTGTCGCCATAACGGCCAATAAAGTCAGTGCTAAAGTCGGCATTGGCAAACGCTGGGTGCTCGGCAATGTTCGCCAAAAACTCAATGTTGTGCTTAAGGCCGCTGATTTGATACGACTCTAGGGCATGCACTAAACGCTGCAGGGCGCGCGGGCGCGATTCATCCCACACAATAAGCTTGGCAATCATAGGATCGTAGAAGTTACTGATCACATCGTTTTCGCGAATACCCGAATCGATACGGACAAACTTACTTTGCTCGGGTTCACGCAAAAAGTTGAGCTTACCGCTGGCGGGTAAAAACTCATTTTGCGGATCTTCGGCGTAAATACGTACTTCAAAAGAATGGCCGTGAATACGCACTTCATCTTGCTTAAGAGGCAGTGGCTGACCGCTGGCGACCAGTAATTGCCATTTCACTAAATCTTGGCCTGTGACCATTTCGGTGACGGGATGCTCAACCTGCAGACGGGTGTTCATCTCCATGAAATAGAAGCTATTGTCTGTGTCGAGCAAGAACTCCACTGTTCCCGCGCCAACATAATCGATGGCTTTAGCAGCGGCGACGGCCGCATCACCCATTTGGGCGCGCAGTGCATCGCTTAAGCCCGGTGCCGGCGCCTCTTCGACCACTTTTTGGTGGCGACGTTGAATCGAGCAATCGCGATCCGATAAGTAAATCGCGTTGCCAAAGGTGTCGGCAAACACTTGCACTTCGACGTGGCGCGGCTGGCGTAAATAACGCTCCATCAATAATTTATCGTTACCAAAAGAAGAGGCCGCTTCACGGCGCGCTGAGTTAACGGCTTCCATGATTTCGCCTTCATTCTCGACGATACGCATGCCTTTGCCGCCGCCGCCATACGCCGCTTTAATCAGCATAGGGAAGCCGATTTTCAGTGCCTCCGCTTTTAAGGTCGCGTCGGTTTGGTCATCACCGTGGTAACCGGGCACTAAGGGCACGTTTGCCGCAGTCATAATAGATTTGGCGGCGCTTTTGCTGCCCATGGCATCGATAGCATCACTACCTGGGCCAACAAAGGCGATGCCTGCGGCTTCACATTTACGGGCAAAGTCGGCGTTTTCAGATAAGAAACCATAACCTGGGTGGATGGCTTGGGCGCCGGCTTTTTTGGCGATGTCGATAATCAAATCGCCCTTTAAATAGGAGTCTGCCGGCGCGCTGCCACCTAAATAGAAGGATTCGTCGGCCATGGCGACATGGCGCGCTTCTTTATCGGCATCGGAATATAGGGCAACGGTGCGAACACCCATGGCATGGGCGGTTTTGATGATGCGACAGGCGATTTCACCGCGGTTAGCAATCAATAGCTTGGTAAACATGTGGTTAGTTAACATTTGCTTGGTCAACATCAAAGGGCTCCTTGGGTATCACTTGGCTTTTGCGTGGGAGTTGAGAGCGCTTGTTGCCAGTTAGGCAGACGTTTCTCAAAAAAGGCGTTTAAGCCTTCTTGGCCCTCGGTTGATACCCGAATGCGGGCGATACGCTCGCTAGTGTAATCAATGGTGTTTTGGTCTATCACGCCATCTTCAAGATGCGACAGCAGTGTTTTTACCCACGCCATGCCTTGCGGACTATTGGCAAGTAGCGCGTCAATCATAGGCTTTGCGGCGGCGTCCAAGTCATCGCTGATCTCATGAATGACATTAAGCTTTAATGCGTTTTCTGCACTAAAACGCTCAGCCGTTAACATGTAGCGGCGCGATGCGCGGTTACCCATAGCGCGGGCAACGTAAGGGCTTATCACCGCAGGAATTAATCCGAGTTTCACTTCGCTTAAGCAAAAACTGGCGCGCGTTGTGGCGATAGCGATATCGCTAGCGCAAATCAGCCCCAGTGCGCCGCCAAAGGCTGCGCCTTGCACTAATGCAATGGTGGGCTTAGGAAAGGTATCTAAATCCTGCATCAGTTTTGCTAAGGCTTTGGCATCATTTAGATTTTGCTCAAAGTCCATTTTGGCTTGTTTGCGCATCCAATTGAGATCGGCGCCGGCGCTGAAGTTTTTGCCGTTTGCTTTGAGTACCAGCACTTGGCATTGCTTGTGCTCAGCAAAATAGCTAAGGACGCTAATCATCTCGCTAATCATCACTTCATCGAAGGCGTTGTGTACTTCTGCTCGGTCAAGAATAAGCTCGGCAACGCCGTTATTGAGCGCATAAGTGACGTGCTGCAAGTTGCTTAAATCCTTTGTGCCGCTAGTGCTGTTTAATCTGTCTGTCATTATTCTTTCCCCTATCTTATTGTGTGGCATATGTTTTTCACATGTGCCTTTACATACGGAACACACCAAAGCGGGTGTCTTCAATAGGGGCGTTTAACGCCGCCGATAGGGCAAGGCCGACTACATCGCGGGTTTGCGCTGGGTCAATAATGCCGTCATCCCATAAACGGGCGCTGGCATGATACGGATGACCTTCTTTGTCGTACTGGGCGACAATCGGCGCTTTAAAGGCTTTTTCAGCTTCAGCTGACCATTCTTCACCTTTACGGGCTAAACCGTCGCGACGCACTGTGGCGAGTACGCCAGCCGCTTGCTCGCCACCCATCACTGAGATACGGGCGTTAGGCCACATCCACATCATGGTCGGTTCGAACGCGCGGCCACACATACCGTAGTTACCCGCGCCGTAGCTGCCGCCGATAATCACAGTGAATTTAGGCACATTGGCGCAAGAAACCGCGGTCACCATTTTAGCGCCGTGTTTAGCTATGCCTTCGTGTTCGTACTTTTTACCCACCATAAAGCCGGTGATATTTTGTAGGAACAGCAGTGGAATTTTGCGCTGGCAGCACAGTTCGATAAAGTGCGCGCCTTTTTGCGCTGACTCAGAGAACAGAATGCCGTTGTTGGCGACAATGCCGACAGGATAGCCGTGAATTCGGGCAAAACCGCACACTAAGGTTGCGCCATAGTTGGCTTTAAATTCATCAAAATCAGAATCATCGACGATACGGGCGATCACTTCCTTTACATCAAAGGGCTTTTTCAAATCAGTGCCGACAATGCCGTACAGTTCGCTAATGTCGAACTTCGGCGGTTTGACTGGGCTCAGCAGTGATTTGATTTCTTTTTGATGATTCAGGCGTGATACCGCGCGGCGGGCAAGCTCCAGCGCGTGCTCATCGTTTTGCGCTAAATGGTCCGCCACGCCGGAAATTTTGGTGTGGACTTCGGCGCCGCCCAGTTCTTCGGCGCTAACTTCTTCGCCAGTGGCCGCTTTCACTAATGGCGGGCCCGCTAAGAAGATCGTGCCTTGATCTTTTACGATAATGGATTCATCCGCCATGGCGGGCACGTAGGCACCACCTGCGGTACATAAGCCCATGACCACAGCGATTTGTGGGATACCTTTGGCGGACATTTGCGCTTGGTTGTAAAAGATACGGCCGAAATGGTCGCGGTCGGGGAAAACTTCATCTTGGCGGGGCAGGTTAGCGCCGCCCGAGTCGACTAAATAAATACAAGGCAAGTGACAACGGCTGGCAATATCTTGGGCACGAAGGTGTTTTTTGACGGTAATCGGGTAGTAAGTGCCGCCCTTAACTGTAGCGTCGTTGGCGATGATCATGCACTCCACGCCACTCACTCGGCCGATACCAGCGATAATGCCCGCAGCGGGCACTTCTTCGTCGTAGACTTCAAACGCGGCAAATTGCGACAGTTCTAAAAAGGGTGAACCTGCATCGAGCAGCTTTTCAACCCGTTGACGTGGGAGTAATTTACCGCGAGATAAATGGCGCTCCAGCGCCACAGGGCCGCCGCCGAGTTCGATTTTATTGAGTTTAGTTTTAAGATCGGCCACTAGGGCGGCCATATCGTCGGATTTTGCTTTAAATTCATCGCTACGGGCGTTGATACGACTGCTTATTTGCGTCACTTTGATTGTCCTTATAAAGCGGAAACTCGGTATCACCTTGCTCGAATGGGTGGCGCAAACTGTAAATTACAGTGAGGGGCTACCCATTCACTTGTGAGAGATTATTGGAACTCGCGTTATTTCGACTCATTGAACAGTTCGCGGCCAATCAGCATGCGGCGAATTTCTGAGGTGCCTGCGCCGATTTCATACAGCTTGGCATCACGCAGTAAGCGGCCGGTGGCGTATTCGTTAACATAACCATTGCCGCCGAGCAGTTGGATTGCATCCAGTGCCATTTTAGTGGCGAGTTCTGCGCTATAAAGAATGGCGCCTGCGGCATCTTTACGGGTGGTTTCACCGCGATCGCAGGATTTTGCCACGTTATAGACATAGGATTTGGCGGCATTCATGCCTGTGTACATGTCGGCTAACTTGCCTTGTACCAGTTGGAATTCACCAATCGATTTACCAAATTGCTCACGCTCGTGGATGTAAGGCACAACGATATCCATACAGGCATTCATGATCCCCAGCGGACCGCCAGACAGTACGACGCGCTCGTAATCGAGGCCGCTCATCAGCACTTTTACGCCGTTATTGAGGCCGCCTAAAATGTTTTCTTCTGGTACTTCTACATCTTCAAACACCAGTTCGCAGGTGTTAGAGCCGCGCATGCCGAGTTTGTCGAGCTTTTGCGCTTGGCTGAAACCTTTCGAATCACGCTCAACGATAAAGGCGGTAATACCGTGTGCGCCTTTGGTTAAGTCGGTTTTCGCGTAAATGACATAGGTGTGTGCATCTGGACCGTTGGTGATCCACATTTTGTTGCCGTTTAAGATGAATCGGTCGCCTTCTTTACGGGCATGCAGCTTCATCGAAACCACGTCAGAACCTGCGTTTGGCTCACTCATGGCCAGCGCGCCAATATGCTCACCGCTCACCAGTTTTGGCAGGTACTTGGCTTTTTGCGCGGCATTACCGTTACGGTTGATTTGATTGACACACAGGTTTGAGTGGGCGCCATAACTTAGGCCGATAGAAGCTGATGCACGGGAGATTTCTTCCATTGCGACGACGTGGGCTAGGTAGCCCATGTTTGCGCCGCCGAACTCTTCGGGTACAGTTACTCCGAGCAGTCCCATTCCTCCAAGCACAGGCCAAAGTTCATTGGGAAAGGCATTGTCGTGATCCACTTTCGCGGCAATTGGGGCGATTTCATTCGCGGCAAAATCCTGCACTGCATCGCGCAGCATATCGACGTCTTCGCCTAGGCCAAAATTTAGACTTGTGTAGAGAGAGTTCATTGCTTGTGTCCTTTCAGATGTTCTAATTTCAGATGGTTAAACTCTGATGTTTAAATTTATAGTTTTTATGATTTTTAGGTGCTTGAGTCTTTTAAATCTTGTACTTAATCCTAGTGCTAACATCCTGCGTCTTGAGATGCGCGAGTCAATCATATTGACTTGATCTTGTTGTCACTGGGATTTAGGCTTTTGCCGTTTTGTTATCTTCTAAGGCTAAGCGGCATTGCTGCTCGGCGGAATTGAGTTCCATCAACACCACTTTAATGTCGTCCATTTGCTGCTGTAGGGCGGATTTCTTTTCTTCCACTAGCGCCAGCATGGTATTGAGCTGTGAGGTGCTGCTCTTGTCGGCATCGTATAATTCGAACAGGCGACGGGTTTCTGCCAACGAAAAGCCCAAGCGTTTGCCGCGAAGAATGAGCTTGAGACGCACCCTGTCTTTGAGGCTATAAATACGGGTTTGGCCGCGGCGTTTAGGCTTAAGCAAACCTTGGTCTTCGTAAAAACGAATACTACGCGTAGTGATATCAAATTCTTTTGAGAGATCACTGATCGAGTAAGTCGTTTGTGGTGTGTTCGTTGCGCTCATTCATGCACCCTAAATAATCAGTTTTAAGCAAGATATATGAAGTTTACGTAAAGGTAAAGATTTTGACTTTTATTCTGTTGCCATAAAAGTGTCAATCCCAATTGCCATCAGCCTGTGCGGCCAGATTAAAACGGGTGCTTTAAATTAGTGTTCTCACATAAAACCACAAATATTTTCTGGTTATAGGCTAACGTCTAATAGTGGGCTGGATGCCCCCCTGTTAATAATGGTTGTTGGAAGGGGTAGTTATTGCGGCTGACGATTTTAGCCGCAGTCCTGATTGGAGGACATATGTTGACCGAACAGCAAAATGCATCTGTAGCGCAAGCCGCAAATCAAAAACAGAACCAACAAAAACATCAAGCGTTGCACCAAGCATCCTTGCTTAATAAAGCCGAATTCTGGGGAGAAGCGGCGAAGACGCTCGATTGGATTAAACCTGCGCAAACGGTGCTCGATGAATCGCAGGCGCCGTTTTATCATTGGTTCGCCGATGGTGAGATGAACACTTGTTATAACGCCGTTGATCGCCATGTGCTGGCTGGACGCGGTGACCAAGTGGCTATCCAATATGTGAGCCCTGTTACTGATACTGAATACGGCATTAGCTACGGGGAGTTACAGGCTCAAGTGAGCCGACTCGCGGGCTTTATGCAATCTATTGGTATAGGGAAGGGCGACCGTGTGGTGATTTATATGCCTATGGTGCCGGAAACCGCCTTCGCTATGCTGGCCTGTGCTCGCATAGGTGCGATTCATTCTGTGGTTTTTGGTGGTTTTGCCGCCAATGAACTCGCGACTCGGATTAATGATGCTAAGCCTAAATTGGTACTGTCGGCATCCTGCGGAATTGAGCCTTCGGGCGTCATTCCTTATAAACCTTTGCTAGACAAAGCGTTAGCTCAGTCAGTGCATCAGGTTGATCACTGCCTGATTTTAAATCGCAGCCAGTATCAGGCTGATTTACTTGAGGGCCGTGACTTAGATTGGCAAGCTGCATTAGCGACTGCGCCTAAGGCCGATTGTGCCGCGCTTAAGGCCACCGATCCCTTGTATGTACTTTATACCTCAGGCACCACGGGTCAGCCTAAAGGTGTGGTGCGCGATAATGGCGGCCATGCAGTGGCACTGGCTTGGTCGATGCAACATATTTACGATATTCAAGCGGGCGATGTGTTTTGGGCAGCGTCTGATGTGGGCTGGGTTGTGGGTCATTCTTACATTGTGTATGGACCGCTGCTGGTGGGTGCTACAACCTTAATGTATGAAGGCAAACCTGTTGGTACGCCCGATCCCGGTGCTTTTTGGCGTACGATTGCCAAATATAAAGTCAAAAGTTTTTTCACCGCGCCGACGGCCATTCGCGCAATCAAGCGTGAAGATCCTGATGGTGAGTATCTACAAGGTGTTGATTTAGCTTGTCTTAAAAACGTGTTTTTAGCAGGTGAACGTTGCGATCCCGACACTTTAGTTTGGGCACACACTAAACTCGCTAAACCTGTTATCGATCACTGGTGGCAAACCGAAACGGGTTGGCCAGTTGCGGCAAATTTGATGGGCACAGCGCCCGTCGCCATTAAGCCGGGCTCACCCGCTTTACCTGTGCCTGGTTATGCGGTTGAAGTAGTGGATGAATTGGGTGAGCAAGTTGCGCCCAATACCTCGGGGAATGTGGTGATTAAATTGCCTTTGCCGCCGGGAACCTTAACTACATTGTGGCAAAATGATCAACGCTATCAAGATAGTTACTTGTCTATGTATCCAGGTTATTACTTAACTGGCGATGCGGGTTATACCGATGAAGATGGTTATCTCTACATTATGAGTCGTATCGATGACATCATAAATGTAGCAGGACACAGGCTATCGACCGGACGTTTTGAAGAAGTCTTGTGTCAACATCCTGATGTGGCCGAAGCGGCGGTGATTGGTGTCGATGATCAGCTTAAAGGTCAGGTGCCTCTTGGATTAGTGGTACTGAAAAAGGGCGTGACGATCAGTGACGAAGAGCTGCATAAACAGCTTATTACCCTAGTTCGTCAAGAGATTGGTCCCGTCGCCTCCTTTAGGTTAGTGAGTGCCATTCAAAAATTACCTAAAACGCGCTCGGGTAAAATTTTACGCGGTACTATGCGAAAAATTGCCGATAATCAGCAATATACCGCGCCAGCGACCATAGAAGATCCACAGACCTTAGAGCTAGTGCGCACTGCACTTACTCGAATGGGTTATGCCGATGCCTTAGTGTAATAAATAGAGCGTAAAGGCTTTTGTAGAAAGAGTGTAAAGGTCTTATCGAGAGTTGAAATATCAAGGCGATAGTAAACTGACCAAGCTTGCTATCGCCTTTTTGCTCATGGCATTTCTTATTTCGGTAAAATCAAAGATTGAATTTTCCTCCTCAAATTTGCTAGTCTTTCATTCTCATCATGCACAATCATCACCTACAGTTTTTACTGTAATAAAATGGCTTAGGGACGACCCTAAATACGCCTAATCTAACATGGGGACGACCCCTTTTTTGGGAGTTCACTATGAGTTGGTTCTTATTAGTCCTTGCGGGTTTATTCGAAATTGGTTGGGCCATAGGGCTTAAATATACCGAAGGTTTCACGCGTTTGTGGCCAAGTATCTTTACAGTGGCGTCGATGGCTGTGAGTGTGTTGCTACTCGGACTCGCAGTTAAGCAACTGCCTATCGGTACGGCTTACGGCGTGTGGGTCGGCATTGGTGCTATGGGCACCGCAATTGCAGGGATTATTCTGTTAGGAGAAGGAGTTAGCTTACTTAAGATTGCCAGTTTGATACTGATCTTACTGGGCGTTTTAGGGCTTAAACTCGCCCATTAATTGACGCTTATATTGGATAAATGAGACGTAAACGATTGGTACTTTCAGCATAATCGAAATTGCCAATCGTATGTCTCTGGTAATTAAGTTACAAAGATCGGTATAATTACCCCTCAAAATTGGTTAGCTCTAACCTCTGTGACCCGTGGGAATTATATAATGCAAAACCACAGAAATCTTAATGATATCGGCGTAATTGGCCTTGGCGTTATGGGTAAAAACCTCGCGCTAAACATCGCGGATAACCAATATCACGTCAGCGCATTTGACCTCGATCCTGTTAAAGTTAATGGTGTTATACAGCAAGAAAAACAGGAACGCGCTGGACTCGAACCTCGCATTCTTGGCTGTTCTAATCTTACCGAAATGTTAGCCAGTCTCACAAAACCCCGCATTCTTGTGCTTTCTGTTCCCGCGGGCGCACCCGTCGATGGTGTCTGTAGTGCTTTGATTTCTGCCGGAATTGAGTCCGATGATATCGTTATCGATACTGGTAACAGCCTATGGACTGACACTGTTGAGCGTGAAGCGCGCTACAAAGGTCAGTTTGTATTTTTTAGCTCTGCGGTTTCGGGCGGTGAAGTCGGTGCGCGTTTCGGTCCATCACTTATGCCAAGCGGCGATATCGATGCATGGCATCACGTTGCACCTATTTGGAAAGCCATTGCCGCTAAGGTTGATGCGAGTACAGGTCTACCCATAGAGCGCTTCGAACCGGGTAATCCAGTGACAGAAGGCGAGCCATGCACGACTTATATTGGTCCTGCGGGTTCTGGCCATTACGTGAAGATGGTGCATAACGGTATTGAATACGCAGATATGCAGTTGATTTGCGAAGCCTATCAAATGCTGCATGACGGTTTAGGCATGAGCGCTGCAGAAGTGGGCGATGTGTTTGAACGCTGGAACAAAGGTAGCTTAAACAGCTATTTGATGGGGATCAGTGCCGAAGTCTTAAAACAGGCCGATCCATTAACGGGTAAACCATTGGTGGAAATGATCTTAGATAAAGCGGGCCAAAAAGGAACGGGTTTGTGGACGGCCGTAAGCAGTTTACAAATTGGTTGTCCGGCACCGACGATTGCTGAAGCTGTATATGCTCGCGCCGTAAGTACCCAAAAATCCTTACGTTTACAACTCAGCCAGAAATTGGCTGGGCCAAATGCACCTGCTATTGATGAGGCGCAAAAAGCGCAGTTGATTGAAGCTCTAGAAAGCGCGTTATATTGCGCGAAAGTGTGTTGTTACGCGCAAGGCTTCCAGTTGATGGCGATGACGGCCCATGAACAAAAATGGCAGTTAGACTTTGCTGAAATTGCAAAAATTTGGCGTGCGGGTTGTATTATTCGCGCGACGTTCTTGCAATCAATCACTCAAGCCTATGAAGATAATGCCGAGCTTAGCAATCTGTTGATGGCCGACAGTTTTGCGTCAGCCTTATCTGAAAAGCAAGGCCTATGGCGCACTGCGGTAGCGACAGCGGTAATGCAAGGCATTCCAGCGCCGTGTATTAGCTCTGCACTGGCGTATTACGACAGTTATCGCTGCGAAACATTACCGGCGAACTTGCTCCAAGGTCAGCGTGACTTTTTCGGCTCTCATACCTTTGAGCGTATCGATACGCCAGCTGGCGAGAAATATCACTTAGATTGGAGCGCCAAAGAGCGCACCTTAGCTAAGGTTTAAGTCTAAGGTTTAAATCTCAGGTTTAGCCAGTTATTGAAATGAAAAACGCCCCTTATCGAGGGGCGTTTTTACTTATGGCCGATGACTTTAATAAGGGCATACAACTTGGTTACTTCACCTTATTTAAAGCCACTAAAACCAAACCTGAAGCTTGAATTCCTAAGCATTCAGCTCAGATGAAAAGGCGATCAGCTTTTGCCAGAGTGCTTGGGCGACAGGGCCCAAAGGTGAGTGGGGTTTTCGCATAACATAGTAATCGAGTTGAATGTTGTTTTGTCTTTCGCGTAGATCCAGTGCGATTAATGCACCTTGTTTGAGTGAATCTTCAATCATATAGTGCGGCAGTTTGCCCCAGCCCATGCCACTTTGAATAAGCATTTTCTTGGTATAAAAATCATTAACATACCAACGTCGTTGCCCCGCCTGTACCCCAAACTCAATATTCGCAGTGCCTGAGCCCGTATCTTGGATCACGATTTGGTATTCGTTAACGAGCTCTCGTGCGTAGCTCAGTGTCGGATGGCGCTCAAGCATGCGCGGCGCAGCGACATCGAGCAGGCTACCGGAAAATAAATAGGCTAATTCTAAATGACTCGAACGTATGGGCTCAATTCCGCCAGCTGAGATGATGATTTCGGCTTTATCTTGATTCAACGCTTCGAGTGCACCGGTTAAAAATTCTTGTTTGAGAATGATTTGAGTATAGGGGAACTCATTTTGAGTCAGTTCTAAAATCGGTAGAATTCGAGCGAGATTGAAAGAGGCTTCAAAAGCTAAGGTGATACTCGCTTCGTTGCCTTTGGCTAAATGTTTCGCCACTTGCTTCATTTCCTGCGCTTCATTCAGCACCCGCTGGGTATGTTGCAGCAGTTTTCGGCCTTGCTCTGTGATGGCGAGTCGATAACCTTCACGGTTAAATAAGATGAGATCGAGTTGAGATTCTAACTGTTTGATACTTTGACTAATGGCGGGTTGGGTTTTATGTAGCTTGTCACTGGCGGCTTTGAGTGAGCCCGCCTCAGCCACGGTTTTAAACATCAGCAGTTGGTCTAAGGTCACTGGGATTGCTCGCAAGTCATAAAGTATTAGTTTATGAGATATTAGATTTTATTCCATATTTATTTATCTTTTATCGGCTCATAATCTACTCCATTCTCGCTCGTGGTCTGCGGATTTATGCCCAAGACTGACGGCAATATTAAGATCAATGGGGTGTGTGCGATGCGATTTTTAAACTTATGTGGTGCTAAGGGCTCAAGTATCAATGGCTTAGTTGCTGAGGCCGATACGCAGAAGCTATTCCTTTGTGCCAATACACTCAATCGCGCCGCCGCAACCGTTACACTGGCGATGAGCATAGTGTTTTTTATCTCGGGATTTGCCAAGTTATTTGGCGTGCATATGTTCCATGTTCCGTTTACTTTGATGAATCTTCCCACCGGATTTGGCTATTTTATTGGTTTGATGGAAGTGATTGGCGCCTTTGGATTGTGTCTACGTGACTACCGAGTGTTATCGGCGAGCGGTTTGCTGGCGATTATGATGGGGGCGATTTATTTTCAATTTAACTATGAAGCGGCGATTAATGCACTGCCTGCATTGAGTTTATCGGCTGGATTCTTTCTAGTTATCAAACTGGATGAAATTATTGAGCGTTTAGTGCAATTTCAGCGACAGTTGGCGCTAAGTCGCTCCGCATTTTAAGTGATAAAAATAGAGTCTGAAGTCAGTCGTACCGATATAAGTTAATCAACAAGAGAAAACCATGATGCAAGTTAAAGCGAGTCGTATGCCTGTGCTATTTGTGCCCCACGGTGGTGGCCCAATGCCTTTGCTAAATGATGCCAATCATAAAGAGTTACGTGCTTTTTTAACCTCAGTGACCGCGCCCATTGAAACCCCTAAGGCGATTGTGCTGATCACCGCCCATTGGGAAGAATCTGTGGTGACCTTGTCGAGTAGCCCTAAGCCCGGCATTTTATATGACTACTATGGTTTTCCACCCGAAGCGTATCAGCTGACGTATCCTGCACCGGGTGAGCCAGAATTAGCGGCACAGATTGCGAATATGCTCGCGGATAAGGGTATCGCCGCCCGCTTAGATAGCGAACGCGCATTTGATCACGGTACCTTTGTACCACTTAAGTTGATGTATCCCGAGGCGAATATTCCCGTAGTACAAATGTCGTTAGTCCACCGTCTCGATCCTGAAACCCATATAGCGATTGGCGAAGCCTTAGCGCCGCTGCGGGATCAAGGGGTATTGATTGTGGGCTCAGGGATGTCGTTTCACAATATGCGGGCGTTTTTTTCAAGCGATCCCACGGTCCAAAGTCGCAGCGCAGAGTTTGACTATTGGCTGACGCAAACATTAACCGCAAGCGTGAACACTGCCGAGACCAAAACAGCACTGACTCACTGGCAAGCGGCTCCTGAGGCGCGGTTTAGTCATCCGCGGGAAGAACATTTATTGCCTCTGCATGTGTGTTTCGGCGCTGGTCACAGTGACTCATCCCAAGCGCTACGTAACTTTAACGGCATTTTGCTAAATACTCTGATCTCAGGCTATATCTGGCAATAATCTGGCAATAATCTGGCAATAATCTGGCAATAATCTGATGTTGGATTGCCGTGGTCGAACATGACAGTAAACCTAAGGCTAAGCATATTTAGCCAATAAAAAAGGTTCGTATCCTCGACAGATACGAACCTTTGTTGTATTCAGGATTAAGCTGCGGCTGCTTGTAGCGACCAGTTGCATTAGCCTAGCGGCTTTACTCTTATGCGGTAAACACTAAACCCACGCTAAACAAGGTACTGAAAATCATCGTTAACTTAGCCGTGCGGCCGAGTAACGGATTTAACGCTTCACCAGACACCGCATAGAAATCGCTGCTGAGTTTACGGGCGATAAGCAGTGACAAACCCGCGAGTAATACTGGTAACCCAGGTAAAATACCCAGTAGAAAGCCTGCAATCACTAAGCCGAAGGGCAGGTAAATCAGCGCTTGATACAACACTTTTGATTGCGCTTCGCCGATACGTACTGCCAATGTGTGTTTGCCCGCTTGGGTGTCGGTGCGAATATCGCGGGTGTTATTCACCAGCATGATCGCCGCATTGAACAGCCCAATGGCGCAGCCTAATAACCAAGCATTGATTGTTGTATCGCCCGCCTGCAGATAATAACTCCCCACGACAGCGACCAATCCAAAAAAGATAAAGGCCGCGACTTCGCCCAGCCCATGGGAAGCGAGGGGATAGGGGCCACCACTATAACCGAGTGCACCTAAAATGGCTGCCGCGGCGAGAATCGCGATAGGCCAGCCTCCGTGCCAAATTAAATAGGAACCCACAGCAAGTGCCATTAATAGGCAAAATATCATGGCATTGCGGACGCTCGTTGGTGGAATTAAACCACTTTGCGTCACGCGAACGGGTCCTAAGCGTTCGGCCGTGTCTATGCCGTTTTTAAAGTCAAAATAGTCGTTAGCGAGATTGACGGCAATTTGTAATAGCACAGCGCACAGCATAGAAGTGGCAGCAATTAACCAGCTGTAACTCTCAAGATGCAGGGCGAGAATATTGCCTATCAATAGGGGACCTATGGCCGCGGGTAGCGTACGGGGTCTTATAGCTAAAATCCAAGGATTCATGGCGTCCAGTCGTTATTGGTAAATGGGAAATGGTATCGAGCAAGGGCTCAATTAGCGCATAGCATAACAAGATTTAACACGAAAGTGAGCACTATCTAATAAACGCATTTAACAGAGTTTGAATTGGCGCACATATGTTCACTGATGTAGACGGAGATTTGTCGTCAAGCTCAAAGAAAATCAAAAAAGTCTGTGTTTCTATAGTTGATGTTGTTGGAGACACTGCGCCGCCCAAGACATAGGCGTAACGCTAAATCCTATGTTCAACTGGAGATACCACAGGTGCTAGTCGCCTTATGCGGGTTGTTTTTGAGCATTCATTGGCTGCGTTTTGCCGCTACTGTTATGCCGATAAGGATATATTTGGATGCGTTTCGATAATAAGGTGGCGTTAGTCACTGGGGCGGGAGCAGGGCTAGGTCGAGCCTATGCCATTATGTTAGCTGAGCGGGGCGCGAAAGTGGTGCTCGTTGATCAGCCGTTATCGTCATCCGAGTCTATTTCTACCTATGGTGCTCAAACAATGTCGGCCAACTTAGCATTGATGCAAACCTACTGCAGCATTATTAAACTCGGCGGTGACTGTCTCTACTTTGTGCTCGATGTTAGCCAGCGGGATGAAGTAAACCGCATGGTCGAAGAAGTGATCTTACGTTGGCATCGCATTGATATCTTGATTAATAACGCGGGGATCTACGGTGCTTGTCCGTTCGAACACATTAAGCTTGAGCAGTGGCAACGGCAATTGGATGTCGATCTCAATGGCAGTTTTTATCTGACGCAAGCCGTTTGGCCCTATATGCAACAACAGGATTATGGTCGGATCATGATGACGACGGGGGCTTCGGCCTTGTTTGGTGATTTGCATCAAGTCGGTTTCAGCGCGAGTAAGATGGCGCTGGTGGGCATGGTGAATTGCTTATCGATAGAAGGAGATATCCATAATATTCGTGTCAATAGTCTATGCCCACAGGCCGTCACAGCGATGACAGCCAAACATTTAGCAAGTGCGATTCAGCCGTTATTTTCCTTTGAGTCATTAACCGCCACAACGGCTTTTTTGGTGAGTGAACAGGCGCCCAATGGTCAACACTTACTCGCAGGTGCGGGCAGCGTCAGTCATGGCATGTTTGTCGAGTTTCAGCCGATGTATTTTAATGAGGGGCTTTTTACGCCAGATAATCTCGCGCAGCAGTGGCCTCAGTTACACCAATCCTTTCCTGTTACTTTGCACTCCAGTGGTGAGGATAAAGTCTTGTCTTGGTCTCAGTTAAGTGCGCTAGAACACCATATTAAAATTGATTGATGAGTGACACTGTTACCCATAACTCAGCCCATGACCTCTGTTATTAAACCGCGTTAACGGGTCAAGTAAAACCCTTCGCAATACGCAGATGACACCCGCACTGAACTTGAGTCAAGCCTCGTTTAAATCCTGTATCGTGGGAGTGATGATTTCATTGTGAATAATCGATAGAAGACTGGTCAGCTTAAGGCGAACTGAGTTACCCTTTAGCATTAATGGCTAATTATGCAGTAGGATCCCATGAGTCAGGTATTAGACGATCTTTTATCATTACTTTCCCTTGAGCAAATTGAAATCGGCCTCTTTCGTGGTCAGAGCCAAGATCTGGGATTTGGGCATGTGTTTGGTGGTCAAGTGATGGGGCAAGCGCTGAGCGCCGCTAAACAAACCGTCCCCGCTGAGCGTAAGGTCCACTCATTACACTCCTACTTTTTACGTGCCGGTGACGAGAAGTTACCGATTGTGTATGAAGTCGAAAATATGCGAGATGGCGGCAGTTTTAGTGCCCGCCGCGTGAGTGCAATTCAAAAAGGTCGACCGATTTTCCACATGACCTGTTCCTTCCAAGAACCTGAAGAAGGATTTAGTCATCAAGCGATGATGCCGCAAGTACCTGGACCTGAAGGTTTATTGAATCAGCAGGAGTTAGCGCTGACGATGCGGGATAAAGTGCCGCCGAGCATACTCGAAAAGTTTATGGCCGATGCGCCCATTGAGATGCGACTGGTTAATCCATTACATCCCTTTGCGCCCAAAGAAACCGAGCCGTACCGGCATGTGTGGATGAGGGCCAATGGTCCCATGCCAAATGACGCCCATATTCATGAATATTTACTCGCCTATGCCTCGGACTTTAACTTTCTCGTGACAGCGGCTCAGCCCCACGGCGTGTCGTTTTTAAGTCCTGGAGTGCGCATGGCGACGATAGATCATGCTATGTGGTTCCATCGCCCGATTAATATGGGAGAGTGGTTGCTTTACAGTATTGATAGCCCCAATGCCAGCGGTGGCAGAGGTTACGTCAGAGGGCAGTTTTTCAATCAACAAGGTGAATTAGTGGCTTCTTCTACCCAAGAAGGCCTGATCCGCATGGTAAAAGGACGTTAATATGTATCTGAAAATAAAGTCGTTTGTATTGTTCTCGCTCATGGCTATTCTACTCAATGGCTGCGTGACGGTGAAACCTGAACCCCCGATTATTATCAATGGCGCAGCGGGTTATTTAGAGAAAATTCCCTTGCCTCAAGGTTGCCAAATCACTATTGCAATTATTGATTTGAATACCCCGGGTATTATCGTCGCACAGAAAACCTTTAACATCGCCAGAGCGCCAGTGCCGTTTAAATTTACGCTGCCTGCAAAATCGATCGATAAGAGTATCCAATATGGCGTAGTGGCGATGATCAAGTTCCAAGACCAAGTGATCTTCCAAACCTATGACAGGTTCCCTGTCGTCAATAATGATAAGTTCACGACAGAAGTGTTAATGAAGGCGGTCATGGCGAATTAATCACTCCTAATTATTGCCTGCGTATCATTTTTGTATTGCTGAAGATGTAGCCCTTTCAATTTATATTGGAAGGGCTTTTTTGTGGTTAATATTCGGGTATCCATGTTGTAAATGTAAAATCAAATATGATTTTGCTTTACACAGAGCTAAGAATATTAATGCATAAGTTAGTCTTTATTTATAAGGAGTACCATTTTGTAAAAATGGCATTCATACTAATTTTGTTTAAAGAAAGTTAAAGGTAAGTTTAATTTGTGTTTAAATTTATTTTTGAAAATGTTTATTTTGTAACAGATGTTTTTTGCGAATAATAATATTTTTACGGTCACTCGTTCTGTTTTTTAGTGCACTATCTTGGTGCTAAAATATTTAAGAGTTTTAATTAATATACTGATTTTAAATAACTATTTGTATTTCACATTTTTGTTTATGAGCTTTAATTTACCGGCTATTCAACCTGCGAAACAATCTATTTCTCTTTTTTAAGATAAATAGAAGCTGATATACGATTTACTGAATAACGTTCTGTTAACTTAATGTTTTAATTTGTATCTTAGCGTGTTACAAATCGTCGCGATAAAACTCAGTGATCATCATCACAGTAAATTGAATGGTTATTCATAAAAAATGTCAGTTACAGGTGACGTTCTTGGTTGTTGCAGTGTATTCATGCCACCAACCTGAGTTTTATAAATCATACAACTTATAAGAATTAGGGAAGTTACAATGAAAACTAAAATAGCACTAGCAGTGTCTATGGCGCTGTTATCGTCGGCGGCAAATGCGCAAACCGTTTTATCACCTACGGGTGAAACCTTGCAGTTAGATATTCCAAGTGAACTACAAGCCACGTCATTACGCGGTAATGCTGCCGGAGCTGAAGTTAAGTTTGTACCAGAAGCGGATTTAGGCGAGGGTGAATTTACTTATATCGTTCGTTTACGTGACAGTTCAGTCGCCAATTATCAAGGAACGACTCCTGGCTTTAAAGCGACGAGCTCACAGAGAGTGCAGACAAGTGGCACTTCAAAAGTCGCTGTGAATGGCAAGCTCGATGCTTCAAGACCTGAAGTCAAAAGTTATGTAAGCTATTTGAAAGTCAAACAAAACCGATTTTTAGCTAACGCGAGTGCGGCAATTGGCACCAATCTGCAGCCATTAACGACCTATCAGTATGCGTTAAACGGTATGGCAGTTCGTATGACTCAAGCTCAAGCTAAGAAAATGGCTGAGTTACCTGAGGTTGCGTTTGTTGAGCGCGAACGCATGGAACAAATGGAAACCGACGTCAGCCAAGCGCTTATCGGTTCTCCAAATGTATGGGATGGTAGTGCAACGGGCACGAAAGCCATGGGGGAAGGTGTGATTGTCGGTATTATCGACTCAGGCATTAACTCTGACCATGCTTCATTTGCGGATGTTGGCCAAGATGGTTATGACCACACTAACCCATTAGGTCAAGGCATCTATATTGGTGACTGTAAAACTGATTTCGCCAGCATGTGTAACGACAAACTGATCGGTGTCCGTAGCTATCCAGAAATCACCAATAACTTTGATGATGTTAAAGTGTATGGTGACACCCCTCCGGCAAAAAATGGTGAGGATTACGGCGGACACGGTTCGCATGTCGCCAGTACAGCAGCAGGTAACATTTTAGTGAATGTCCCTTATGTGCAAGGTGAAACGGGTAAGTTAGAAGGTGATGGTATTGCGACGGGTCTTGAATTTGCGCAAATCTCAGGTGTTGCACCACATGCAAACATCATTGCTTATCAAATCTGTAATCCGGGTAATGCGGGCGACACTTATTCTGGCTGCCCGACTGCACCTATCTTGAAAGCGTTAGACGATGCAATCAAAGATGGCGTCGATGTGATTAACTTTTCAATCAGCGGTGGTGGAAATCCGTGGAATAGTGCAACAGAACAAGGTTTCTTAGCTGCGCGTAATGCGGGTATTTTTGCTGCAGTAGCTGCGGGTAACACACGTGCCGCGACAAACACTAGCCCTGCTATTAATCAAACACCTTACTCTACGCCTAAAAATGCGCCTTGGTATACGTCGGTTGCTAATTCGACTCACAATCGTGACATAGTACGTGCCGTTGAATTTAATGGTAAAAACTACAATTACACTGCGGGATCGGGTCCAGTTCAAACTGAAGTGCTCAAAGGTGTGCCTGTTTATGCTGGTACAATTGATGCGGCTAATTTTGAAGCCTGTAAACCATTTGCCGCCGATGCTTTTAAAGACAAGATCGCTGTTTTAAGACGCGGTGGTTGTTCATTCGATATCAAAGTCGCAGCGGCGATGAAAGCTGGCGCTAAGGGTGTGATTGTTTTCAATAGAGATGGTGAAAATAATGCGCGCCTGACCATGTCTGGGTTAGATAAATTGGATATTCCCGCAGTATTTATTGGCGATATCGATGGCTTAGAACTGATTGCTGCTATGGCAGCAAATCCAGCGCTTGAAATCACGCTGTCTCCAACCCCTAAAGTGGTCAGTAAAGAAGCGGATGTTTTAGCTGCCAGCTCCTTGATTGGACCTAACCTGACTAACGATGTACTGGTGCCTTATGTTGCTGCACCGGGCAGTGACATCTACGCTGCTTATTCAGATCAACAGTTTGGCCATGATAAGACAGGGACTGATCCTGCTGATTTCACTTTGATGTCAGGTACTTCAATGGCGAGTCCTCATGTTGCCGGTGCTGGCGCGTTACTTAAATCACTGCATAAAGATTGGACCCCAGATAACATTCGTTCTGCGCTAATGATGACAGCAACGACAGCCCAAGCGATGAAAAAGGCTGATGGCAAAACTGTTGCAGATCCGTTTGACGTAGGCGCAGGCCGTATTCGTGTGGATTTAGCGGCTAAATCTGGCTTAGTGATGGATGAAAGTGCCTTAAACTACGAGATTGCTAACCCTACAACAGGTGGCGATCCACGTAAGTTAAACATTCCAAGCATGGCTGATTCACGTTGTATCGATACTTGTACTTGGACACGTACTGTCACTGCAACGGCTGACGGTAGCTGGACTGCAAAAGGTGTTTCCGCAACCGATAAGTTCGCGTTAACTGTGATGCCAGAAAGCTTCAACCTGAAAAAAGGTGAGAGCCAAACTATCACAGTGACTGCTGATGTGACTGACGTGGGTGCAAGTTGGGGCTTTGGTAACTTAGTATTAGCTTCGGAAGCCTTCCCAACGGCTAACATGCCGATCGTGGCTAAGATTGCTAAACGCGACTTACCTGCGGTTGTTAATGTTTCAGCCTCACGTGATGCCGATGAGCGCAATTTAGCTCACTTAAAAGCGATTGATCTACCGGGTGTTGCGGCGACAGTGACTGAACTTAAGTTAAGCGCTACTTATGAATCAAGTGTGAAACAAGATTCAAATACCGATAGTGCATTTGATGATTTAGCCGATGGCGTAAAAGTATTTAGCTTTAACGTTGAAGACAAAGCGTTATATTTCAATGCATCAATCGGTAATACCACCTCTCCTGACTTAGACATGTTTGTGATACTCGATAAGAAAGATGGTAGTAAGCTTTCTATCGCGGCATCTTCTGCGTTTGGTGGTTCAAAAGAAAGTGTGTCTATTAAGGACCCAGTGAAAGGTGAGTATATTGTCGTGATACAGAACTATCAGGCATCTGCAGCCGATGCGGATGATGCTTTTAGTTTGAAACAAGTGACCTTATACGATGAAGCGGGTGATAACTTAACGGCAAATCTTACCGGTGATCATAAAAATTTTAATGTCAACTTAGCGTGGAAACAAGCGATGTTAGTGGGCGATGCTGGCTTGGCTATGCTGACTCTGACCACTACTGATGACAAAGTCGCACCGGTTAAAATTCCGGTATTATTTGAGCGCGTCAGTGATGATGTTTTACCGCCTCTAGGTAGCACTGTTTCTGGCGAGTTAACGCCAGGCGCCGCTAAAATGATGAAGACCCGTGTCGAAGCGAACAAAACGCAAGAAACCCGCGTTTACACTTTAGAGGCGTTATTACCAGAAGGTCACGAAGTGGCTAATATCAGCCATCAAGGTACACAAGTGGGTAATAAGATCACTTGGACTATCGAGATGGTCTCTGGTGCATCGGCACAAGATGTGACGTTTGACTTAGTGCCACGTAAGGCAAGCCAAGACAACCTTGTGACTTTGACCAACAAAGTGAACAACGAGTCGGCTGAAATCTTGAAGCAAGAATATCAATTTGATGTGCCAGAAGTTGCGCCAGTGGCAGTGATTGAAGCACCGGTATCTGTTCAAGAAGGTAAACCACTGTTTATCGATGCGAGCAAGTCATCCGATGCCAACAATGATCCATTAACCTACAAATGGACTCAGTTAGGCGGTGCGAGCTTTAACTTTGACGCTAATGCAGCCAAGCTTAATCTCGTGGCGCCAGAAGTGAGTGGTACAGCTCAAACAGTGTCATTCCAACTGACTGTAGCGGACAACCATGGCAATAAAGATTCAAGTGTCGTGTCTGTGTCTGTGACTGAAACACCCGCTAAGAAAGATGATGGTGGTTCATTAGGTTGGTTAAGCTTGTTATTGCTACCATTTGCCTTTGGTCGTCGTAAACAAGGCTAATCGCTTAAGGTTAAATCGAGAGGTTTAACAGTAATTTAATAGTAAATAGAGAAGGGCTGATATTGATATCAGCCCTTTTTGTTTTAATCGGTTTAGGTCAGCGATTTGACATTAAAAAATCGACAAAGGCGCGGTCTGCTTGACTCACCGGGCGTTGTTTTTTCCATGCGATGTGCAGATTCAAAAATACTGGTGGATCGAAGGGCTTAGCTAAAATGTCATCTTTTGAGCTTATGGCCATTTCGAGCACGCTGGTGATCCCAAATCCTTGGGAAACAATCTGTTTGATAAGGTTAATCAGATTAGTCTCGAAGGCGACATTGGGCTTTTTCCCCAGATCCTTGGCTTGCGATAAGATCCACTCGCGGTGGAAATAACCTGTCTTGAACATCACTAATTCATGGTCGAAAAAGTCATTGAGACTGACGGCGTTATGTTCCGCTAAAGGGTGTTCGGCTCCCATAGCGATCACCATTTGCTCACGGATTAACAGCTGACTATCAAATTCGGGTTGTAGGTCTTGGGCGGTAATGATCGCAATATCCACTTCTTCCTGTTGCAACATACGCAGTGCGTCGCGCGTCCCGCCTTCAAACAGTGACAGTTTCAACTCGGGGTATTTATGCCGAAAAGCCATTAAGCGCGAGGGCAGGTAGAAAGATCCCAGCATGCCCGGCACGGCAATACGGACTTCCCCCGAGGTGAGATTCGCCATGGCACGGATTTGCGCTTCGGCCTGCTTAATCTGTTTCAGGATCAAAGTGGCATGTTGATGCAGGACTAAACCTTCGGCCGTGAGTGCGAGCAGCTTGTCATTCTTGTTGCTCGTACGATTAACCAAAGTCACGCCGAGTGCGACTTCTAAGCGCTTGATACTTTGGCTTAAGGCTGGTTGGGCCATATTGAGCTTTTTGGCTGCGGCGGTAAAGCTGCCAGTACTGGCAAGGGCATCTAAATGCTTGAGTTGGCGGATATCCATCAATCGGGCCCATACTGTTGAATAGTGGTAAGGTCGGTACTTTGTGGCTATAACAAAAATCAATGATAGCGATAGATATTATCTATTATTGTTATGTTATGCCCAGTGATAACCTTTGTCTATCCTATAAGTGATGCTTTGTCGAGGCTCCTGTGCAAGCCGAGTTAGATACTATGATTGATAATAAACAGCGTGACACCCGATTGATGTGGGCGCTATGTGTTGCCTCTGTGGTGGTGTATATCAACTTATATCTGATGCAAGGCATGCTGCCGCTGATTGCGGAGCATTTTGCGGTATCGGGGTCTAAAGCGACGTTAATCCTGTCGGTAACCAGTTTTTCCTTGGCCTTTTCATTGCTCTTGTATGCGGTACTGTCAGACCGTATCGGTCGACACACACCGATTATTGTCAGCCTGTGGTTGTTGGCGCTATCTAACTTACTGTTAATTTGGGCACCGGACTTTAACGGGCTAGTGCTAGTGCGATTGCTGCAAGGTGCGTTACTCGCTGCCGTGCCAGCAATTGCTATGGCGTACTTTAAAGAGCAGTTGTCACCGAGCACTATGCTCAAAGCCGCGGGCATTTACATTATGGCGAATAGCATTGGTGGCATTGTTGGTCGTTTACTCGGCGGCGTTATGTCGCAGTTTTTATCTTGGCAAGAATCCATGTGGCTGTTGTTTTTAGTCACCTTAGCGGGCGTGGCTTTAGTGAACGATTTGCTGCCTTCACTTGCCGATGCGCAGGCCATGTCAAAGAGTAAAACTGAGCCCTCTTTATCAAAACGCGCCCGTTTAGCCCAAGATCTTCATGGCTTTAGCCATCATCTCACCGATGCACAAATGCGCTTGGTCTACGCGATTGGCGGCTTAACCTTTATGATGATGGTGAATCAATTTAGTTTTATTCAGCTGCATTTGATGGCGGCGCCCTATGAATGGAGTCGCTTTCAAGCAACCTTGATTTTCCTGTGTTATTCCAGTGGGACTATAGCTTCGTATTTCACTGCGAAATGGCTCGCCAAATTTGGCCAACATAAGTTGTATCAGTGGTCTTGGTGCGTGATGTTGCTCGGAAGCTTACTGACCCTGTTTGATACCACTTTAACCATTAGCTTAGGTTTTTTGATGACGGCCTGTGGTTTCTTCCTCACCCACAGTTGCTGTAATTCCTTTGTCGCGATGCGCGCCAGTCGCGATCGGGCTAAGGCGACATCGCTGTATTTATGTTGTTACTACTTAGGCGCTGCGATTGGTGGGCCTTATTTGATGATGTTTTGGCATGAGGCGCAGTGGCGCGGCGTGGTGATGGGCTCGTTAACCTTACTGGCCTTGATTGCCTTAGCCATCACCCGTTTGCATTACCATCAAACGCATGTCAAACGGGTATTAGTCTAGCTTTCAATTTGTTTAGTCGTCGGAATTAATGTACTGCTTGCGGTCTAAATCATATTTACGCATTTTGTCGTAGAGGGTTTTGCGGGGGAGTTCGAGTTGCTCCATCGTCTGCTTAATACTGCCCTTGTTGTGGCTGAGCGCTTCTTCAATCAATACCCGCTCAAAAAACTCGACTCGTTGCAGTAAGGACATACTCGAGTGCAGGCTTGGGGTATTGCCCAAAGTGCCAGCAAAGGCGGCTTCTCCGCCCAGCAGCACAAAGCGTTCGGCGAGATTACGTAATTCACGCACATTACCCGGCCAGTCGTGGGAGGTGAGTATGGCGTTTTGCTCGGCATTTAAGGCAATAAGCGCTTTGTGATAGCGTGCCGATGCGACGCGGGCAAAGTGCAGGAACAGCAAAGGAATATCTTCACGGCGATCCCGCAGGGGAGGGATAGGCACAGTCACCAGATTTAAGCGATACAACAAGTCTTGGCGAAATTCCCCCGTGTCACACAGGCTTTTTAAATCCACCTTAGTGGCGGCGATTACCCGTATATCAAGGCTGATGCTTTTGTTTGACCCTAAGCGTTCAACTTTACGATCTTCAAGTACCCGCAGCAGTTTTACTTGCAGCGACAGTGGTGTACTTTCAATTTCATCTAAAAATAATGTACCGCCGTTGGCGTATTCAAACTTACCAATGCGCATCTTATCGACGCCGGTAAAGGCACCTGCTTCGGCGCCAAAGAGCTCACTTTCAATTAAGTTTTCGGGGATCGCCCCACAGTTGATGGCGACAAAGTTGGCTTGGCTGCGGCTGCTGTGATCGTGTAAATAGCGGGCGACGAGCTCTTTACCTGTGCCTGTTTCGCCTTCGATTAACACATCAGCTGGGGTGTCTATCACTTGATCTATGATGTGGCGCATGCGGTTGATGCCGACACTGTTACCCAAAATGCGAGGGCCTGGTACGCTCTGACTTTCGAGATCCTTTTTAAGCTTACGGTTCTCTAGGGTCAGGCTGCGTTTATCTAAGGCGCGCTTGACCACATCGAGTATATGCTCGTTATTAAAGGGCTTTTCGAGAAAGTCGTAGGCACCTTGCTTTAAGGCATTGACTGCCATGGCGATATCCCCAAACCCTGTCAATAACACAACGGGGAGGTCGGGGTCCTGCAGGCGGATTTGTTGCATTAAGCTGATGCCATCTAATTGCGGCATGTTGACATCTGATATCACCATTCCCGCCCAATCTTTATGCAGGTGCTTAGCGATCCCTTTAGGCTCTGTGGTGGCGAGCGCCTTAATGCCCTCAAGTTCAAATAGCTGAACGAGAACTGTGCCTATGTGTGGCTCATCGTCGATGATGAGAACAGAATAATCTTGGATGGAATTGGGCACACTCATAAGACTAACGTTCCTCAAGCAAATAAATAGGTAAAATAATCTGGAAAATGGCGCCACCCTCTTCGGCATTGGCAACGTTAATTTGGCCTTGCATGGATTCGATAATACGCTGTGAAATCGATAAGCCAAGCCCCAGTCCGTGGCGCTCGTTGGTGGTAAAATAAGGTTCGAATATTTTTTCCATTTGGCTTTCACGTACGCCAGGGCCAGAATCTTGGATGCTGATGCAGAACTTATCTTCACTGGTCACGCGGATGACCAAGCTGCGTTTAACCGATTGTTGCATAGCGACAATGGCGTTGCTCATGATATTGACAAACACTTGCTGTAATCGGACTTTATCGCCCCAAACCTGATAGTTGCCATTGGGTAACTGCACATCGAGTTCAACGCCTTGCTTGTCTATTGCGGGCTGAACTATGGTCAGCGCTTGTTTGATACAGCGGCCAATATCGGTGGCGCTATCCGTGCCTTGGCTCTTGCGAGTGAAGCTTTTAAATTGGCCGACAATATCGGCCAATCTATCGGTCAGTTCAATAATAATCTTGATATTATCCAGTGCCTTATCTTGCATATTACGGGCTAGAAAGGTTTGAGTATTTTGGGCGTAGCTGCGCAGTGCTGCAAGCGGCTGATTAAGCTCATGGTTAATGCTGGCGGATAAACTGCCGATCACAGTCAGTTTTGCCGCTTGAATGAGTTCATCCTGAGTGTCTTTAAGCTGATGGTTCGCCTGCTGCAAGTCTTGAGTTCGTTCTTCTACGCGTTGTTCTAATAGGCTTTGTGCCAGCTGCATACGCTGTAGGTTGCGGCGACGCTCGGCGCTAAACAAGATGCTGAGTGCCAGCAACAGATAAATACTGGCTGACAGTAACATCAGTGCAGGTAAAGACGACAGCAAGGGTTTGATGGGCGCTAAGATGTGCACCCGCCAGCCAGCTTTGGCCATCAACTGATGATTATCCATGTATTGCTCATGATCTCTGCCCGTTTGTAATTGGTAGAGCATGGCTTGGCTGCCACTCTCATAGGGCGGTTTCATCAACAGTTCACCTATGGGGCGTTCCGCGTAACGCTTTGATGCATTAAGCGCATATTGTTTGGCTTGGGTAAGTGGAGTGAGTGACTTTAACCGCCACTCATCGATGCTAGAGATAAAAACAATGTCTTCAGGGTCGCTGATAAGGAATTGGTATTGACCCGCAATGGCAATGCTCGTGCTTTGCTGCTCGATACCGCTAATGTCCACTTTGACTATGATCGCGCCGAGTATGCCTTTGCCGCCTTGCTGATAAATAGGGTAAGAAAAGTAAAAACCACGCTTATCTGAGCTGGTACCCACGGCATAATAACGGCCTAAATTGCCCGAAATAGCATCGGTGTAATAGGGTCTAAAGGAATAATCCTTGCCAATAAAGGAGAAATTCTGTTGCCAGTTACTGGCGGCAATCGCAATCCCTAAGGCATCAATCAGATAGATATCGGACGCCTCAGTGACATGCTGGATTTCTTCGAGATATAAATTAAGTTCTTGGATCTTATCGGGGTTTTGTTGGTCGTTCAGTACATTGGCGAGCATAGGGTTCGTCGAGAGCACGTGGGGAATACTTTCGTAGCGCGATAATGCACCATCGAGAAAGCTGACTAACTCCTTCAGTTGTTTCTCCGATTGGGTTTGGATCTCGATTTTACCTTGATGCAAATGCACCCAATAGGTCAGTTTGAGTGTTGCAAATAGGCCTGCAAGTAACACTACAGTGAGAAAGAGGCGTTTCTTGGCCTTAGGCGTCATGGGCAACATGGTGGCTATCCTGATAAAGCGACGGTATCAATCACTGAGACTGTGCATCATAAAACAAAGCGAGCCTGACTAGGCTCGCTTAAAAACTAACTGTAATCAAGGGGTAATCTCACAACCTTGCATTGCAGATTAATAACCACGCATCGAATCCAACCATTCTGGTAAGAAGAGCGAAATCTGTGGCACGTAAGTGATCAAGGTTAAGAAGGCTAACATCAGCAGTAACCAAGGCAGAACCGATTGAATGACCCAGCCAATACTCTTACCCGTGATCCCCGCGGTAACAAAGAGGTTGAGCCCCACCGGCGGCGTGAGCATACCTATCTCCATGTTCACCACCATGATGATACCTAAGTGAATAGGATCTATGCCTAAGTGAGTCGCGATAGGGAAGAGGATCGGCGCCATAATCAGTACAATTGCCGATGGCTCCATAAAGTTACCAGCAGCAAGTAGCAGTAAGTTAACGATGATCAGGAAGCCCCAAGCGGGTAAGCCCATGTTAACGATATGCTCAGCGATAATATGTGGAATACGCTCAGTGGTTAATACATGCGCGAACAACATAGCGTTAGCTATGATAAACAGCAGCATGATACTGACCTTAGCACCATCACGCACTACGTTACGTATGTCTTTGTCGATAGGCGTTTTAATTAGCCCAAGGAACATGTGACCTAAGTTACGTGCGGCGGCTTTAGGTAAGCTTTCACCTTGATTGCGCCAAGCCACCTCTTTTAATGGTCCAATGTCACGGTAACCAAATACCGCAATAAAGTACGCATACATACAAGCCACAGCCGAAGCTTCAGTCGGGCTCGCAACGCCGCCATAGATAGAGCCGAGTACGATAAGGATGAGTGCTAATCCACCTAAAGCTTTAGCGCTTGAAATCCCCAGTTGTTTAAAGCCTGGGAAAGGACGCGAAGGCAAGTTCTTAAAGCGCGCGACTATGTAGATAACGATCATCAGGATGAATCCCATCATTAAGCCTGGGATTAA
Organism: Shewanella scandinavica; assembly: GCF_031932065.1. Classification (NCBI taxonomy): domain Bacteria; kingdom Pseudomonadati; phylum Pseudomonadota; class Gammaproteobacteria; order Alteromonadales; family Shewanellaceae; genus Shewanella; species Shewanella scandinavica. The sequence goes on from NZ_JAUOES010000002.1 coordinate 101,251, forward strand.
ACCTGCCATAAACATTCTTGCTGCGGACACTTCGGTCGCTGCCGCATACACCAACATCACAATTGATGGTGGGATCAAAATACCAAGTGTGCCTGAGGTCGTGATAACCCCCGCCGCAAACTTCTCGGGATAACCCGCTTTAACCATGCCCACAATCACGATTGAACCAATCGCCGCTACGGTTGCGGGTGATGAGCCTGAAACCGCCGCAAACAGCATACAGGCCATAACAGATGCCATCGCTAATCCACCACGGACATGTCCAATACTGTCCATGGCAAAATCGATAATCCGTCTCGCGACGCCACCGGTTGAGAGGAAGGCGGATGACAGAATAAAGAAGGGGATAGCGAGTAGGGTGTAATGCTCCGATGAAGACTCATACAGTTTGAGTGCCACTGAGGCTAAGGAGTCATTCGAGAAAAATAAAATGGTGAGCATGCTGGAAAAACCTAACGCGATAGCGATAGGCATACCGAGAAACATACACACTAATAGGGCGGTAAATAGGGTTGCAATCGCCATTATTTAGTCTCCTTTTCGTCAGAGACGGGTTCTTCATTGGCGTTTTTAACGCTTTCATCGATTAAATGCATACTTTCTTTCGCTTCATCGGCAAATTGGAAGCCAGTGACTTGGTCACGTAGGATGGCAATAAAGAGTTCGGCGAATCGCCAAGTTAACATCGAAAAACCAATGATCAAGATGCTCTGGGATAACCAAATCGGTACCGCGCCATCTTCAACATCAATCCGTAAGGTGTTCCAAGCAAAGTCTGGATCGAGGCTTTTTAAGAAAAATTGGGGGAAATTAATATCCTCCATAGGCACACCAATTTGATACATCTGGCTTAAGTAATCCCAACTGCCCTTTAAAAACAGTCCGCAATAGACGATACAGACAAAGGCGGTAACGAGGGACGTTATCTTTTTGGCCCGAGGCGCTAAGTTTTTAACGAAGGCATCGACACCAATGTGCGCGCCAACTTTTACCCCATAAGACATACCAAACAACACAAACCAACCGCAAAAGGTCAGTGTGAGTTCTTGGATCCACAGAAAACCCGTATTGAAGAAGAATCGTGCGACGACTTCTGAAAACACTAACAACGTCATCAGAGTGATCAATAAATTGAGCACACCTTCTTCAAAATAACCAAATATTCGCGATATCACAGCCATAATCCCCTCGCTGAAATGGCCGCTTAACCTCGGTTGAGATTAAGCGGCTATCATCATTATTATTTATTTGCAGCTACAGCAGCATCAATCACATCTTTACCGATTTGCTCTTCAAACTTAGCCCAAACTGGTTTCATCACATCGACCCATTTTTGACGTTCAGCAGGCGTTAAAGTCACTAACTGTGAACGTTTAGAATCTAGGATTAACTGTTTGTCTTGGTTATCTTTCTCAGCGGCAATTTTGTTACCTAATGCGATAGATTCATCTAAAGCTTCTTTGATGATCTTACGTTTGTCAGCGGGTAAGCCTTTCCAGAAAGTGTCAGAGGTCACGACCATATAGTCGAGCACACCGTGGTTACTTTCAGTGATTTGGCTTTGCACTTCATAGAACTTTTGTGAGTAAGTATTTGACCATGTGTTTTCTTGACCATCGATAGCGCGGGTTTGCAGCAGGGTAAATACTTCAGAGAAAGGTTTTTTCACTGGAATAGCGCCGACAGCATCAAACTGAGCCGCCAAAACATCAGACGCCATTACGCGGAACTTCAAGCCCTTTGCATCAGCAGGATTTTTAAGTGGCGTGTTAGCCGAGAACTGTTTCAGACCATTGTGTAAATAGCCTAGACCGACAATCCCTTTACGGGTCATAGAGTTCAGCAGTGTTTGACCTGCTTCACCTTGTTGGAAACGGTTTACCGCATCCATATCATTGAAGAGGAAAGGTAAATCGAATACTTGTAGGCGTTTAGTGTAACGTTCAAATTTTGAGAGTGACGGCGCAACAAATTGCACGTCGTTTAACAGTAGTGCCGCTAACTCGTTGTTATCCCCAAATAACTGTGAGTTAGGAAATACACTGACCTTGTATTCACCCGGTAAACGTTGTTCAACGAGTTCTTTAAACTTAAGTGCCATTTGGCCTTTGGGCGTATTTTCTGCCACAACGTGCGAAAACTTAATTTCAATAGGTTCTGCAAATACGTTAAAGCTGGTTGCGAACACGGAGGCAACGGCGAGCATTTTGACTAAGGTTTTGAGTGGACGGGTCAATCCAGTTTGTTGATTCAATGTCATCTTGAGTTCCTTTTTCTGTTGTTAGGATTTGTCCTCAGTCTTGGTTAGTTTGTTACCAAGTTTGAGTAGGAATACAGCCTTGATTTCCCTGAGGTCTGTTTTACTAAAGGCAAATACCACGCCAACTTACACTGACTTCTGTAAGTGTTTGGTTACTAAAGTGTAGTTCATTTGATGTTTGTCACACTTTTAGTTTTGTGGGTGAGATCTCGCTCACAGTGATTTTGTATTTGGGTGGGAATCCACCCATGGCGCGGATCTGCCTCAAATAGATAGCCCTTGGCGGTGCAGGTTTATTAAACAAACTTAGTTATTTTGAGATCAAAAAATGCCGCAAAAGTATGCGCTTCGCTGAAACATGCGTGATGGATTATTTTGGGATAAGCAGTGTAGGCTGATTGTGTGGTTAATTGTGGTCAAGTCGATGGTGTTTGTCGTCAATCAAGACAAGGAGTCAGTTGGCGCAGTTAATCATCATCTAAAAGGATACGTTTTAGGATCGCATCGCTAGGCAACAACTCTAAGTGGCCTTGTTCGTCAAAGTACCAACCGGTAATAAAGCCCTTTTGGCGCATGCTGACGAGATTGTGCATGACTTCCCGTGCTTCCTTGAGTGCCGTTTGCTCATCGCAAGCGTGGGTATGCTTTAAATAAGCGGCAATATTGGCAAGAGAAGCGGATTGACTGACGCTGGCCATAATGTTGATCTCCAAACAATGCTAAAAGCAGAATGAAATCAGGCTGAGTGTCGATAGAGCTTGGTATTTTACGGATTATAAAAGGGGAAAGAGTAAAATTTAGCACTCGCTGATTGAGATCAAGCATAGTTGAGCCAGCGTGTTGGTAAAGTTTATTGGCGGGATAAATATGGTGGTCGCTACTGGGCTCGAACCAGTGACCCCCTCCTTGTAAGGGAGGTGCTCTCCCAGCTGAGCTAAGCGACCTGGGATATAACTTGTGTATTGCAAAATATGGTGGTCGCTACTGGGCTCGAACCAGTGACCCCCTCCTTGTAAGGGAGGTGCTCTCCCAGCTGAGCTAAGCGACCTGGGATATAACTTATGTATTACAGAATATGGTGGTCGCTACTGGGCTCGAACCAGTGACCCCCTCCTTGTAAGGGAGGTGCTCTCCCAGCTGAGCTAAGCGACCTGGGATATAACTTGTGTATTGCAGAATATGGTGGTCGCTACTGGGCTCGAACCAGTGACCCCCTCCTTGTAAGGGAGGTGCTCTCCCAGCTGAGCTAAGCGACCTGGGGATTCTGATATTACACAATTTTTGAGTCATTATTCATTGAAGAATGGTGGTCGCTACTGGGCTCGAACCAGTGACCCCCTCCTTGTAAGGGAGGTGCTCTCCCAGCTGAGCTAAGCGACCTGGGCATGACTTTCACACAATGAGTTACATTAAGTTATATGGTGGTCGCTACTGGGCTCGAACCAGTGACCCCCTCCTTGTAAGGGAGGTGCTCTCCCAGCTGAGCTAAGCGACCTGGGATATAACTATTTTTTTGTACAGCCATTATTTCTTTACAAATTATGTATAAAAACAATATATCTATAAAATAATGGTGGTCGATACTGGGCTCGAACCAGTGACCCCCTCCTTGTAAGGGAGGTGCTCTCCCAGCTGAGCTAATCGACCTCGCTGTGTGGAGCCGTATTATAGGGAGGTTCGATCTAGTGTCAACGCTTTTTAGTGAAAAAAGCATTGGTCGCGCTATTTTTGTTCGCATTGGCTTAATGCTAATCACGCCGCCGATCAAAGTGTTAGTTTATTCGCCTGTCAATGGCGTGCAATTTGGGTGTTTGGGATGCCGCGATAGCTAGACTCATGTCATTCGTGAGCATTTCGGACGATAAAATGACAGGGTGTGAGTGACTCACAATGATTAGATGTTAGAGATTGAGTGGATAGCGGTGTATAGGCGTTGCGCCAAAGACACACTATTTATAGCTGAAGGCATGATAGGGGCAAAAGTAGGGCAGGGATCTAAGCGTAGCGAAAATCAATCCATGAGTCTTAAGTCAGATAAATGGGGCACAGGTTTGCGGGTGATAGCTGTGGCATCACTTTATATGCGCACCTTTATATAGGCTTCTCTATATAAGGAGGGGATTTAGCATCACGATTTTACTAGATAAGTGATACTGCAGAGCTTGTCCCATTTGCAGCGCCTGCTTTGACTGTTAGAATAAGCCTACTTTTTTATCGTGATTGTCTTTATCTAGACGACTTTATATAGGTTAGTGTCCCATTATGACAACTAAGACGCGTTTTGCCCCTAGTCCTACTGGTTTCTTACATGTTGGTGGTGCCCGTACTGCACTTTATTCTTGGTTACAAGCTCGCGCCAATAACGGTGAGTTTGTATTACGTATTGAAGACACTGATATTGAGCGTTCGACTCAAGCCGCCTGCGATGCGATTTTAGAAGGTATGAACTGGTTAGGTTTGACATGGGACGAGGGCCCGTATTACCAAACTAAGCGTTTTGATCGTTATAACGAAATTATTGCCCAAATGTTAGCAAAGGGCACTGCATATAAATGCTATTGCTCACGTGAGCGTATTGATGCGTTAAGAGAAGCACAAGCCGCCAACGGTGAAGCACAAAAGTACGATGGTTGCTGCCGTGACTTACCCGCTCGTGTTCTGTCAGCGGGTGAGCATGATGAGCCATTTGTCGTGCGTTTCAAAAATCCTATCGGCGGTTCAGTGGTATTTGATGACCATGTTCGTGGCCGTATCGAATTTTCAAACGATGCATTAGATGACTTGATCATCGCCCGTACCGATGGTGTGCCAACCTATAACTTCTGTGTGGTCGTTGACGATTGGGATATGGGAATTACCTGTGTGGTTCGTGGTGAAGATCATATCAACAATACGCCGCGTCAAATCAATATCCTTAAAGCATTAGGGGCGCCGATCCCAGAATATGCTCACGTCTCTATGATTCTCGGTGATGATGGCGCGAAATTATCTAAGCGTCATGGCGCAGTGAGCGTAATGCAGTACCGTGACGATGGCTATTTGCCAGAAGCACTGTTGAACTACTTAGTGCGTTTAGGTTGGTCACATGGCGATCAAGAAATCTTCTCATTAGAAGAAATGAAGCAATACTTTAAGCTTGGTGATATCAATAAAGCCGCTTCTGCCTTTAATACCGATAAACTGGTGTGGTTGAACCAACACTATATAAAGAGTCTTGCCCCAGAATATGTGGCAACACACTTACAATGGCACATGGACGATCAAAAAATTGATCTATCAAACGGCCCAGCATTAGCTGAAGTGGTTACTGCATTAGCTGAACGCGCTAAGACACTAAAAGAGTTAGCCGCTTCTAGTCGCTACTTCTATGAAGACTTTGCTGAGTTTGATGAAGCCCAAGCGAAAAAGCATTTACGTGGTGTTGCGTTAGAGCCATTGCAACTGGTTCAACAAAAATTAGCCGCATTAACTGAGTGGACTGTAGAAGCTATCCATCAGGCGATTGAAGACACTGCAACAGAATTAGATGTGGGTATGGGTAAAGTTGGTATGCCTTTACGTGTCGCAGTAACAGGGGCAGGGCAGTCACCAGGCCTTGATATCACATTATTTTTAATCGGAAGAAGCCGTTCTGAGCAAAGAATATCCAAAGCGATTGAATTTGTAGCAGATAGAATAAATTCCTAAAAAACGAGTTGACACTTTTAGGTGCGCTGCATAGAATGCGCCACGCAGTTGAGACACAGACGAGCAAATGCTTGTAGTGCACTTAAATGTAGCTTGATAAGTTTTGGGGTTATAGCTCAGCTGGGAGAGCGCTTGCATGGCATGCAAGAGGTCCACGGTTCGATCCCGTGTAGCTCCACCAAACTTACTGCAGATGTTAAGCAGGAACGTGAGTTCGAATTAATATGTCTGAGGTCAGCTTCCTTCATTAGAAGAGAGTGCCTAGGACACCGTAGATGTTAAACGGGAACAATAAGTTCAAATTAATATGTCCGGGGTCCCCTTCGTCTAGAGGCCTAGGACACCGCCCTTTCACGGCGGTAACAGGGGTTCGAATCCCCTAGGGGATACCATCTATTTTTTATAGAGAGTGGTTCCTAGCAAATAACTAACGAGTTGTTTGGTAAGAACAAAGCATTTACTTCCTAGCCTACTGAAGTGAATGTGTTACAAAGCTCGGTTACGAGTTAAATCATAAGTCCGGGTCCCCTTCGTCTAGAGGCCTAGGACACCGCCCTTTCACGGCGGTAACAGGGGTTCGAATCCCCTAGGGGATACCAAGTATTGGTTCCTGTCGAATAGCTAACGAGTTGTTTGATATGAATAAAATCTAAATTTCTGCTGATACGCATACTATTACAGTTAGCAGTGTCGACAAAAATTTGGGGCTATAGCTCAGCTGGGAGAGCGCTTGCATGGCATGCAAGAGGTCCACGGTTCGATCCCGTGTAGCTCCACCAATTTACTGTAGATATTAAGCAGGAACGTGAGTTCGAATTAATATGTCTGAGGTCACCTTCCTTCTTTAGAAGAGAGTGGCTAGTACACCGTAGATGTTAAACGGGAACAATAAGTTCAAATTAATATGTCCGGGGTCCCCTTCGTCTAGAGGCCTAGGACACCGCCCTTTCACGGCGGTAACAGGGGTTCGAATCCCCTAGGGGATACCATCTATTTTTTTATAGAGAGTGGTTCCTAGCAAATAACTAACGTGTTGTTTGGTAAGAACAAAGCATTTGCTTTCTAGCCTACTGAAGTGAATGTGTTACAAAGCTCGGTTACGAGTGAAATCATAAGTCCGGGACCGCTTTGTTCTTTAGAAGATAGTACCTAGGACACCGTAGATGTTAAACGGGAACATTAGGTTCAAATTAATAAGTCCGGGTCCCCTTCGTCTAGAGGCCTAGGACACCGCCCTTTCACGGCGGTAACAGGGGTTCGAATCCCCTAGGGGATACCACATTTTGGTTCCTAGCAGATAACTAACGAGTTGTTTGGTAAGAACAAAGCATTTACTTCCTAGCCTACTGAAGTGAATGTGTTACAAAGCTCGGTTACGAGTTAAATCATAAGTCCGGGTCCCCTTCGTCTAGAGGCCTAGGACACCGCCCTTTCACGGCGGTAACAGGGGTTCGAATCCCCTAGGGGATACCAAATTTTGGTTCCTAGCAGATAACTAACGAGTTGTTTGGTAAGAACAAAGCATTTACTTCCTAGCCTACTGAAGTGAATGTGTTACAAAGCTCGGTTACGAGTTAAAACATAAGTCCGGGTCCCCTTCGTCTAGAGGCCTAGGACACCGCCCTTTCACGGCGGTAACAGGGGTTCGAATCCCCTAGGGGATACCATCTATTTTTTATAGAGAGTGGTTCCTAGCAGATGACTAACGAGTTGTTTGGTAAGAACAAAGCATTTACTTCCTAGCCTACTGAAGTGAATGTGTTACAAAGCTCGGTTACGAGTTAAATCGTAAGTCCGGATCCCCTTCATTTTTTAGAAGAGAGTGCCTAGGACACCGTAGATGTTAAACGGGAACAATACGTTCAAATTAATATGTCCGGGTCCCCTTCGTCTAGAGGCCTAGGACACCGCCCTTTCACGGCGGTAACAGGGGTTCGAATCCCCTAGGGGATACCAATTTTAATCAAGGTTTATCGAAACTTTGGTTAAAGACAATAAACCACCTCAAGGTGGTTTTTTTGTGTCTGAATTTTGAATATTAAATTGAGATCTCCCCGATTCATTTACGAGTCATACGCCTCGAGTTATTTGCCAATGCCGAATTTACCCACCAATCAAACCATCCACATTAAGATAAATAATGCTTCGAGAGGCATACTTAGTGTGGTGAAGTCATTCTGTTCAATCGTGTGATAAGAATTATTTAAGTGTTTTCCTGCTTAACCTTGCGTTAACCCATGGCTAAAACTTACCTTTCGGATTATTCAGTGTGTTGGCACTTTGAATGCTGCTACTCTTAATGGTGATACTTGGAACCGTTAATCGCGATTTATCTCATGTTTCCAACAGTTCAACGAGCGCAATTTGAAGTGAACCGTTCTTACGGTAGCTATTGTAATAGCTGAATAGCGTATCGTTGCGGTGAATATGAGGGTGTTGTAAGAGTTAAGCTTTGCGGGAAGAGGGCAGAATTAGGCGGAAACTTATTTGAGATAAAAAAGGCGACACTCATTGCTAAGTGTCGCCTTTCGTCATTTAACTTTTAATTTAGTCTACGCCTAAGAATCCACCGGTTTGGTGTGCCCATAGCTGGGCATAAATGCCGCCAGCAGCAATGAGTTCTTGATGCGTGCCTTGTTCGACGACTCGGCCTTGATCTAACACTATTAGCCTGTCCATTGCTGCAATGGTCGAAAGTCGATGAGCGATTGCAATTACTGTTTTACCTTGCATTAACTCATATAAACTTTCTTGAATGGCGGCTTCGACTTCAGAATCCAGCGCTGAAGTGGCTTCATCAAGCAGCAAAATCGGCGCATTTTTTAATAAAACCCGCGCGATAGCGATCCGCTGTCTTTGGCCACCAGAGAGTTTTACACCACGTTCACCGACTTGGGCATCTAAGCCATGATTACCGTGAGGGTCACTTAGATCCTTAATAAAGTCATAGGCTTGAGCTTGTTTAATGGCGCTATCGAGCTGTTCTTCGCTGGCCGTTGGATTGCCGTAAAGAATGTTCTCGCGGATAGTACGGTGCAACAGTGATGTATCTTGGGTTACCATACCGATTTGCGAGCGTAGCGAATCCTGCATAACCGTTTTAATGTCTTGATCGTCAATATTAATCTGACCTTTCTCGACATCGTAGAAGCGCATTAATAGATTCACTAAGGTCGACTTACCCGCACCAGAACGTCCCACTAAGCCAACTTTTTCACCTGCCTTAATATTCAGATTCAGATCTTCAATCACCCCTGTTTGCTCACCGTAATGGAAATACACTTGGTTGAAATCAATCTTACCCTGATTGACGACCAACGGCTTGGCGTTTGGCTCATCTTGGATGATCGTTGTTTTCGATAAGGTGTTCATCCCATCGGTGACAGTGCCGATATTTTCAAATAACGAACTGATTTCCCACATGATCCACTGTGACATGCCGTTTAAGCGTAGTGCTAAACTGACCGCAATGGCGATGGCGCCTACCGTGATTGCATTATCAGTCCACAGAGCTATCGATACAGCGGCAATGCTGAATGCGAGTACATAGTTGATAATTTGCACGCTGACACTGATGCCCGTTACTAAGCGCATCTGGCGATAAACCGTGTCTAAGAATATCCGCATGCTGGATTTGGCGTATTCGGCTTCTTTTTGCGTGTGGGCAAATAGTTTCACTGTGGTGATGTTGGTATAACTGTCGACAATACGGCCTGTCATGGTCGAGCGCGCATCGGCTTGTTCGGTAGAGACACTTTTCAGCCTAGGTACAAAGTACCATTGCAGCCCAACATACAGTGCAAGCCAGATGAGCATAGGTATGACTAAGCGCAGATCTGCGCTGGCGATCATCACTAACATAGAAGTGAAATACACGAGAATGTATACCAATACATCGAGTAATTTCATCACAGTTTCACGCACGGCTAGGGAGGTTTGCATGACTTTGGTGGCGATTCGGCCAGCAAAATCATCTTGATAAAATGACACACTTTGCTTTAGCAAATAACGGTGGGCGAGCCAACGGATCGACATAGGATAATTGCCGAGCAAGGTTTGATGCATGATAAGCGCATGCAGCAATACCAAGATTGGCATCACAATCAGCACCATGCCTCCCATCAGCATCAATGTCGTGCCTTCGTCTTGAAATAAGGTTTCAGGATTTTTTTTCACAAGCCAATCCACTAATTGGCCCATAAATCCGAACAGGGACACTTCAAGCATTGCCAGCATAGCGGTCAGCACTGACATTAAGATCAGCGGCAGTTCGTAGCCTTTAGTGTAGTGGCGGCAAAAAGCATAAACCCCTGTGGGTGGCTTAGTCGGTTCATCATCGGGGAGGGCTTCCACCCAAGATTCAAATCGTTTAAACATGAATTAGCTCTATGGTGAGATAAAAAATAGTCGCGTATAGCATATACCCAAACAACCTGAAGATGCAGGATTCAGCGGGAATTTAACGCACTTTAGCCAAGGTGGTTATTTGCAGACCTAGTGGATTAAGTTAAAAATAACCAACACGGCATAAAGTGCGTTAAACCCCGCCGGGACGGAGCGCCTAGGGCACTCCACTTCCGTGTTGCATCAATTCAAAAGGTGGCCGACATTCTGTCATTGATGCGCCTTGAATTGAAGCACCCTAGACGCTCTGAAACTCGTATCTTCAGGTAGCTTGGGTATATAAGATTTCATTCCCTAAAAGCATTGAAATGATTGAGTTCCGTTTTCCGCTAGTGCTACATGCTAGTTTTACGTAAAGTAATGAACAAGAAATTAATTGTGAGCGAATATTGTCGGGCGTAGTGAAAAATGAGTACAGATAGAGCGTCTGAGAGTGCGATTAAGCGTGATGAAATAGACTCAGTGCATTCACTGGAATCCAGTGCGGGGCTACTTTCTGCGTCTATTTGCCGTGAGGCTAGGATCAGCCGCGATCCGCGTTTTGATGGTAAGTTTTTTGTGGGCGTATTAACGACGGGCATTTATTGCCGTACCGTGTGTCCCGCCGTCGCGCCAAAAGAGCAGAATGTGCGTTATTTTGATTCGGCCGTGAAAGCCGCACTGGCGGGATTACGCCCGTGTTTGCGTTGTCGGCCCGACAGTGCGCCAGGTTCAAATCCGTGGAAGGGCACAGGCACGACATTGGCGAGGGCCATTAGTTTAATTGAAGCGGGTGCCTTAGCGGGGAAATCATCGGGAGAGCCAGCGTCGACTGTGACACAATTGGCTGACAGATTAGGGATCAGTAGTCGTTATCTCAATAAGCTCTTTACCGAAGGTTTTGGCACTTCGCCTAAACAATATGCCTTATACCGGCAGTTACTGTTTGCAAAACAGCTGCTACATCAAACCCAATTACCTATCACCCAAGTCGCGCTAGCGGCGGGTTTCAACAGTATTCGCCGTTTCAATGAGGCATTTAAGCAAACCTTACAATTGACGCCAACTCAATTAAGAAAGACCGCGTTAACTAAGGCTGCAAAGGAGCCGGTTATTGATTCATCAACAGGATTCGGTGAAATTGATACTTTGGGTGAATTTGTGCCGCACTATGGATTAACTCTATATCAATACTATCGACCACCATTGGATTGGGCATCGCAGCTGGCATTTTATCGCTTACGTGCGGTGACTGGTATGGAATGGTTTACGCAGCAAATCAGTCACCCACAAGCGAGCGATGTAGTGCATGTTGCAGATGATACCCACGTTGCCGCTGAAGCCAAGGCTGACGATAACGGGCTCGAATATGGTCGCTGTTTTGCCATAGGCAAGATGCGCGGCACAGTGCAAATTATCCATGAGCCTAAGCTGAATCGCTTCAAACTTGCGATTGCTTTGACCGAAGATTCCGCCGTCGATGAACTGCAATTGCTGGTCACTGAGGTGCGGCGCATTTTAGATCTCGATGCGGATATGCAGCAGATTGAACAAGGTTTAAGTACGTTACCGAGTTTAGGTTTAACACCGTTTTCGGGACTGCGCATTCCAGGCGCTGGATCTTTATTTGAAGCGGTTTGCCGCGCAATCTTAGGCCAGCAAGTGACGGTGGTGCAGGCGACTAAGTTACTGAATATATTGGTTGAAGCCTATGGCGAGCGCTTTAGTCTCAATGGTCGTGAGTATCGTTTGTTCCCAACACCCGAGGCGATTCGTGAGGCGAGTTTAACTGAGCTTAAAATGCCGGGCGCCCGTAAACTAGCGCTCAATGCGCTCGCGGCGTTTATCTGCGAACATCCTGAGGCAAGTGTCGATGACTGGCTTAGCGTTAAAGGCATAGGTCCTTGGACGATAGCGTATGCCAAACTTCGTGGCTTGGGCGATCCAAACGTGTTTTTGCATTCGGATTTGATTGTTAAAAAGCATTTATTGGCCTTATATATCAAGAACAATAGGTTAGATGAAACGGCAGCCGCGGCAGTGAGCTATCCCAAATTGTGCGAGCAGCTGAGCCAACAAATTGCCCCGTGGGGCAGTTACTTAACCTTTCAGCTTTGGCATCAATAACCATCAAGCCGCATCACATTTAACTGCCAGTTTAAAAAGATGAGTTAGCAGTTCAGTTAAGTACCAAATTAAGATCAAACAAAGAGCAAACGAAGAGACAGATTATGAAACATGCAATTCGTCAATTGAGCCAAGCGCCAAGCATTGCAGAATATCAACCCTGCGCCGTGGATACGTTTATCAGTCCTGCCGGAATATTGCAGTTAAATGCCAATGCCTATGGACTAAGCCATTTAACGGTTGTCGGCTCGGATCGCACTGAGATTGTGCTTGCCAAGGCGAGTGAGGATGCCCTCAATCAAGCTAAGGCGCATATTCGCGAAACTCAGGCGCAGCTCGCGGATTACTTTGCGGGTGAGCGGGTTGAATTTGATTTAAAGCTCGCGCCCAAGGGCACTGAATTTCAGCGCGACGTATGGCAAGCCTTGCTCAATGTAGATTACGGCCAGAGCTGTAGTTATGGGCAGATTGCCGAGCAAATCGGTCGGCCTAAGGCGGTGCGCGCCGTGGGCGCGGCCAATGGTGCCAATCCCATCGCGATTATCGTGCCTTGCCATAGAGTGATAGGCAAAAATGGCAAGTTAACGGGTTACGCCTACGGGCTTGCGATGAAACAGCAGTTGTTAACGCTGGAAACTGACAAGCACTGCCTCGATATTTAAGCTAGAATAGCCGCCTATTAAGATATTGGTGAGCAGTTAAACTTTCTATGACTCAGGCTTCTTCCTCTGCGGCAAGCTTTGCCCAACTCGGCATTATTGCACCTTTGCTAAATCGACTAACCGAATTAGCGTATGTTTCGCCCACACCAGTACAGGCGGCTACGATCCCCGCTGTGCTCGCTGGGCGGGATGTGTTAGCTGGCGCCAATACGGGCTCGGGTAAAACGGCAGCTTTTGCCGTGCCGCTGTTGCAGCAACTTGTTGAAGCAAAAACAGACTATAAGACAGGTGCTTATGTTCGTTGTTTGGTCTTAGTGCCAACCCGTGAGTTAGCCCAGCAAGTCGCTGACAGCTTTCTGTCCTATGCCTCGCATTTGAATGGCAAACTGAAAATTGTCGCTGCGTTTGGCGGTGTGTCAGTCAATGCGCAAATGCAGAGCCTACGCGCTGGTGCCGACGTATTAGTGGCAACGCCGGGCCGTTTGTTAGATCTGTTGTCGAGTAATGCCATCAAACTTAACCGCGTTAGCGCCTTAGTCCTCGATGAAGCTGACCGCATGTTAAGCCTTGGTTTTACAGAAGAATTAGCCAAAGTGCTCGACGCTTTGCCCGCCAAGAAACAAACCTTATTATTCTCAGCGACATTCCCTGAAGAAGTCCGCGAATTAACGGCAAAACTGCTGAATGATCCGCTTGAATACCAATTGCAAAGTGAACAAGAAAGCACGATTCATCAGCGGGTGATTACCGTTAATCGTCCGATGAAAACCGCATTATTGGCGCATCTGATTAAAGAACATCAGTGGTCACAGGCGTTGATTTTTGTGAGTGCTAAAAATACCTGTAATCACTTAGCGCAAAAGTTATCTAAACGTGGGATCAGTGCCGAAGTCTTCCATGGTGATAAAGCCCAAGGCGCACGTACGCGAGTGCTCGATGGGTTTAAAAATGGTGAGATCAGTGTGTTAATCGCCACTGACATTGCCGCCCGTGGTATCGATATCGATAAACTGCCTGTGGTGATCAACTTTGATTTACCAAGAAGCCCTGCGGATTATATGCATCGTATTGGCCGTAGTGGCCGCGCCGGTGAAGCAGGCTTAGCTGTGACCTTGATTTCCCATGAGGATTATCACCACTTTGGCGTGATAGAGAAAAAGAACAAGCTTAAGTTAGTGCGTGAGCAAATTGTCGGTTTTGAAGCCGATGATGAAATGCCAGTCGAACTGTTAGAACAAGCTAAACCTGTCGCCAAGCCCGAAGGTATGGGTAAAAAAAAGCGTAAACAGTTGCCGGCTGCCAATGCTGAATTTTGGGGCAAAAAATCTTAAGTTGTTGGAAACAAGCTATTCTTAGCTTATCTCTGGCGTTCCTTGTCATCTCACTTGTCGTAGGTAAGGTTTATGCAACACTTATTCTGGTTAGTTGAAGGTAAAGTCGCAGGGCGCAGTGGTCCCAATAAAGATCCTTGGGATTTGCAGGTGCTTAAAGAGGCCGGTATTGGTGCTATTTTGTCGGTCAATGGGGGCGAAGGCTGTGAGCCTAGCACCTTTAAAAAGCTCGATTTACGTTACGAATGTATTCCCTTTTCGCGCAATGTGCCGCCCCAAGATGGGGATGTGGCGATTTGTGTCGCTCAATTGCCCAAGGCATTAGCTTTTATCCAACAGTGTGAAGCCGATGGCTTACCTGTGGTGATCCATTGCCGTTCTGGTAAGGATCGCACCAGTCTTATCATGGCCTATTACTTAATGGTCAATGGTGCTGCGCCATTACACGCTGTCAGCCAAGTACGCAGTATTCGCGATATCGCCTTTACTGCCGATGGCTGGGATCAATTCGCCTTTGACGTTTTGTACGCATTACAAGAATAAGCCTTTTTTAGGCGACTTAGAGTCGAACCTATTCATTAATAGGCATAATAGTTTCATTCGTTTGACCTTAGTCATCAAATTTTTACTGTGTTAAGGTTAAGCTATCCGCAGGTTGGTTTTAGTGAGTTATCTATCTAATTATGAAAAGTAAGGCAAGTCAGTCACAGGGATTACTACTGTTTCGGTTATCACAGACTCAAGTGTTTGCCTTAGGCACGTTGAAAGTGCGTGAGCTGGTGCCGTACACACGCCTCAGCAAAATCCCCCAATCTCATCCGACGATTCTGGGGGCTTCAACTATCCGTGGTCATACGATTCCTATCATAGATATGGCGGCGGCGATTGGTTATCGGCCGATTGCTCCTGAAGAGCGGGAAAAGTGCTACATCATCATCACGGATTGTCAGCGGATGATCATTGGTTTCTTGGTGCGCGGTATCGATAAGATTATTGAATGTAACTGGCGTGATATTGAAGCTCCTTCGTCTAGTTTAGGGAAAAATGCCTATTTAACGGGCGTGACACGTTTTGAGGACCAACTGGTACAGTTACTTGACGTTGAACTGTTATTGTCGAAAATCTTCCCCGATGATCCACAGACGAATCGGGCTATTTTGACTGACGTACAACGTGAAAAACTTAAACCTATGAATATCCTTTTAGTGGATGATTCTAAGGTGGCGCGTAAGCAGTTATCCGACGCCCTTGATATGATTAACATTCCTTATCGAGTCACCGCCGACGGTAAAGAAGCGCTAGTTATGATGGAGCAAGCGGCATTGGAACATCACCCGATAGATATTTTGGTGAGTGATATCGAGATGCCGGGACTGGATGGTTACGAATTGGCTTTTGAAGTGCGTGATAATCCACTGACTGCCAAGGCCTACATCATTTTACACACTTCTTTATCCAGCGAAATTAGCGTGAGTCAGGCCCATCAAGTTGGGGCGAATGAAGCACTAACTAAGTTCGATGCCCACGAGTTAATCGACGCTATGTTACGGGGCGCCGATCTCGCCTTAGACAAGCGCTAATCTGGCGCTTGTTAGTTTTTTGTATGCTTTTTGCGGGGCTAGGGTAATTTAGTTAGCTTATTTCCCCGCAAAACTAGACAAGTCCAGTCACATCCTATAAAAACCTTATTGGCCTCATTTCCGAAGGTGCGCGTTGGGGATCTCAACCGAAATATAATAACGATAGGTTAAACCATGAAACAAGAATCATCATTGTTAGCTAAGTTGGCTAATGGCAGTCTCGTAATACAAATCTTTTTGGGGATCATTGCTGGTGTGGTCTTAGCCAGTTTTTCACCGAGTAGCGCGAAAGATATCGCCTTCTTAGGCAGTTTATTCGTTGGGGCATTGAAAGCGATCGCTCCCATCTTAGTATTTATCTTAGTGGCGTCATCGATCGCCAACCAAAAGAAGAATACCCAAACCAATATGCGTCCCATTGTGGTGCTGTACTTATTCGGCACTTTTGCGGCCGCATTAACCGCAGTGCTCCTGAGTTCGATTTTCCCGACTAATTTAGTCTTAGTTGCCGGCGTGGAAGGCACCAGCCCACCACAGGGCATTGGTGAAGTCATCCATACCTTGTTATTCAAACTGGTTGATAATCCGGTGAATGCGTTAATGACGGGCAACTATATTGGTATTCTCGCTTGGGGTGTGGGCTTAGGTTTAGCCTTACATCATGCTACCGATTCGACTAAACAAGTGTTTGCCGATATGAGCCACGGTATTTCACAAATGGTGCGCTTTATTATCCGTTTAGCGCCTATCGGTATTTTTGGTCTCGTTGCGGCGACATTTGCCGAAACCGGTTTTGCGGCGATTGCAGGCTATGCCCAGTTATTGGCCGTGCTATTAGGTGCGATGGCTATTATTGCTTTAGTCGTTAATCCATTGATTGTGTACGTGAAGATTAAACGTAATCCGTATCCGCTGGTATTTCAATGCTTGCGTGAAAGTGGTGTGACGGCGTTTTTTACTCGCTCGAGCGCGGCAAACATTCCGGTGAATATGGCGCTGTGTGAAAAGTTAAAGCTGCATGAAGACACTTATTCCGTTTCTATTCCCTTAGGTGCCACCATCAACATGGGCGGCGCGGCGATCACTATTACCGTATTGACCTTAGCTGCGGCGCATACCTTAGGCATTCAAGTCGATTTACTGACCGCATTACTACTGAGTGTTGTTGCTGCTGTTTCAGCTTGCGGCGCATCGGGTGTGGCGGGTGGTTCATTATTATTGATCCCACTGGCTTGTAGTTTGTTTGGTATTTCTAACGATGTTGCCATGCAAGTGGTCGCTGTTGGCTTTATTATTGGTGTGGTTCAAGATGCAGCCGAAACCGCATTAAATAGTTCAACCGACGTTATCTTTACCGCTGCCGCTTGTGAAGCCGCTGAGAATAAAGCTAAACTGAGTTAACGAGTGCTGTTATTCGTATCGAAAAGTATTATGGAAGCAGTCACTTAGGTGGCTGCTTTTTTTATGGGAGTCGTTATGATCTTTTTTGATTTTAGCCTGCTAGATGCTGCAAAGCCCTGGTATGGAATAAATGACACTGTGATGGGCGGTTTGTCCCGCAGTAAAATGACGGTTTCACCTTTAGGTTATGGTGAGTTTAGTGGCCATGTGTCGCTGGCAAATGGCGGCGGGTTTGCCTCAGTGCGCTGTGAGTTTAGCCCCATAGATGTCAGTGAATTTACTGGGATTTACCTCGAACTCGATGGCGACCGAACTAAAGACTATAAAGTGAATTTAAAGGATGTCGACACACCGCAAAGTACGGTATATCAAGCGCCTATGCCCACGCCAACTCACCAAACCTTTGGTGTGAGTAGTGCCAGAGTATTGAATTGGCAGCGGATTGAAATTCCCTTCAGTGATTTCAAGCCCCAATGTCGGGGTAAACCCATTTCCCGTCCGAATATAGTATTGAGTCAGTTGTGCAGCTTAGGGTTAGTGATTGGTGCCCAGCAAAGTGGCGACTTTTCATTGAAAATCAGAGAAATCGGCTACTACTAGCGTTTGTAGTGAGTTTCTTATGGTGAATTTATTGTCGCGAGTTTCTTACCGCTAAGTGCTTATGGTAGATGGCTTGTTGCTAATGGCGCGGGTCATCTCAAGGCTTAATTGAATAAGAATAAGAAAAAGAAAAAGAAAAAGGATAAGGCCGAGGCACTTATCCTTATGGTGGCGGTGCCAAATAGTGAACTTGGCGAAAGCCGCTGCTTAAGCGCCGACAATCCCTAATGGTTTGGCGGTTTGCCACGCGCCGCGGGTAAAATCAGGGAAGGTGACTGAGTTACTGCGGTCATTGAGTGAATGTTCACTTAAGATATTCACCACCGACCAAGATGCACCATCGTACACATCCTGATCTAAAGCTTCACCATTGCGTAGGCAATAAATCATGCGCCATAGCATCACAAAGTCCATGCCGCCGTGGCCGCCGTTAATTTCAGCCTCTTTGCCTATGCGCTGCCACAATGGGTGATCGTATTTGTCGTACCACTTTTGCATATCCATATCCCACTCGTGATAACTTTGACCAAAGCCACCATTTTCGACGGCGATCCGGTTCGGAAAGCCGGCAAACACGCCATTCGTCCCTTGGATCAAATTATGGCGACTGTAAGGTCTTGGGGTTGTCGTGTCATGCTGGACCATGATGGTTCGGCCCTTAACGGTTTTAATCAGACTAGTGTTGATATCCCCATTGATGTACTTGAGCTGATTACGCTCATGATCGGCGGGAAATTCACGTTTAGCATAGAGCGCACGGCCAAGAGCAGGGGAACTCATCGAGGTTAGATAATCGAATCGGTCACCGCGGTTAATGTTCATATACTGGGATACAGGCCCTAAACCGTGGGTTGGGTATAAGTTGCCGTTACGTTTGGTATGCCAGTAAGTGCGCCATGAGCCTGTCTTATGATCGATCTCCTTCATCTGCCAGCGTAGCTCATGGATATAAGCGGCTTCGCCGTGAAGTAGCTCACCAAATACGCCTTGGCGCACCATGTTGAGCACCATCAGTTCTTCGCGGCCGTAGTTGACGTTCTCCATCATCATGCAGTTTTTCTGAGTGCGCTCAGCGGTATCGACAACTTGCCAGCACTCCTCAACCGTGAGCGCCATTGGCACCTCAACAAAGGCATGTTTGCCGCTCTCCATGGTTTCGATTGCCATAGGCGCGTGCCATTCCCACGGGGTCGAAATAATCACAATATCGATATCATCACGGCTCAGCAGATCGCGATAGCTCAGATCATTACCTGTATAGATAGCCGGTGTTGGTCGATTTTGTTTAACGATATGATCCACGGCCCTGTCGACTACCGCTTGATGGGTATCACAAATGGCTTTGAGTTCAACGCCCTCTAGATGACAGAATTGCTCGACATGGCTAAAACCCCGCTCGCCAACACCGATAAAGCCGACTCGAACCACGTCCATCTTAGGTGCTATGAGTCCGATAACGGATTTACCCACTTGCGGTTTAGGGGCGACGCTACTGGCGTAGGCATTGAGAGCAATATTGGCAGTAACGAGTCCTGCAGTAGCGGCACCTGCGGCCTTAAGAAAATTACGACGATGAATGTTATGCATAGCGCTTCCTGCTTTATTTTTGTTTTGTAGGGATATTGAAATATCACTTGGTCTTATTTGTACGGTAATTCATTTATGGGTTATATCAGAAACCCCATTCAAATTGGCAATAAAGATGTAACAAGCTCCTATAAGTCCATTTAGTATGAAACGCGTAACATTGTTGGCTTGATGTAAAATTAAAAAAAAACAATTGCTTGAGTTATTTTTGTTGCGAGTTCATCAATATGATCAAAGCAAACTAAAAAACGAAATTGGACAATATGTGGAGCATATTCATACCAAAGGATTGAGTTTTAGATTTGTAGAAATAACGCTACATCCCCCCTTGTGCTTAACTCTTCATCAAGAGTCGTAGAAACTGGAAGAGATACAATCGTATCTAAATTGCTTGTTAGTGCTTTCTGTCAATACACGTGCGTGTTATCTCAAACATCTAAATCTAAAAATATTTAAAATTAAACACTGAGAGGTTACCGTTTTAGGATAATAGGTCTGGAAAACGCGCATGCGTGTCTTTCTGATGGATTCTTGTATATGAAAAGCGGTATAAAGCTGATAACTTCCAGTTAATACAGGTAGTTAAGTGTGCACGTTTTTATTTTTCTATGGACGCCAACGCTACGCTGCATTGGTGTTTTTTAGCTCAGCATTAGGGCCTTTTATGGGTGCATTTGAATATTCACAAGCCACTCTTCGGATCTTCGGGGATGATTTGATACCTGAAGACGTATCAAATTTACTTGGTGGTACAGCAACTAAAAGTAAAAAGAAAGGTGATGAAGATGTCAGCAAAATCAGCGGAAAAGTGCGGATTGCCAAAACGGGTAGCTGGGATTTTCAGGCTAAAAAGAGAGAGCCAGAAGACCTAAACGCGCAGATTGAAGCAATTTTATCCCAGCTAACAAGTGACTTAGCGATATGGGAAAAGCTTTACCAAAGCTACAAAGTTGACATGTTCTGCGGCTTGTTTATGGGCAATTGGAATGATGGTTTGAGCTTGTCACCTGAAATCATGCTGGCACTTGGTCAACGTGGAATTGTTTTAAGTTTAGATGTTTATAGTGGGTCGGACTATTAAGATGGTTGTCGCCTCTAAAAACAAATGTTAACGCCAGCAAAAGTGCTGGCTGCGACGTCAACCCGCTGCACGGCTTTGCGTGCTAAATTTGGGCGCTAGGCACTAAAACCTTACTTGTTTTTCATTAATTAAAGGAATAATAAATGACCCACCTAATTACTAAAGTGATGTTAACTGGACTCATAGTGGCATCAACTCATCTTCACGCTGAAAACTACGACTTCAAACCGGGTTTATGGGAAACCATTTGGAAATCCGAAATAGTAGAAATAGACGCACCTCCTGAAATGGAGAAAATGATGCGGAGCATGTCCAAAAGGCCTGATTACACGGAAACTGAATGCATAAATGACATCGCCTCTGCATTTGATTTGGAGCCTGAAGAAAATGAAGGCGAAGAATGTCAAACCAACAGCAATTGGATCAGTGCTAACAAAATGGTGTTTGAAACATCATGCACTAGTCCTGATGGTGCATCTAAAACAGTGGGTGAAATGCATTTCAATGGGAAAACGTCCACTTCTAAGCTTGAAGTGACAATCTCTGAAGAGGCAATGAAAATCAAGTCGAAACTCGTTGGCAATGGAAAATATATTGGCGCTTGTGACTAAGTGCCATACAAGCTCTTCAACTTAACGCATAACGGTTAATAAGGATATTATGAGGACTGTTAGTAATATAAAAGGGATTTATTGAACTTTCGCTGGCATTGCCAGTTGGTCTGTATTGTGTATGGCTGCCGTTCCATTGTATCGACGTTTAAACAGCGTGGCGCTCTCATTCAACTCGCTAGATAAGTCTTTTAGCTGCCTTTACTTTAGCGATAAGTAAATAGTGATAAAGATCGCGTTTTTATTTGTAGATTGAGCTACACTGCCGATTAATTAGTCAAAGGTATTTATCTTTTATATTTTAAACATTTAGCAAATTTAAGTTAACCATAAAGTTACATTTGACGGGCGGTTTGAAGTAATTTGCTGTAGTGGGGAGTAAAGCGTTAAATGGGTTCTATGCTTAATGTACTACCACAACTGACATTCACTTTAGGTGATTGGGTATTGCATAAGGATATCAGGATGTCTGGGATTGAAAAACGCCGTCGCCTTCATTGGCGGGAGACAGATATGCAAAATCGTGAAATTATTGGTCGTTGGTTAGATGGGCGTCCTTTATTGGGTGACAAAATTACCCTCTATAAAGAAGACGGAAAATATTTTTTAGAAACTTGGTTTAGCGATGGCTGCCATAGTTTAGATGAAGTCTATATGTCGCCAACCGCTGAAGGCCATAAGCTGGAAGATGTGGGCGGTAATTTCTTTGGTGAATTCTTTATCGTGACACAGTCGCAGCAATTACAATTTTGTAATGAGCAGGGCTGTTATTTCCAAGCGGATAAATTAGCCGCCGATGCCGATTTTGCGCAAGGCATACGCGTCGCCTAAAAGGCAACAATCGAATCCGTAAATAACTAAGGTCGCATTTTAGCTCAGTGCTAAGTCGCGACCTTTTGCTTTTATGGGGTTGCAGCTATTGGATTGAGTTATTCGCTAAAGGGATGTTTGCTGCTAAAAAACAGCGGTTTAGCCGAATAGGGATGAGTCAGACTTAAGCTTTGTGCATGTAAGCATAAACGCGGCGCGGCTTTGATAACCTCGGCATCACCGTAAAACTCATCACCTAAAATCGCATGTCCTAGGGCGAGCATATGCACACGTAATTGATGAGTACGGCCGGTTTCTGGCGAAAGCTCGACTAAGGTGCTGTTTTCTCTGCGTTCTAGTACACGGTAGTAGGTGAGTGCGCTTTTACCGCCAGTTTCTCCTGCTTGCAGTGTCTTTTGATAGGGTGGATGCTCAGTGTCTGGTGCAATCGCGAGGTCAATCATGCCCTGTTCCTGCGGCACATGTCCCATCACTTCGGCAATATAGACTTTCTTACTCTGCCTATCTTGAAACTGCGTTTTTAAATGCGACTCGGCTTTTTTATTACGGGCGAACACCATAATGCCCGAGGTTGCGCAGTCGAGCCGATGCACTAAAATCGTTTCTGGATAAAGGGTTTGTAAGCGGGTTAATGCGCAATCGAAGGTGTGAGCCGCTCGACCCGGATTCGACAATAAGCCCGAAGGTTTATTGATGATAATCAGATCTCTATCTTTATAGCGGATGTCTAGCCAAGGAACTGCTGGGGGCTGGTAATCAAATATCTGCATTTTGTCCTCATTTTTGCGCGGCCATACTAGCAAAATTTACGCAGGCACACAGCATAATCTCATGCTCGCTTATTCCTAGAGGGAGGAAGGCAAATATTCTGCAGGTGTTTTACGGCTCAAGATACGGGTATAAGCCATCAGCTGCGGATAAAAAGTGCGGAATGCGGTTTCGATTTCGATCTGCATTTTATTGACGACTTTATGGGCATCTTTAAACAGTGCGGCTTGCGGATGCTGTTTTGCCACTTGTGCTAAGGCGTGTTGTAAGCCTTTTTCTGTGGTGTAGCTGCCGAGCCAATCGGCGCTGCGCATGGCGGGCAAGAGCTTAGCAAGTGCTTCTGGATGGTACGGGTCTAAACCTTGGACGGCGAAAGTATCTAACGCATCATAGGCCTTGCGGCTGAATTCATCTAAAGGTTGGTGATGATATTCTTCCCAATAATAAGCTAAATAGTGATCGAAACTCACGGCCATGAGTTCTGCTGCTATGCTTCTTAAAGGCGCAGGGAAAGCTTCCATTAATTCAATTGTGAGTTCGTGGCTGCTGCAGAGATTATTAATCTCTTGGTTTAACCATAGCGCTTGGCGTAACTCAATTGGAGCTTGTGCAATTGGCGCTTGAATATAGTTACCCGCCACATTGGCGGCAAGATGCGTTTTACTGATGTCGGCGAGATGTAAGTGTGTAAGAAAGTTCATATTTTGTACTTGGTTAACCACGTCGGTTCACGGTATCATGCGCAAGCGCGCTTAGGAAAGCACGGAAGCTAAAAATGCAGTATTTTTTCACTTTTTAGGATCATGGATGATGTGGAACTGGTTTATAAAGATGCTTGGTCGAGACGAGCAGCCCAAACGTAAAAAAGTGTTAGTGGATATTCCCTTCGAACAACACCGCTTTAGCATGGATGATTTCAGCCGTTCGCGGCTTAAATTCGATGCCGATGACAATTTGCCCCAAGATGGCGTTAAACCTATTAGCGTCAAACCTATGGTTCCTGAGCAAGAAGTGGACGCTGGCAATAAGTAATCTTGATATTCTTGGCCTCTAACCATAGACTAGCCGCCGTTCTAAGCTACCTAGAGGCCAATCATGCGCGTTGCAGACTTTTCTTTCGATCTCCCCGATGAGCTGATCGCTCGTTATCCTATGGCGCAGCGTAATGCATCACGTCTGTTAACCTTAGACGGCAATTCTGGCGCCTTAGGCGACAAACAATTTACCGATCTGCTGGGGATGATTAATCCCGGCGATTTAATGGTGTTCAACAATACCCGAGTGATCCCCGCGCGTATGTTTGGCCAAAAGGCCAGCGGCGGTAAGTTAGAAATTTTAGTTGAGCGTATGCTCGATGATAAGCGCATCCTCGCCCACGTTCGCAGCTCTAAATCGCCGAAAGTCGATTCGTTAATTCTGCTCGACGGTGGCTATCAAATGAAGATGGTCGCCCGTCACGATACCTTATTTGAACTCGAGTTGTTATCCGAGTTGACCATTCTAGAGGTGCTCGAAGCCGTAGGGCATATGCCGCTACCGCCTTATATCGACAGACCCGATGAAGATGCCGACAAAGAGCGTTATCAAACCGTGTATAACCAAAACCCAGGCGCCGTTGCCGCGCCAACGGCGGGGTTACATTTTGACGATGCCATGCTCGATGCATTAAAGGCCAAGGGTGTGAATGTCGCGTTTGTGACTTTGCATGTAGGCGCGGGCACCTTTCAACCCGTGCGCGTCGATACCATTCTTGAGCACAAGATGCATTCAGAGTGGGCCAATGTGCCGCAGGATGTGGTTGATTTAATCGCGCAAACCAAAGCGGCGGGTAAACGTGTCGTGGCCGTCGGCACAACATCTGTACGTTCCTTAGAAAGTGCGGCGCGCGCCAGCCAAGGTGAACTCAAAGCCTTTAGCGGCGATACCGATATCTTTATTTATCCTGGTTATCAATTCCAAGTGGTCGATGCCATGGTGACGAACTTTCATCTGCCCGAATCGACTCTCATCATGTTAGTCAGCGCATTTGCCGGTTTTGATCATGTTATGGCGGCGTATCAACATGCTATCGCGCAAAAATATCGCTTTTTTAGCTATGGTGATGCCATGTTTGTGACGAAAAAAGCCCACTAGACCAAGATTTTGTTTTAAAATAGCCGCCCAAAGTGAGTATGGGCGGCAACTTTTTTTCGTCAAAAGGTTGAACCTTTTAACGCTGTCCCCATCTCTATTGTTAATCAAAATGGCATTAGCCATTAAAAATGTAGTCAGACTGTTTATCTGGCGAGGTGAATTATGAAATTTGAATTAGACACTACCGACGGCCGTGCGCGCCGTGGTCGGTTGATTTTTGACCGTGGCACAGTAGAAACCCCCGCATTTATGCCTGTTGGAACCTACGGCACAGTTAAAGGTATGACGCCAGAAGAAGTACGTGCTACAGGCGCGGACATTTTGCTCGGTAACACTTTCCATTTATGGTTGCGCCCAGGCGAAGAAATCATGCGAAAGCACGGTGACTTGCATGATTTTATGAACTGGCAGCGTCCGATTTTAACGGATTCGGGTGGTTTCCAAGTATTCAGTCTTGGCGATATCCGTAAGATCACCGAAGAAGGTGTGCATTTCCGTTCACCAATCAATGGCGAGAAAATCTTCTTAGATCCTGAAAAATCAATGCAAATCCAAGATGCATTGGGCAGCGATGTGGTGATGATTTTTGACGAATGTACGCCGTATCCCGCGACTGAAGATGAAGCGCGTAAGTCAATGCAGATGTCGCTGCGTTGGGCCAAACGTTCGCGTGATGAATTTGACCGTTTAGAGAACCCTAACTCTCTATTCGGCATTATTCAGGGCGGTGTGTATGAAGATTTACGCGACGAAAGCTTAAAAGGCTTAGTCGATATCGGTTTCGACGGTTATGCCGTCGGTGGTTTGGCCGTAGGAGAGCCTAAAGCAGATATGCATCGTATTCTTGAGCATATTTGCCCGCAAATACCTGCTGACAAACCTCGCTATCTGATGGGGGTCGGTAAACCAGAAGATTTAGTTGAAGGGGTACGTCGTGGTGTTGACATGTTTGACTGTGTAATGCCAACCCGTAATGCCCGCAACGGTCATCTGTTTACGAGTGAAGGTGTGATCAAAATACGCAATGCGCGTCATAGAGATGACACGTCACCACTCGATACTAAGTGTGATTGTTATACCTGTAAAAATTATTCACGGGCGTACCTTTACCACTTAGATCGTTGTAATGAGATTCTGGGTGCGCGTTTAAACACCATTCACAACTTGAGATACTATCAAATGTTAATGGAAGGTTTGCGCGGTGCGATTGAGACGGGTACATTAGACGCCTTTGTGGCGGACTTCTATACCAGTCAAGGTCGCGAAGTACCAGAGTTAGTCGATTGATTTTTTGCTAATAAGAAGAGAAAACTATGTTTATTTCAAATGCATATGCAAGCGCTGCCGGCGCACCACAAGGTGGCGGCACGATGGAACTGATTTTCATGCTGGCGATTTTCGGCCTGATTTTCTATTTCATGATTTTCCGTCCGCAATCAAAACGCGTTAAAGAGCACAAAAATCTGATGTATTCACTTGGCAAAGGTGATGAAGTGCTGACCAGTGGTGGGATTTTAGGCAAGATTGCAAAAATCAGCGACGAAAGCGATTACGTGTTACTGAGCTTAAACGACACAACACAAATCACGATCAAAAAAGACTATATTGCAGCTGTATTGCCTAAGGGCTCTATCCAGTCGTTGTAAGCCAAGAGGGCTCAGGCGTGTTAAATAAATACCCAATGTGGAAAAACATTATGGTGATGCTCGTCATTGCCATAGGTTGTTTCTATGCCGTACCGAACCTATTTGGTGAAGATCATGCGGTGCAAGTGGTGGCGACTCGAGGTGCTGAAGTCACGGCATCAACCCAAGCCAGTGTGAACGAGCTGTTAGCCAGTAAGGGCATTGCGGTAAAGCGCTCTGAGCTTGAAAAAGGTCAGTTGTTGGTCCGTGTGCAAAATGCGGATCAACAGCTACTTGCGAAAGAAGTGATTGCTGACAGCTTAGGCGACAAGTTTACTGTGGCGCTCAACTTAGCCCCAGCGACACCTAAGTGGCTTGAGTCAATGGGCGGTAGCCCAATGAAACTCGGTCTTGACCTTCGCGGCGGTGTGCATTTCTTGATGGAAGTGGACATGGGCGAAGCGATTCGCAAAATGGAAGAGGCTAAAATTGCCGATTTCCGTTCGCAATTACGTGAAGAAAAAATCCGTTACGCGGGCATTCGCAATAATGCTCAAGGAATCGAGATTAAATTCCGTGATGGCGAAAGTTTAGCCAGTGCCGAACGTTTCCTAAAATCTCGCAGCAACGATATGGTGTTCACCGATGTGAGCAAGGGCGAAGATTTTGCCCTGCAAGCTGTGATGAGTGACGTGTATCTTAAGCAGATTAAAGAAGAAGCACTGCAACAAAACATTACTACCATTCGTAACCGTGTAAACGAGTTAGGTGTGGCAGAGCCTGTAGTACAACGTCAAGGCGCCGAGCGCATTATCGTTGAGCTGCCAGGTGTGCAAGATACGGCTCGCGCCAAGGAAATCTTAGGTGCAACCGCATCGATTGAATTCCACATGGTCGATGACAAAGCCGATCCTAATGCTGCGCAATCTGGCCGTTTACCAGCGGGTTCTGAAGTGTACCAGCGCCGCGAAGGTGGCACTGTGATATTGAAGAAAGAAGTGATGTTGACCGGTGATCATATCACGGGCGCACAACCTAGCTTTGACCAGTACAGTCGTCCACAAGTTAGCATCAACCTTGATGCGAAAGGCGGCACCATTTTCTCTGACGTGACCAAAGACAACATAGGCAAGCCTATGGCGACATTGTTCATCGAATATAAAGACAGTGGTGAGCGCAATGCCGACGGCAGCGTTAAGATGCAGAAAATCCAAGAAGTGATTTCTGTTGCGACCATTCAAGCGCGTTTAGGCCGTAACTTTGTGATCACTGGCTTAAGCCATGGTGAAGCACAAAACCTCGCGCTATTACTGCGTGCTGGTGCCTTGATTGCCCCAGTGTCGATTGTTGAAGAACGTACCATTGGTCCAAGCTTAGGTGCTGAGAATATTCAAAACGGTGTGCAAGCTATGGTCTGGGGTATGGCGGTTGTCTTACTCTTTATGCTGGTTTACTACCGTGGCTTTGGTCTTATCGCCAACATAGCGCTAACCGCAAACTTAGTCATGGTGGTGGGCGTAATGTCTATGATCCCTGGCGCAGTGTTAACCCTACCGGGTATTGCCGGTATGGTGTTGACTGTGGGTATGGCTGTTGACGGTAACGTGCTGATCTATGAGCGTATCCGTGAAGAATTACGTGCGGGCCGTAGCGTCCAGCAGGCCATCCATGAAGGCTATGGCAATGCATTCTCCACCATCGCCGATGCGAACATCACCACTTTCCTAACGGCGCTGATTTTGTTTGCCGTAGGTACAGGCGCTGTTAAAGGCTTCGCGGTGACCTTGATGATAGGTATTGCGACTTCCATGTTTACCGCAATCGTGGGTACTCGCTCAATCGTTAACGCGATTTGGGGTGGTAAGCGCGTGAAGACTCTGTCTATCTAAGGGGAAGTGACAATGCTTGAAATTTTATCTTTAAAACATACGGTAAACTTCCTCCGTCATGCACTGCCTATCAGTATTATGTCGGCTGTATTGGTGCTGGGCTCGCTGGTTTCGCTCGCGACCAATGGCATCAACTGGGGTCTTGATTTCACTGGCGGTACCGTCGTTGAAATGGAGTTCACTAATCCGGTCGATTTAAACGCTCTGCGGGTGCAACTGACGACGCCTGATTCTGAAGGCGCGATTGTGCAAAACTTCGGTTCTAGCCGTGACGTATTAGTACGTTTACAGGTAAAAGAAGGCGTTAAGAGTGACGTGCAAGTTAAGTCTGTCATGGAAGCTGCGCAGAAAGTTGATCCACAGGTTCAGCAGAAGCGTGTTGAGTTCGTTGGCCCACAAGTGGGTAAAGAACTGGCTGAGCAAGGCGGTTTAGCAGTATTAGTTGCGCTTATCTGTATCATGATTTATGTGTCATTCCGTTTCGAATGGCGCCTAGCATTTGGTTCAGTGGCGGCACTGGCGCATGACGTGATCGTGACTTTAGGCGTGTTTTCGGTATTCCAATTGGAATTTGACTTGACCGTACTGGCGGGTCTATTGACTGTTGTGGGTTACTCACTCAACGATACTATCGTGGTATTTGACCGTATCCGTGAAAACTTCCTTAAGATGCGTAAAAGCGACCCTGAAGAAGTGGTTAACGTTTCCATTACTCAAACCATGAGCCGTACAATCATCACTACAGGTACAACCTTAGTGGTGGTCGTGGCCTTGTTCCTTAAGGGCGGCACTATGATCCATGGCTTTGCGACTGCATTGCTGATGGGTATTTTTGTGGGTACTTATTCTTCTATCTATGTGGCGAGTTTCTTGGCCATTAAACTGGGTATCAATCGTGAACACATGATGCCAGTTGAGATTGAGAAAGAAGGCGCAGACCAACCTCCTATGATGCCTTAAAGGTTACATTCGAGTTAAAAAGCCACCGACGAGGTGGCTTTTTTTTACCTCATTTTTGAGGTGGATCTGACATTCTGCTAGCAAACTCACAAAGTTATAGTCAGTTATGCTGTAAAAATGGAATGTTAATTAAATTAACAACTGGTGTAAAAATCAGCGCTCGACAGGCTCGGCTATTTAGCAGTAGGATGTCGGCAACCCATATTCCAGAGAGTTGTAGCCGTAGGATGTCGCATGGAAGAACGTAAAGTGTTAGTTGCTGGTGGTAATTTATTGCAAGCCCACACATGGAAAGGTTTATTAGAGGCCTGTGGTATTCATGTTGAGCTCAGAGGTGAAGCGCTATTGGGCGGGATTGGTGAGCTTCCTACAGGGATGCAAAACGTCGAGTTATGGGTGGGCGAGTCCCAACATGCGTCGGCGCAAGTGCAACTGAATGCGTTGGATGTCGAAAGCCCACAGTGGCAATGTGTGCAGTGCCATGAAACCAATGAAGGCAGTTTTGAGCTGTGCTGGCAATGCAGCTCTGAGCGCAGCGAAAGCCACAATTAGCCTTGGATAGGCAATCACCTTCGCTTTGTGCTGTGGCTGAAAGATTGCGTCTACTGGATGAGAAGATTACACTTTGCTGATAAGCTGACATTCATCATGTCATTCAATATCTTATCTAGGAGTCAGTGATGCCGCATCCCAGTGCTTTTTCCGCCCTTGTTGACGCAATTCTGCCTAACATCACCGAAGTGACCATTGAAGCCTATCAGGCTGATGATAGCTGGCATCTTGTGGATGTGCGTGAGGATCGCGAGTGGCTGCAGGATCATTTACCCCAAGCGAAACATTTAAGTCGGGGTATTTTAGAGCGTGATATCGAAGCACGTTTCCCCGATAAACATACCCCCATATTACTCTATTGCGCAGGTGGTGCGCGCTCAGCCTTGGCGGCCCATAATCTGCAACTCATGGGTTACACCTGCGTTGCCTCTTTGATTGGTGGCTATAAAGGCTGGGTACAGCGTCAACTGCCAGTCGTGCAGGATTAAGCGTTCAGGATCTCATCTAATGCAATATTTCCCCTTGTTTGTCGATACGGTTAACTTAAATGTCTTGCTGGTGGGGGCGGGTGATGTGGCGAGCCGTAAGCTGGCGCTGCTAACACGTACCGAAGCCAGTATCCATGTGATAGCCCCTGAGGTGAATCCTGAAGTGCAGCGTTATGCCGATACGGGTCGTATTCTGCTATCCCAGCGTGAAGTGGTCCACGCCGATATTCAAAATTATGATCTGGTGTATTTAGCCACGGCAAACGACAGTCTTAATGCCGAGTTGGCGACTCTAGCCACCGCGCGTGGTATTTGGGTTAATGCCGTTGATAATCCGGCATTTTGCCGTTTTATCACCCCTTCGATTGTCGATAGAGGCCGTTTAGTGGTCGCGATCAGCACTGCGGGCGCGGCACCGGTATTTGCACGCACGATTCGCTCGCGCTTAGAATCCAGCCTACCGCAATCACTCAAGCCTTTATTCGACTTTGTCGCCGATAGACGCGTCGAAGTGCAAGACAAGCTCGATTCAACCTCGAAACGTCGCTTATTTTGGGAGCGTTTTTTCGATACCAATGGCGACCGTTTCGATAGTCGTACCGCCGAGCATTACCATAATGCGTTTAATCATTTAGTTAGCCGCGGCGAAATCCTTTTGCTGGATGATGCAACCTCTGTGGACTTACTGCCGCTCGCTGCCATGCCGTTACTGCAGCGCCTCGATTGGATCTATAGCCAAGGGGAGTTGAGCGACGAATTGGCAGAATTAGTGCGTCGAGACGCCAATCGTGGTGAGTTACCCGCACTCAGTGAATTGAGCCAGCAGTACGAGCAGGGCACTCGCATGTTGCTAGTGGCTGATACGCAAAAAATCAGTCAGTTGAAGGCGCATTTCCCCATGGCTAAGCATCTGCGACCCGGCGCGATTTAATTTCTTATCGATTCAGCCTTCTGTCCGATTGCACTTTCTGTTCGATTTGATGGACGTATCTTATTGTTCGTTTGAGCTAATGCCGAGTCTCAGGTAGACTCGGCAGCCTTATTTTAGGATTTCGCTGTTTCAGGATTTCACTCTGCATTTAGGATGACTATGGCCCTCAAAGCGACCGTGTTTAAGGTCAATTTACAGATAGCCGATATGGATCGGAATTATTACCAAGACCATCAATTGACGCTTGCCCAGCATCCTTCCGAAACCGATGGCCGCATGATGGTGCGTTTACTGGCGTTTATTGTGAATGCCAGCGAAACCTTAAGTTTCAGTAAAGGTTTGTGCGTCGATGACGAGCCAGAGCTGTGGGACAAAACCCTATCAGGCGAAATTGATCTGTGGGTTGAGTTTGGTCAGGCCGATGAGAAATGGCTGCGAAAGGCCAGTGGCCGTGCCAAAGTTGTGCAGTTATTTACCTATGGTGGCCGCAGTGTACCCATTTGGTGGAAACAGAATCAGCAGGCGTTAGAGCGTTACCAGAATTTAACCGTGTGGAATATTGCCGAAGAGTCGGTCACGGCGATGGAAGCCTTTGTTGGGCGCAATATGGCATTGCAGATTTCTATCAGCGAAGGCCAAATTTGGCTATCGGATAATGAGACCAGCGTGTTGATCGAACCTGAAATCCTCAAAGATATTTAACGTATCTTGTAAAAAAAGAGCCTGCGATTGCAGGCTCTTTTCATTTATTACTTTCATTTCTCAGTAAGCGTATCGATTTGGATTTATTGGAAGCTCAGCTCCCAGCTATCAATATAACCCACATCACCACGGCCACTGTCTACGGCTTTCAACTTCCATATGCCGTTCGAATTCGCACCCGTCATATCAGCGGTATAGCTCTTGTTGATATTGGCAGCACCTGCCCCTGTGTTGCTATGCAATGTAACTGTTTTACCAGAAGGGCTGATCAGCTGTACTTTCAAGTCACCAATGTAAGGGTGGACTATGTTCACTACCGCAGTCACAGTGCCTGAATCACCGGTGCGAGTGACTGTGATTGGGCTAGTGATCCCTGCTGCTTTGTTATCAGGGATGTTGTAGTTATCAGTGTTGCTATAGCTTGCAGGCGTAGTCGGTGGAGTACCGCCGCTAGATGCTGTGTAGCTTGCTGTTAATGACACACCAGTGAAGGCCGAGTAGCCTTTCAGCATGGCGTAGTAAGTGCCTGATTGGATATTGGTGATTGGGCAAGACTCGCTATTGCCACTTTTATACGGACGGCAATCATAGTTAGCTGTAGTTGGCGCTGCACCATATTGCACATACAAGTCCGCATCACCTGTACCACCGTTCATTACAAAGCCTAAGTTAGTTGCGCCTTGTGGTACGTCAAAGGAGAAGTGCAGTTCTTCACTCGCTGCGCCGCCTAAGCCTGTTTTAGCCACACCGTTAACTAACACGCCATCGGTTGGTGTTGGATCAACCGGACCCGTTGGGCCAGTACAAGAGGCATCTAAGAAGGTTTTCGCGGCAACTGCATTGACTAAACCGTAACCATAGT
This sequence comes from Shewanella scandinavica, assembly GCF_031932065.1. Classification (NCBI taxonomy): domain Bacteria; kingdom Pseudomonadati; phylum Pseudomonadota; class Gammaproteobacteria; order Alteromonadales; family Shewanellaceae; genus Shewanella; species Shewanella scandinavica. Next base: position 134,302 of record NZ_JAUOES010000002.1, read on the forward strand.
AGTTGTCACGACCCGCAGTACCAAGATCTTCTGCGGTCATTTTCAATGCGTTACGAACTTGCGCGGCACTACACTCTGGGTGATAGCTCCAGACTAAGGTTGCAACACCTGACACATGTGGCGTCGCCATCGAAGTACCGTTGTAGTACTCGTAATCTTTATTGCCTTGGTTGCTGACTGTTGCTGTCGCGCCCAATTGATTACGCAGTGCTAAACCTGTTGCGCGATCCACAGACACGGAAACCATATTGATTTCACTGTTTGCATCGACAAGGAAGGGGTTTTGTAAGCCCGGTAATGCCGCGTTACTGTAAACAATCGCCGCACTGGCACCGGCATTTTTACAGGCTTTAGCCGCATTGATTTCTGGGTAACTTGTGCCTTGATTGCCAACACGTTCCACTAAACAGATTTTATTGGTCATGTTGCCGCAGTTGAAGCTAGTTCCGCTGACGCTACATTCGGCAAGTGTGGCTGTCGCTGTGCCATTGTATGGCGCAGGCACATAGCTGCCGCCCGATGAAATGAGGCGATTATGTGGCACGACACCTGAATCAAAGTAAGACTGACCACCGATAGTGATATCGGCTAAACGGCCTTCGCCACGGGTAACCGTCGACAGAATCGCTTCACCTGGGCCAGATATTTCCACTTGGTTGGTGTATTGGGAAAATGCCGAGTGATCTTTATGATTATCCACAGAGGCGACTGACATCACGCCATCGTAGGATGCTGGATAGCTGTGAGCACTATTGCCATCGTTACCTGCAGCGGCAATCAAGAGCACACCATTGTTATAATGTGCAGCCAGAGCGTTACGCTCAGTGGTGCTGGAACCCGCGCCACCTAAACTCATAGTGACAACGTTAGCGCCGTTGGCAACACAAGTATCTACTGCGGCCACTAAGGATGAAGAGTAACCCCAGCCCGATTCGTTAAACACTTTTACGACATGAATATTGGCAGTTTGATTTGGCATTACGCCGATCACGCCGTCATTGTTAGCAATCGCCGCAATCGTGCCAGCAACGTGAGTGCCGTGGGCGTTGTTGTTGCCCGGCTCAAACCAGTTGCCTGTACCTGAGTTATTGGTACCCGTGACATTGTTGCCACCCAATTCGCTGTGGCTACGGTCGTAGCCAGAATCGATAATACAAATCGTGCGGTTGCCCGCTTGGCTATCGCTTAACTGAGTCGCCCCCACAAAGGTTTGGCCCCAGGGAGTGCTTTCACTCAGTAAGTGACGCGGCATGTCTTCTTCAACATATTCCACATCGGCGCGTTTCTTTAAGGTATTGATGCCGTTAGCATCGAGTTTGACCGAGTAGCTGTTACTGCGGCCGATACGCTTCATTTCTTTCGCTTGCACTTTATTCAATGCAGTGTGCTGTGAACTGATTTCCGCCATTTGTGGCTGATAATTCATCGTGCTTGGCAGCGTATCAGTTGTCGCGTCACTCGCTTGCTGATCACTCATTGATTGCACATTACTGGCCGACATAATGGCCGCTGCATCGGCGTTTTTAAATTTCACAATGTAACGCTTTGGCAGTGGAGAGGTTTGTGCTTGTAATTCTGCGGCAAAACCTGGGGCTTGTGGTGCTGCTTGTACACCGGCTGAGATCGCAATAGCTAAGCTTGAAAGGCTTAACGCTATTTTAGTGGTTCTGTTGATTGTCATGTTCTTCTTCCATGGTCAATTTAGTGTTAATCATTATTATTTTATGTTTCATAAGAATAACTACGACTCAGATGCTACTCGGTTAGTGAATTTATCTGCGACTAAAGTATTTGTAAATCAATTGTTAATGGTATGGCTGCTTGTAAAAATCTAGATTTTATAAGCAGTTAATGTGAATATAAATTCAAAATGTAACGAGTTGTAACCAAATTCTATTCAAATTTTTGTTTTTTTATGTGGTAAAAATGAATAAGCAAATGCGAATTTACGGTCAATATGAGTACTTTATATTGATTTGTTTGTTTCCATGGTATTGAAATTTATACATATATTTTTTTGTGATTACAAATAACTAAATTTAGCTTTAAAGTTTAAGGATAATAATGAGATTTTCTCAAGTGATTGATTATGCGAAATTGTTGCAAAATCCTGTCAAGGGAGTGGCGGTTGCCAATTCATTGACGACGGTTAAGCCATTCACGCTAATTTGTTGACGTGTTTTTTGAAGGGGAATGTGAGCGGCAAAACGAGAAGTGAAAGCATGCGATGTGGCTGATAACGGAAAATACTGAGTGTTACATTATCCAAAATAGCGGTTCAGGATATGAGCTACCATTGCGAACTCGTACATGCTTCAATTATGTTTGTGAGGCTAATTATGTCGGTAACTTTCAATTAAAAATTTTAAATAATCTTATTTATTTTTCATCGTTAGAACAGTCTAAAAATATATTCATTTAAATAATCATAACGCCCATTAGTGTGGCGCTTTACTTCTAATAATCTGCATGTATAAGCTTGAATTTTTAGCATTTTTATAAAATTTAACATATAAGCATTTTGCCTAATAGCGTGTCTATTGGATGGGTGGTAAGTTAAATTAATTCATGAGGTTAAGTGTTTTCTTGTGGCATGGTTTAAGCGAGTGAGTGCACGAATTTAAGGCTGTGCACTATAAATCCTAAATTGGAGTAAATAAAAATTATAAAAAATATAACATCTAAGCGGATCGTATTGATATCTTCTTCAGCTGATCATCTTCATATAGAGCTTGAAACACCACAGTTACTTGCGGAAAAATTAAATGCAATTGTTTCAAATGCTTGGCCTAGTGGTGAATACGATTGTGATGCAATGGCGTTTTTCCTTGCTTGCTATGAAAATGGCGGTGAAGCAGCAAAAGGTTGGTATGGCTGGTATGCAGTTGATATTAATCCTGTGTCAGGAGAGAGAACGCTAGTTGGCTCTGGTGGTTACTTTGGACCTCCAGATAGTCATGGTATGGTTGAAATTGGTTATTCAGTGCTACCTGAGTGGCAGCGTCGTGGCTATGCTACTGAAATTGTTAATACACTCGTTTCCCATGCTTACTCTTTTGAAAAAACAAAGAACATTATTGCTCATACTTTAGCGGAAAATGAAGCATCAAAAAGGGTTTTGATTTCCAATGGTTTTAGTGAGACTGGCGTTAATGAAGGTCATCTACGTTTTGAACATGTTAGATAGTTAATTTTTTGCTATACATCGGCTCATTTATGTTACTTGTGTAGCAGCGAAAACGATTATTAATTTTTATCTGAATCGATTTACGCTAATAAGACACTTCAATATCTCGCCATTCACCCGCTATCTTAGAAGTCTAATGTTGGGGTGGATAAAAAGCTTTTTATATAAAGCAATGTTGATTGATAGGCTATTGCTTAAAGTAAGCTTATTCACTTAGACAATAAAAAAGCGCCTTAGGGCGCTTTTAGCCGTTAAACCTTGAATGACTAGAGCGAGGTGACAGTGCTTAAGTGATTAACGCTTGCTTCCCCGCACTAGAGCCTATTCGATGGCTGTGAATTACTTAGCGGGCGTTTTTTGCGCTTCAACTAAGGTGGAGTAACCGCCACCATTATAGGTTTGAGTGTATCCAGCAGCGACTAAGGCTTCGGTTGCGACACTGCTACGGCGACCACTGCGGCAATACAAGACAACAGGGGCATCTTTGGCGATGCCGCGCTTAGCAAACTCCTCTGCCACTTGCTCAAAGGGAATATTTACCGCATTGGCTAGATGACCTTCGGCAAACTCCTCAGGCGTTCTGACATCGAGCACCATAGCGCCAGCGGCAATTTTATCCCATGCGATTACAGGATCTTGGTTGGTGGCGCTGGCCATCATGGGCATTAGTAGCAGTGGCATGAGTACCAGCGACTGCAGGCTTAACAGGGCTAAGCGCATTAGGCTTTGGCCACGGATTACTAGGTTGTGGGTCACTTTATCTCTCCTTGACGATCTTTTGGGCAAGCTTGTTTTAGCCAAGCGGTTACTTGCTTACCTAACTCTTAAGTCTTAACTATTAAGTAGTGACTTTGTGTGGCTTAGCTTTGCTTGGCAATTTCAGCCTCTGATTTTACACCCAATTTGCGTAAAACCATGGCGGCAGGGCAAAAACCAGTAAAAGCACTTTGGAACAGGTTAGCGCCAACAAATGCGGTTAACCACAGAAAGTTGTGGTGCACATAGGCGGTTAACACCAGTGACAGTAACACCATAAATCCGGCAAAAGCCATAATGCTGCGTTCTAATGACATACCTTACTCCTTGAGGCAGCCTAGGCGACTGCCTTTGTTGTGGTTAGTTTTGTGTTTGTGTCTGTATCTGAATAGTATTCATGCGGTTTTTCATTGCTGTGTAGTACAGCACTGGGATAACAACTAAGGTCAGTATGGTCGAGATAAAAATACCAAAGATAAGACTGATCGCTAAGCCATTGAAAATCGGATCATCAAGGATAAACAGCGCCCCTATCATGGCCGCTAATGCGGTGAGCATAATGGGTTTGGCCCGCACGGCACCCGAGTGGATCACTGCCCGCTCAAAGGGCACGCCGGATGCAGTTTCTTGATTGATAAAATCGACCAATAATATCGAGTTACGCACAATAATCCCCGCCAGCGCTATCATGCCTATCATGGACGTCGCGGTGAATTGCGCTCCGAGCAGGGCATGGCCTGGCATTACACCAATCACAGTTAATGGGATTGGCGCCATGATGATGAGCGGCACGAGATACGATCTAAACTGCGCCACTACCAAGAGATAAATGGCGATCATGCCGACCGCATAGGCGATGCCCATGTCTCTAAAGGTTTCGTAGGTGATTTTCCACTCGCCATCCCACAACACGGCGACCGAGTCTAGCCCTGTGGGTTGGTGAATATAATGTTGATCAAACCCTAAGCCATCGGCGCCATCAATTTTGCCCGCCATGTCGAACATGCCGTAGAGTGGGCTGTCCAGTGGCCCCGACATATCGGCGACGACCATGATCATAGGGATCATATTCTTATGGATAATCGGTGCATCGATTTTGCCGCGTTTGATGGTAACTAGCTCAGAGACAGGCACAGATTGCCCCGTTTGGCTCAGTAACTTCATATTCAGCACTTGCTCTAAATCGACTTTCGCACCTTCGTTTAATTGCAGGCGGATCGGTATCGGTTGTTTTTGCTGGGCTTGATGTAAATAACTCACATCTTTGCCGCCAACGGAGGTGGCAATCAAGTCGACAATATTGCTGTAGGGCACGGCCATCAGGCTGGCTTTACTGCGGTCGATCATCACTTGCCATTTTTGCTGGGCAGCGGGCAAGAAAATATCGATATCGACCACATCTTTGGTTTCATGGAACAGCGCCTGCATCTCGTAAGCGGCTTGCTCGCGGATTGCGGGGCTTGGGCCATACACTTCGGCAACCAGCGGCGACCACACTGGCGGTCCAGGTGGCACTTCAACTACTTTGATATTGGCTTGATATTGCTCGCCAATTTGCTGCAGATCGTCTCGCACCGATACCGCTATGCTGTGGCTGTCGCGTTTGCGGTGTTTTTTATCGACTAGGTTCACTTGAATGTCGCCAAGCTCTTGGCTGTGACGCAGGAAGTAGTGGCGCACTAAGCCGTTAAAGTTCATAGGCGCGTTAGTGCCCGCATACAATTGCAGATGATCGACTTCAGGGACGGTTGTTAGGTAGCGACTCAAATCCTGCAATACTCTTTGTGTTTGCTCTACGGGAGTGCCTTCTGGCATGTCAACCATCACTTGAAACTCGGACTTATTATCGAAGGGCAGCATTTTAAGCACCACGAGCTGACCCACGGGGAGCGCGACGGCGATACCGATCAACACAAATACGCCGGCAGCCAGTCCCACTCTTGCCTTGCGGGAATTTTTACCCAGCAGGAAAGGACCAATTAAGTGAGTAAAGAGGCGCACCATCTTAGTTTCAGCTTCATCCTCGTGTGAGGCTTGGGCGCTATCGTGCTTGTCATTGTGTTTCAGCAGTTTACGACTGAGCCAAGGAGTGACCACAAATGCCACTACGAGGGAAATTAACATGCCCATACTGGCGTTGATGGGAATCGGGCTCATGTAAGGCCCCATTAAGCCTGACACAAAGGCCATCGGCAGCAGTGCCGCGATAACAGTGAACGTCGCCAGAATCGTCGGGCCACCGACTTCATCGACCGCCACAGGGATAAGCTCACTAAAGGACTTTTTGCCGAGCGCCATGTGCCGGTGGATGTTTTCAACCACGACTATGGCATCGTCGACCAAGATGCCGATAGAGAAAATCAAGGCGAACAAGGACACGCGGTTTAGGGTAAATCCCCACGCCCAAGAGGCGAAAAGGGTGATCGCCAGCGTGATAATAATGGCCACACCTACGACTAAGGATTCGCGTGCGCCCATGGTTAAAAAGACCAGTACGACTACGGCGCTGGTGGCAAAAATCAGTTTTAAAATAAGGGTGTTAGATTTATCCGCCGCGGTTTCGCCATAGTTACGTGACACTGTGACTTCGACATTCGCGGGGATCAATACATTGTCGACCTTAGCAATCCGCTCAATCACACTGTCGGCGATATCGACGGCATTTTGTCCCGCTTGTTTACCGATAGCGATAGTGACGGCGGGATAAATATCGGTTTTATCTGCGTGCCAAACGCTCTGTTTAGGAATATCACTCTTCAAGCTGATTTCGGCAATATCCGCCAAATAAATCGGAATATGCTTGCCTTGTTTATCTTGATAGACACTGACAACTAGTTGTTTGAGATCGTCTATGGATTGTAAAAATTGCCCAGCCTGAACTTTAATCTCTTGATTACCTTGCACTAAGGATGCAGGCATAGAGACCATATTATTGTCATTTAGACTCTGTCTTAACTTGTCGTAGGTCAGATTAAAGCTGTTCATCTTGGCGGGATCGATACGTATGTTGGCCACCATGTCGTGCTGACCTACGGTATAGATTTCGCGGGTACCGGGAATGCGCTTAATTTCGGTTTCTAATCCAAGGGCGACATGGGTCAGTTGCTCGGCAGAGACTTGTCTGTCCTTTGACCACAAGGTCAAACTGACAATGGGCACATCATCGATGCCGCGGGGTTTAATTAGCGGATCGCCCACCCCTGCGCCTCTTGGCAATTTATCCATATTGGAATAAATCTGGTTGTACAGGCTGACGATGGCATCATTGCGCGCGACGCCGACCTTAAAGATGACGATAATCAGCGCGCCATCGGGTTGGGAGAACGAGTACAGAGTATCTATGCCTTTGATTTCGGAGATCACTTGTTCCGCTGGCAAGGTGACTAAGTTTTCAACTTCGGTAGGTGTCGCGCCGGGAAAAGGAATAAACACGTCGGCAAAGGTGACATCAATCTGTGGCTCTTCTTCCTTTGGCGTCACCAAAATAGCAAATAAGCCGAGTAAGAGTCCGAGAAGCGCTAATAGCGGCGTGATGGCGCTATTTTGGAAGGCGGCGGCAATTCGTCCGGAAATCCCAAGTGTGGTTTGTGGTACTGGAGCATGTTTCATAAAACAACCTCGACAAAGCTTAAGTCGCTGGGAATTTATTGCTTTTTGCTGAGCAACACTTGGTAGGCATCAAGGGCAACCTTGTCACCCGACTTCAGGCCCGCCAGCACTTCGACCTCGCCATCTATGGGACTAGCGACACGGACTTGGGTGAGTACAAATTCTTCGCCTTTTTTAAGGTAAACGCTGCTCAGTTCGTTCATTGTCAGTAGCGCTGAGGTGGGCAATTGAATTTTTTCTCGCTCGCCATTTTTAAATGAAGCCTTTGCCCAACTGCCGGGTTGAAGATTGGCTTCATTTTCTGGCAGATTAATGCGTACTTGATAACTGTGGCTGACGGGATCGGCGAAACTAAAAATCGTGAGGTCGGTTGAGGTTAACTCACGGCCATCACTTAAACGGACGAGAAATTCAGGGGCATTTTTAAGTTGGTTAATGTAACGCTGTGGCACTTGGGTAATGGCGCGCATTTGACTCGCGGAAAACCCTGAAAGTAGCGCTTGTCCTGGGCTCACGGTTTCGCCCAGTTCGACAAAACGCTCTGTGACTACACCACTAAAAGGCGCTGAAACGACAGTGTATTTTAAGGATTCGCTGGCTTTGATAACGCGGGCTTGTGCTGCACTGACGGCCTGTTCTGTTGCTTTAGCATTGGCGGTGGCTTCATCCATCGCGCCCTTAGAAATCGCGCCTTGGGGGAATAATTCTTTATAACGTTTATATTGCGCCTGTGCTTCGACATTCAAGGCTTTGGCTTTAGCTAAATCGGCCTCAAAGCTCGCCAGTTCAGCGCCTTGCTCTTTACTGGTGATCTCCAGTAGCGCAGCTCCCTCTGGGACAACATCGTTAACATCGTAGTTGAGTTTGACAATACGGCCAGAGGTTTGCGCTGACACAGTCGCCGCTTTTACTGCTTCTATGGTGGCATCTAAGTTGACCCAGTTGGCGTAGGGTTTAGTTAAGACTTCGATGGTTTCGACTGAGGCAGCCTGAACTTGAGTACTGGCAAGCGCCAGCAGTAAGAAAAGAACGCGAGAAATTGACGTCATAATTTATATCATCCCAGATGCAATTCATGAGTAAATTCTAATGGAGTTGTTTTCAATAGGCAATCAATATTTATTAGAAAAATTTAATATAGTGTATTTTCCTAATTTAGGAATAAGGCCCATAAGTGCCTTATTCCCATAGTTTCAGTGAGTTCCGACTAAGCCTAATATTTAGTCATTTAAATAGTAGGTGAGTGTGGACACAATGCGAATTTGTTTAATGTAAGGCGTGCTGTTATCGCGATCCGAAATAGTAAACTGGCCTTGACTGGCGGTTTTAATTTTTCCGAGGCGAGAATCTGAATCCTTAGCAAATTTTTCCGCCACTTCACGGGCATTTTGAGTGGCTTCTTGCACCATCACAGGCTTGACTGAGTTGAGATCGGTAAACAGGAATTCGGTGCGATTATCATACTCTTGGCTGGCGATCGCTATGCCTTCCTTCACTAAGCTAATCATCTGCTTACGGGTATTGAGCATTAAATCAATTTGCGGGGTATAAACCGACAAATTCACCTTTGCCGAGTAACGGTATCTGACATTGGGATCGACATAACCTTGGGCTTGGCGATCTTCAATTGAAGGTAATGAAATCGTAATTTCGCTATCGCTAAAGCCTTGTTCCTTTAAAAACGCCACAACGCGGTCGGTTTTTTGCTGAACCGTCTCGTAGAGTTTAGGCAGATTATTATCGACCTCAGTGAAATTGATTGGCCAAATCGCTACATTGGCTTTGACTTCTTTTTCCGCTAAGCCCTTGACTGTCACTGTGCGTTCCATAGCTTTCATCTGCAATAACGCTGTGCTCGCTGTCTGACCAACATACACAAGCCCAGCACAAAGGAAACCGCCCAGCAGCAGGGCAGGAAGGATGTTATTTTTTTCCATAAAAAGAATCTCTTGATTAGATAAACTCAGCCTACGATACCCAATAAACCTAAGTCATGCACTGGGTTTATTCGGGATAGATACCGCTTAAGATTTGAGGGAGACAAGTTGGCGATATCAGCTTGATGTCGCTTTATTGAGACGGGCTATTTTTCCGGAGGAATAACACTTGGCTGCCATAATTCGACTTTATTGCCGTCGGGATCGATAAACCAACCAAAGCGGCCAAACTCTGAATCTTCAATGCCACCCACGAGCTGACCGCCACCTTGTTCGACCTGCATGAGCGCCTGCGCCAGATCATCAACGATAAAATTGAACATAAAGCTCTTATCTGAAGGCTCAAAATAGTCAGTGCTATGGGCGAAGGGCGTCCAAACATGGTAGCCGAGTGTCGCTTTATCTGTGTGATAAAACGCGGCGCCGCCCCAGTTTTCAATGGGGACCTGAAGATGGGTTTTATACCAAGTTGCCAAGGTAACGGGATCTGCACTTTTAAAGAAAATTCCACCGAGTCCAATGACTTTAGCCATAGCCGTAGCTGCGTTTACAGGAGTATGAATTAACTTTAGGCAATAAATGCTTAAGATACAAAAAAGCCGCAAAAAATGCGGCTTTTGGGTTAAGCGTTTAGCTTAGAACTGGTAGCTGTATTGAACTGAGTAGTACATACCACTTGACTCAGTAATTGCATTAACAGGACCTGTGATAGCACTGTTTTCGATCAGGTGAACTTTTTCACCTTTAATATAAGCGATACCAAAGTCAACGGTGTTTTGTGGGTTGATGTGGTAGCTCATACCCGCTGTATACCAGTTACGGTCAGAGTCAGGGAATGAAATTGAGCTAATTTCGTCCACAACACCTTGGTCATGCATATAACCTGCACGAACGGTGAATTGTTCGTTGATAGTATAAGTACCACCTAGGCTGAATAACCATGAATCTTTCCATTGGTATTCTTTCAGAGCAACATCACCTACGGCTTGAGTCACTCCAACAGCTGCAATCGTGGCTGTACCATCTTTAGCCGTGATTTGATCAAAGTTGCCCCACTGTGTGTGCTGCGCAGTATAGTGCAGAGCAAACTTAGGGGTGATTTGATGGAAACCTGCAACTTGGAAGATATCCGCTAGTGGAACATCTAAGCTATCAAAATTGGTCGCAACCGGAACAGTACCTACACCAGGAATGGTTGTCATCGAGACGGTATTGATATCACCTTCAACATTCACTGTCGGGCTGAAACGATAGCTGATACCGAAACGGTTATCTTTATCTAGCTCAATAGTGGCACCCACTATACCACCGAAGGCCCAGCCGTCAGCGTCGACGTCAACCAAAGGCGTAGTGCCCATGTTACGGGTTAAACGACCTTCACCGTAGATGGCATCCACACCCGCACCGATACTGAACATTTCATTAATACGGTATGAAAGGCTGGCGTTAAAGTTAACCGTTGTGACTTCTGTTTCGCCGAGTAAATCATAAGGTGCTGGTGAGTTTGCAGGTAAACTCTTTGAAAGTGAGCTGGCATCGGTACCGGTACCAAAGTTAGAAAACGCAGCAAAGCCCACGGCGAACTTATCGTCGATTGGGTGGATGTAGAAAATATTAGGGATAATTTTAGAGCTACCCGCATCATCGATGCTGCCTAAGTCAACGGCACCACCGGCAAAGTTAACGTCTTTAACATCAACAGTAATATCGGCATAAGTTAAGCCGAATGAGATCGCATCTTTATCGAATAATGCCATAGCAGCAGGGTTACGTGATAACACAGAAGCGTTATCGGCAATAACCGCATCACCAGCAAATGCACGGCCCATACCTGTGGCTGATTGACTGTTGAGTTGAAAACCTGAAGCTAAGGTTTGAGTACTTGCTAATGCGACAGAAACGGCAATGAGTGTCTTGTTGAATGTTTTCATTATAATTCTCTCTATTTTTTATAAGTATTGGATTTTTATTCGGTCCTAGTCAGCCGAAAGTATTTAAATCCATTTATTAGTATTCGGCATCTTATGGACTGAATCTACCCTCAACAAGTCCGACCAGATGTGAAAATTGTTAATTTTCAGTTAATTAAAAACCTTTAAAACAGAGGTTGAACTTTAGTACGCTTGAATGGTCTGGCCAGATGCTTGATATGAAGGGCTTTGGGTTTAACGATAGGTTTCAATTGACGTTAACGGTTTGTAATTGTGTGTTGAGTATTTAAAAGGATACAAAATGTAAAAAGCGCACAAGTGTGCGCTTTTTAAGTTATACAAGCGTGTCGAAACTAAAGTGCAGACTTAAATTGTTCGAACTCTGTTGTTACATTTTCACTCGGTGCAGACAATTTGCTCACCAAAATACCGGCAAATGTGGCGAATACAAATCCTGGCAGGATTTCGTATAGTTCGAAAATACCCCCCGTCAGTTGCTTCCAAATTACGACCGTTAATGCGCCGACAATAATAGTAGCAATGGCGCCATTACGGCTGTATTGCTTCCAAAATAGCGATAACAAGACCACAGGACCAAAGGCCGCACCAAAGCCAGCCCATGCATAACTCACAAGGCTTAATACACTGCTTTCAGGATTAAGGGCAATGATGCCTGCGATCACGGCAATCGCCAGCACGCCCATGCGACCGACCATCATCAACTCGCGGTCATCCGCTTGTGGGCGTAACCATTTACGGTAAAAATCTTCAGTGATAACACTTGAGCACACCAGTAACTGTGAATCTATAGTGCTCATGATGGCCGACAAAATGGCCGCGATGAGTAGACCACCAATCCAAGGATTAAACGCGGCTTGGGCTAAATGAATAAATACCGTTTCTGAATTCGCTAGTGGGGCGTTAGCGAAATACAGAGAACCAGCAATACCTGTGGCTAATGCGCCAATTAAAGATAAGACCATCCAGCTCATGGCAATACGGCGCGATAAGGGCAGGGCATCGGCACTGCCTATCGCCATAAAGCGCGACAAAATATGCGGCTGACCAAAATAGCCAAGACCCCATGCGAGTAAAGACAACATGCCTATCACTGTGGTTTTGTCGCTGACCAAGGCCAACATCGCAGGATCGATAGTTTCAATTCCGGCGTGGCTTTCAGGGTGAGAGAAAACGGCAAAGGGGACGATTAAGAGGGCGACAAGCATCAAACAGCCTTGAAAGAAGTCTGTCCAACACACAGCAAAGAAGCCACCAATAAAGGTGTAACCGACTATGATGGCTGAGCCAATCACCAGCGCCACTGTGTAATCGAGACCAAAGACCTTTTCAAATAGAATCGCGCCACCGACCATGCCTGAGGAAGCATAGAAAGTGAAAAACACTAAAATAGTGATTGCGGAGACGAGCTTGAGATAGCCCTGGGTATCGTGGAAACGTTTCTCGAAGAAATCCGGTAAGGTGAGGGCGTTATCGGCGAGTTGAGTGTAAATACGCAGTCGTCTGGCGACAAATAGCCAGTTTAGCCAAGCGCCAAAAATTAATCCTATGCCAATCCAAGCTTCACCTAAGCCGCCTAAGTAAACCGCGCCGGGTAAACCCAGTAACAGCCAACCTGACATATCGGATGCACCCACACTGAGTGCGGTCACAGCGGGGCCCATTTTGCGGCCACCTAAAATATAATCATCAACAGTATCGGTAGCACGGTAAGCCCAAAAACCTATGCCCATCATCAATACTAAGTAACCAACAAATGTGATTAAAATCGGGGTTTCAATCGTCATCTTGCCTTTTCCCATCTTGTTATTATTAAAAGTGGCAAGCATGCTACCAGATGTTTGAACAATCGCCCATTAGCAGATAGAAGTGTGATTAAAATCTAACCTCCGATCGCGTGAAAATATCGGAGGTTAATTTAAAAATAGCCGAGATAAGATGGGGTTAGATGAAGGTGTTCTTGATTTCGTCTTTTACATAGCTAAGGTCTGCTTTATCTTCACCTATAAGTAAAATAAACGCATCGGGTGTTTCAAAGCCCATTCCTTGGTATTTGCCATCGGCGAAGGTTTGGTCTAACACCATACGTTTTTCGAGTGGCACGATAAAGAGTGTGACCTTGCTTTGCTCGCCCTGTAGCACTAAGTGCAGGCTTTTCACCCCTTGAAAATCGCAATAGGAGGTGTAATACACTTTGCCCGGTTGTTGGGTGAACTTGGCATTGCCAAAGTCTTTCATCGACGCGAGCTGCGCATTGACCTGATTAAAGTTGACGTTTTGATCCACCTGTAAAGCAACACCTTCATGGTAGACATGGGCCAGTGCATGTTCGGCTAAATCGATTGGCCCTAAACGCAATAGACTAAAACTGATCCCCACCACAAATGCCACCGAGGCCGCCATCGCCACTAAAAAGCCCGTCTGACGGCGGTGTTTATGGTGTTGTTGTAACTGCTGACGCAAAATCAGTTTATCGGCGAGATCGTCCGCCACCTCTACTTTCAATGCATTTGTCAGTTTGGCATCAAGGTTTTTGAGCTCATTGATTAAGGCTTGGTTTTCTGGCTTAGCATTAATTTGCGCCAGAAAATCAGCATCTTGATTATGAGGATCTTCATAAGCTTGACGTCTAAATTTAAGCTCATCCATTGGATTGACCTCTCACATCATTCTTCTCAAGTAATTCTTTCAATTGGCTCCTCGCCCGAAATAAACGCGTCATTACGGTGTTGCGATTGAGCTCCATCAGCTCGGCAATTTCATCGCCGCTAAAGCCACCAATCAGTTGGAGTAAGAGTGGCTCGCGGTATTCGATATCCAGCTTGCCAATTTGCCGACGGATCAGATATTGCTCGGTCTGCTCTTCACTGCTATTGGAGATATTGTCCTCTAAGGTATCTTGCTCAACGTCGGAATAATCGAACTGTTTACGCTCGAAACGCCGTGCATTCTCACGCCTAAGAATCGTGATCAGCCATGCCTTCGCCGCTTTATCATCCTTGAGGGAATCCAAAGAGCGCCACGCCCGCAAGAAGGTTTCTTGGGTAATGTCTTCAGCCACGTGTTTATCGCCGCATAACCAGTAGGCGTAACGGAAGATGTCTGCATGTAGCGCCTTGACTAGGCTGTTGTATCGTCGTTGTTTACTTAGCATGTCAGAAGAGACCGCGGGCTCGACGGATTTCTTACGCCAGTTAGCAAACATTTTTATTTTTTCGGCTTGTTGGCTGAATGTTTAGCATAGTTGAGCTCGCTTCTTTGTCATTAACCCCATAATTTACTTAGGATTCAGTGGGCTTAATGGCGCCGATTTTGGGTTTGAATGTTTATGCTCACAGGCCTTAACCGCGTTAAGCAACGCGGCGCACTCTACGGTCAGCTTGTTATTATCCGCACTGTTAGTATTCGCACTGTCAGTATGGCTGTTGGCATCGGCCTTCGCACTATAGGCGGCAATTTGCAGTTGCTGTATCGCCTGTGCGAGTTGCGGTGACTGCTCTGCAATTTTATCGAGTGTCATAGGCACTTGCTGTAACTCGCTGAAGTAGCGCTGTAACTGCAACATAATGCGGCTCACATCGCCACTGGCACAGGCTTGTTCCAATCCTTGTAGCCCAGCAATATTCGCTGATTGCGCTGAACTCATTGAAGTGTTAATTGCTGTCGGGGCGGCCGATGGTTTTTTTAAAGCGCGGCGCCAAGCGATTAAAGTGATGATCCAAGCGACGAGAGTGATCAGCCATAGCGCAGCAAACACCTTAATCATCCAGGAGTCATTGTTATCGGCCGCTGAATTTGCTTGCCAAGAGGCTTGGGCGGGCGCATCTGTGACGGCACCGCCAGTTACCACTATGGTGCGTGCGGGGAGCGTCGCGGTTTCTTGACGTTTAAGGTGTGGATTCCACCAAGGCACTTTGACTTCGGGCAGGGTAAATGTTCCCGCTTTGCTGGGAACAATTGCCGACGTAATACTGTACTGGGAGACAATTTGTGCATCGCGCACAAAGGTTTGTCGCTGAGGTTTCTCTGGGTATGACTTCAGTTCATTAGGCAGGGTTTGCACTATATCTGGCAGGCTATTTTCATCGGCATTGGAAGCCAATAAAGTCATAGTGCGAGTAATAGGGCTACCGACGGTAAATTCTTTAATATCCTCAGGGAAGTTCTCTTTTAACACTACTAAATCGGCAACCAGCCATTGGCCTTGGAAACTTGTCGGTGCAGGATTCACTTGCACTGTGAGTGAGGGCGCGCCTGCTTGCATTGGGCGGCTTTCATTAAAGCCAAACATGCCGCCGCGGCGTTGGGATTCAACTAACACATCGCCTGCAAAGGTTGCACCTTTGATGTTCACTTGGCCGGGTAAGTCGGGAATAATGCCATAGGTGCGTTCAATCACGCGGTAACGGCGGCCATCGACTATCTCTGAGCCATCCTTATCTTCGCCGATTTGTTTGATCTGTGCGCCTTCGATGACCGGTGCGCTCAATACGCCCCTTTGTAATTCTACCGCCAGATAGAGTTTGACCTTGTAGGTAATGAGCTGCCCGACATAGGCCTCGTCAGTTGACACTTTGGCATCGATAAATAGGTTATTCATCTGTGCGGGCTGGCTACCCGTTTCGACCACTTTGAGTGGGATCGGTGCCGAGCTGATGCCATCAATAGTAAAGGCTGGAATGGTTAACTGGCCTTTTTGTTTTGGCGCGAGCAACACTTGCCAGCGAGTCTCTTTGACCGCATCGAAGTTCATGATCTGTGTGCTGCGACTCACGCTGGTGCGGCCAACAATAAAGTCTTTCAGTAGGGCGGACGTGTCTAGCTTACCGGTATCGATTTCATCATCGACGCTGATGTTGAGCACAAAGTATTCGCCCTCCATCACAGGATTACGATCGACCGATGCCTCAATTTTGCTGAGTGCAAAGGCGGGATGGGCCACTCCTATGGCAAGGAGTAGCAGGATAAAAAATTGTCTGATCACCACTGTTCGTTATCCTTTGATATTTGGCCATTTTGACGGCGTTTTTGATATTCCAACTGCATTTTATTGCGAAGTAACACTTGGGGGTCTTCACTCACGCCCCTCAGTGCTCGCTGCATTTCTGCGGGAAGCGGTTCGCTATTAGTTGGCGGCGCTTCGACCGATTCACTCATAGCGGCTTCTCGTTTATCTTGCGCATCTTTCTCAGGAGCTTCCTTGGCGCCAACGCTTTGCTTTGCTTGCTCAGCTGATTTTTGCTCCTCGGCATCGGTGTTAGCCTGCGCTTGCATCTTAGCTTCATTATCCGCTGGTGAATCGTCTACAGGCTCATTTTCCTTTGCATCCTGCTCGGCATTTTGCTGCTTGGCTTGTTGATCCTGTTGCGCTTTATCTTTCGCGGGATCTTGCTGATCTTCATCCTGCTTGTCCTGAGCATAGCCATTTTGCTTATCCTGCTCAGACTGTTGCTCATCCGCTTTTTGCTGCTCAGAGCTTTGATCAGAACTTTGCTCAGGATTGGCATTGTCCTGTTGATCCTGAGACTCTTGTCCCGCTTGATCTTGCTTATCTTTCTGAGCGCTATCTTGGTCAGATTGTTGTTTATCCTGCGACTGCTGATTACCGGATTGTTGGTCGCCTGAATTGGAATCACCGGACTGCTGATCGCCTTGTTGATCTTGGTTCTTATCCTGTTGATCGTTTTTACCTTGCTGCTTTTGCTGCTCTTTCAATTGCTTTTCAGCCAGTTCAAGGTTGGCCTTTGCCGCAGGAAAATCGGCTTGTTTTTCAAGTGCAGCTTGATAGCGCTCCTTTGCCTTATCGGGTTTACCGAGTTGCATTAGCGCATTGCCTTGATTGTAGAGGCCTTGGGCAGAGCTATCTTGCTCGAAGGTTTTCAGCGCTTGCTCATAATCACCGGCCTTATATTGGGCGCTGCCACGCCACTGGGGTGACTCAAACTGCTTAGCGGCGTTGGCATAATCTTGGGATTGATAGGCCTGCATCGCTTGCTGATCTGGCGTTTTCCACGCATTGTCCCACACACTGGCATGGGCAGGCTGAGGCGCGGCCGCGAGCAGTAAGCCGCCAATGAGAGTGGCAAATCCAACGCTTGCCACGATTCCCTGTCTAAAACTGAAAAGGGCGGGCAGCAGTAATAGCAGGGCGAGATAAGGGCCAAGATCCTGCCAGGTTTCACCGTCAAGATCTGTGGCTTTGGCATCGCCCATATCACTTAACCAATGTTGTAATTGGGCCAGATCATTGCCGTCGGTGCGATTTTGGATTAACACGCCTTTATTATCCGCTGCCAGTTTTTGCAGCAGGCCAAAGTCAGTGCTGGCCACAACGACTTCGTTGCTGCTGTCGCGCTGCAATTGTCCGTCGGGTAGACGAATTGGCGCGCCTTGGCTGGTCCCAAAAGCGACGACCGCAAGACGATATTGCGTGCCACTTAATGCCGAGTTAGCGTCATCAAATTGGGCAGCAGTTATGCCATCTGTCATCAGGATAATATCACCGCGAATATGCCCACCCTGAGCCAGTAGCGTTTTAGCTTGGGTTAAACCTGCTGCTAAGTTGGAGCCACGAACGGGCATGATTTCAGGGCTTAAGGTCGGCAATAAATTGAGTAGCGTGCCGGTATCGCGCGTTAACGGGCTGATAGTAAAGGCATCGCCGGCAAAGGCGACTAAACCTGTTTCACCTTCTTTAAGATTACGCAGCAGATCCGTAGCCCTAAATTTAGCTTGGGTTAAACGGTTCGGCGCAAGATCGGTAGCGAACATAGACACAGACATGTCCATCACCAGTACGCGGCCTTGCTCGGCGGCAAACACAGGTAAGGACTGTTTATTAACGGCAGGTCCGGCGAGCGCAAAAGTTGCAATCAGCCAAGTGAAAGCTAATAAATGCAACGGACGGCGGGATTTCTTGCTGCCTTGGGTGACCAATATTTTGGCTAAGTGCGGCGCAATATACCGATTCCACGCGCTGTGGCTCTCGTGTTGTCGCCATAAACTCAACAACACTAAAGCCAGTGGCACTAGGGCGAGTAGCCATTCTGGGCGAATAAAATGTAGGCTCATGATTTAATGTTCCCCTGTGAAGTGGTTGCGACAGAGGGTTTAACGCGGCGCGCTGCAAAGAATGGTAATTGACCTAAGGCAATCCACAGGCTCGTCAGTAACGCCAGTGCCAGTGGCCAATAGAACAAATCTGCCTGCGGACGATAGCTTAACTGATCGCGACTTACAGGTTCGAGTTTATCGATTTCTTGGTAAATCTGGTCTAGCTCTTGACTGTTGCGGGCGCGGAAATAACGACCGTGGGTGACTTCGGCGATATGCTTAAGCTGGTTTTCATCCAGATCCATCGAGGGATTAACCCGCTCGCGGCCAAAGAGTGTGCGGCGCTCCATCACATCGGCACCGACACCGACAGTGTAAATGGTAACTTTACGATTAGCGGCAATTTGTGCCGCCTGCTCCGGCTCGATGTTGCCCGCGTTGTTAGAGCCGTCGGTCAATAAAATCAACACTCTGTTACTCTCGTCCATTTTATCGAAACGTTTTACCGCCAGCGCTATGGCTTCACCTATGGCGGTTTGTTTACCGACTAAGCCGATTTGTGCTTCTTTTAAAAACTGCGCCACTGAACGTCTATCTTGGGTGAGCGGCGCCTGCAAATAGGCGTGATCGGCAAAGAGAATTAAACCGATACGGTCGCCTTTGCGGCGCTCGATAAAGTCACTGACAACGTGCTGAATTAAAGTGAAACGGTCGACGGTTTTACCATTTACCACCATGTCTTCAATCTGCATACTGCCGGATAAATCCACCGCCATCATCAGATCGCGGCCTTGGCTCGGCAGTTCGATAGGTTCGCCAAGCCATTGCGGACGGGCGATAGCGAGCACTAATAGGCACCACATCAGCCAGTAGCGTTTGCGACTCTGGCGCGTGTTGGCCGCTAAGCTTTGTTTGCCTGTTTGGCTTATTCCGGGGAGTTGCAGCCGGCCACCATCCACTTGTACGGTTTGTTGGCGCCAAAAAATCAAAGGCAAAGGCAGTAATATCAATAGCCAAGGCCATGCAATTGTTAACATCGTGCCTCCGGTTGTTTGGTGTCAGCTGGCTGGATTGGCGCTTGGCTTTTAGCTTGAGCGTTGCCACTAGCTTGAACGTAGCCCTTCGCTTGAACAAGATTCTGCTCAGGCGCACTCAGTTTTACTTTCGATGCCAACCAAGCTTGTGCGAGTTCATGTAATTCATTGGCTTCAGCTAAGGTCAACGGCGTTGGCTGATGACGTTTGGCCAACAAGTGGCCGATACGTTGGCGTTTAGGCGCGGGTAAATAGCTGTCTAGCCACGTCGCCCAAGCTTCACCATCTAAGGAGGCTATTGCTTCTCTGCTGAGGTAACTCATGGCGGTTCGCTTTAATAGGCTATTAACGTCAGAGACATAGGACGGCGCTCGTCTATCAAGCTGACTGAGTAACTGTTTCGCGGCTTTTTTCGGCGCGAAGTCACGGGCGCGTTTTCTTAGCCAGATAACTAAGAGTGTGATGAGAGCAATCACTAGCCCGAGGACTAGCCAATAACCGATTGCCCAAGGCCAAGCGCCGATTGGATCGGGATGAATGATATCCTGCAGATCCGCCAGCGCTGGGTTTGGCGCTGTAGCCATAGGGACTGCAGCCTGTGGATTTGCTATCACTGGTGTCACTATTTCTGAATTCACTGTTGCTGGATCCATAGTTAACGCAATAATTCCAATTGATGGGCTAGGGGAGCACCCGCATCGATGAGCTGGGTGCGCACGCGCAGTTGCTGCATCATGGCGATAAAGTCCCTTTGCTGACGCAGCTGAATGTCGAGCCATGCCTGATAACTGTGGCGGGTGAGCACTAAGTCCTCATCCCCATCCCGTACTGGCAAACTAAAGTTGTGTGGTAACGGCAGTGTCCCTTGGCGCAGGGGATCGGTAATCAGGTAGGCGCCCACATCACAATGACGTTTAAGCTCGGTTAATGGCGCGATACATTGGGGGCTAAAATGGCTGCCATCGGTCACTATCCAAACCAAGGAGCCGGGTTTGGCGATGCGTTGTAATCGCTGACAAGCGCGCAGAATATGATCAGGATCGCGCTGGCCACTGCCAACATGATTGAGTTGATTCTCATGCACGCGGCGCAGGCCCGAGATCAATTGCAATATGCCCTGACGACGGCTGCGGGGTTTGAGCTCTAAATGCTCAGACTCGCACGCGATCAAGGCGCCGAGTCTATCGCCATGGTTAATGGCATTCCAACCTAAGGTGGTCGCAAGGTGTCCTGCTTGCACCGATTGCAGCAATAAACTTGAGCCAAAATAGAGACTTTGGCTCAAGTCGATTAACAACAGAATAGGGCGCTCACGTTCTTCGACAAATAACTTAGTGTGGGTTTTGCCCGTGCGAGCGGTGACGCGCCAATCAATGGTGCGCACATCGTCGCCCTGTTGATAGTGGCGCACCTCGGCAAACTCCATCCCGCGGCCTTTGATTAAGCTGCTGCGATGGCCCGCTAAGTTAGCGCGGGCACGGCTGTAACGCTCCGGCATAGCGCGGGCGATATTTTGGCACGCCAGCAGCTCTTGCTCGGTTAAATGCAAGCCATCGGCAAACAGCGGCAAGCCATCGGCCGAGGCTGAGAGTCGCGCAGTGTCACTCATCTTATTTCACCTTTATCTTCACCGTTAAGGTACTGCTACTTGACTCAAGATGTGATTGATCACCTGATCGCGGCTGACGCCTTCGGCTTGTGCCTGATAGCTGAGTAATAATCTGTGTCTTAACACATTCGGTGCAACGGCTTGAATGTCTTCCGGTGAAACAAAGTCTCGCTCGTGCAGCCAAGCGCGGGCGCGGGCGCAGCGTTCTAACGAAATAGTGGCGCGTGGGCTGACACCGTACTCAAGCCATTTCGCTAAGTCTTCGCTGTAACGCAAAGGCTCGCGGGTCGCCATAACGATTTCGACTATGTATTTTTCGAGTGGCTCGGCGAGATAGATTTCCATGGCTTCGTCACGGGCGGCAAACACATCGGCTTGTGCAATCGGCTCAGTGGTCGGCAATTCGTGGGTGAGTGCTTCTTTACGGGATTGGCGCAGAATTTCGATTTCAGTCTCGCCGCTCGGGTAATCAAGATTCAAGTGCATTAAAAAACGGTCAAGCTGTGCTTCGGGCAGGGGATAAGTGCCTTCGTTTTCTAATGGATTTTGGGTTGCCATCACTAAAAACAGCGGTGGCAGCTTATAACTGTGCTTACCGACGGTGACTTGACCTTCGGCCATAGCTTCTAATAAGGCCGATTGTACTTTGGCGGGGGCGCGGTTAATTTCGTCTGCCAAGATCAAATTGTGGAAAATCGGTCCGGCTTCAAACTCGAAGGTGCCAGTTTGCGAGCGATAAATATCTGTGCCGGTTAAATCGGCAGGCAGCAGATCTGGGGTAAATTGAATGCGGTGGAAATCGCCCTCAACCCCGTCACATAAGGCTTTCACCGCACGGGTCTTGGCCAGTCCCGGTGGACCTTCAACTAATAAGTGGCCATTGGCAATTAAGGCAATGAGCAGATTTTCGGTCAATACTGGCTGCCCTAAAACAACCTTATTTAGGTAAGTGCGTAATGCATGGAAGCGACTCAAAGGCATGATGCTACTCGTTTTATTATGTTGAAAATGCGTGTGTGGGCTATAGACAACGGATATGGTAAAGAATTCCCTTAGGGTTTGGCTAGTGTTAAAAAAACAAACAAGTGTTTAAAACTTGCTGACAAGAAGTTAGAATCAGATCACACTTTAATGGTCAGACCTGTTATTAGGCGTTTTTCGCCGTAAAACAATGGGTCAAACACGGAAATAGCTAGCGCCGCCTGAAATCTCTCAGCGATTGCGCACATAAAGAGGGTGACAAATGAGTGATAGACAACAGGTTACGAACTCCAAGGGCGAGCGTATCGCAATTGTAGCGGGTTTAAGAACGCCATTTGCAAAACAAGCCACGGCATTTCACGGTGTATCGGCGCTCGATATGGGCAAAATGGTGGTCAATGAATTATTGGCGCGCTCTGAACTCGATCCTAAGCTGATTGAGCAATTAGTGTATGGACAAGTGGTGCAAATGCCCGCTGCACCTAACATTGCTCGTGAAATCGTACTCGGTACTGGCATGAATGTGTCGACCGATGCCTATAGTGTCACTCGTGCCTGTGCAACTAGCTTTCAATCTGCCGTCAACGTGGCCGAATCTATCATGACGGGCAATATCGAAATCGGTATTGCGGGCGGCGCCGACTCTTCTTCTGTCTTGCCTATCGGCGTGTCGAAAAAATTAGCCCATGCGTTAGTCGATCTGAATAAAGCCCGTAGCTTTGGGCAAAAGTTACAAATTTTCCGTCGTTTAGGCATTAAAGATTTATTACCTGTGCCGCCTGCGGTAGCTGAGTACTCAACGGGCTTGTCTATGGGACAAACCGCCGAGCAAATGGCAAAAACCTACAATATTAGCCGCGCCGATCAAGATGCCTTAGCGCACCGCTCGCACACCTTAGCGAGTGAAACTTGGGCTTCGGGCCATCTTCGTGACGAAGTGATGGTTGCCCATGTGCCGCCGTATAAACAGTTTATCGATCGCGATAACAATATCCGCGAAAACTCGGTACTTGAGTCATACGCTAAGCTGCGTCCTGCATTCGATAAACAACATGGTACTGTGACGGCGGCCAACAGTACGCCACTGACTGACGGTGCCTCAGCGATTATCCTGATGAGCGAAGGTCGAGCTAAAGCCTTAGGTTATCAACCAATTGGTTACATTAAGAGCTACGCTTTTAGCGCCATTGATGTGTGGCAAGACATGCTGATGGGACCCTCTTACGCGACGCCACTGGCGCTGAAACGTGCTGGAATGGAGCTAGAAGATCTTACCCTGATTGAAATGCACGAAGCCTTTGCGGCGCAGACATTAGCGAATATGCAGATGTTTGCTTCGAAAAAATTTGCCGAAGAAAAACTTGGCCGTAACCGCGCGATTGGTGAAATCGACATGAGCAAGTTTAACGTGCTCGGCGGCTCGCTTGCCTACGGTCATCCTTTTGCTGCAACGGGAACCCGTTTGATCACGCAAGTGTGTCGTGAGCTTAAGCGCCGTGGTGGTGGAACTGGCCTAACAACGGCCTGTGCGGCTGGTGGTTTGGGCGTGGCTATGATAGTGGAAGTGGAGTAATCGGCATGGAAATGACCTTTAATTTAACCCGCCGCGACGACGGCATTGCTATTTTGACTATGGATGTTCCTGGCGAAACCATGAACACCCTAAAAGCGCAGTTTGGCCCTGAAATCAGTGAGATTCTGGCCGAGATCAAAAGTGATTCGAGCATTCGCGGTTTAGTACTGATCTCAGGCAAAAAAGATTCTTTTGTCGCGGGCGCAGATATTTCTATGCTCGATGCTTGTAAAACGGCGAGCGATGCCAAAGCCTTATCCCAACAAGGTCATGTAGTTTTCAATGAGCTAGAAGCCTTAACTATTCCTGTGGTTGCCGCAATCCATGGTGCCTGTTTAGGCGGTGGTTTAGAGTTAGCCTTAGCCTGTCATCAAAGGGTATGTAGCGATGATGGCAAGACTATGCTCGGCGTTCCGGAAGTCCAACTTGGCTTATTGCCAGGTGGCGGCGGGACTCAACGTTTGCCACGTTTAGTCGGCATTACGACGGCCTTAGACATGATGCTGACCGGTAAACAAATCCGCCCTAAACAAGCCTTGAAAATGGGCTTAGTGAATGATGTTGTGCCGCAGACGATTCTGTTACAAACCGCAGTTGAGATGGCGCTTGCGGGTAAACGTGCACCGAAACCAGTTAAAAAGTCACTCGTTAATCAAGTGCTTGAAGGCACGAGTTTCGGCCGTAACATTATTTTCGATCAAGCGACTAAGCAGGTCGAAAAGAAAACCCAAGGTAATTATCCTGCGCCTGCCAAGATCATTGACTGCGTGCGTCAAGGGATTGCTAAGGGTATGCAAAAAGGGCTAGAAGTCGAAGCCAGTCATTTTGCCGAATTAGTGGTATCGAAAGAATCTGAAGCGCTGCGCAGTATTTTTTTCGCGACCACAGAAATGAAGAAAGAAACCGGCGCTGAAGGTGCGAGCCCGCGTAAAGTGAAAAAAGCGGTGATCTTAGGTGGCGGTTTAATGGGTGGCGGTATCGCATCTGTCACAACGACCAAGGCTAAAATCCCCGTTCGTGTCAAAGACATCAGCGAAAAAGGTTTAAGTAATGCATTAGCTTACGCCTACAAGCTTTTGGATAAAGGGGTTAAGCGCCGTCATATGACGCCTGCAGCTCGTGACAACCTAATGGCACTGATGACCACAACGACTGAATATAAAGGCGTTAAAGATGCCGACATCGTTGTGGAAGCGGTATTTGAAGACTTAGCGCTTAAGCATCAAATGGTGAAAGACATTGAGCGTGAGTGTGGTGAGCACACCATTTTTGCGTCAAACACCTCATCTTTGCCTATTAGCCAAATCGCCGAAGCGGCAACGCGTCCTGAGAACGTGATAGGTCTGCATTATTTCTCGCCAGTAGAAAAAATGCCGCTGGTGGAAGTGATTGCCCATGCTAAAACGTCGCCAGAAACCATTGCGACCACGGTCGCATTTGCCCGTAAGCAAGGTAAAACACCGATAGTGGTACAAGACGGCGCGGGTTTCTACGTGAACCGTATTCTTGCGCTGTACATGAATGAGGCCGCGCAATTATTACTTGAAGGCCAAAGTGTTGAACATCTTGATAAAGCGCTGGTTAAGTTTGGTTTCCCTGTGGGCCCCATTACTTTACTCGACGAAGTGGGTATAGATGTGGGCGCTAAGATTTCACCAATCCTCGAAAAAGAATTGGGTGAACGTTTTAAAGCGCCAGCGGCTTTTGACAAGCTTTTGGGTGACGATCGTAAAGGCCGTAAAAATGGCAAAGGTTTCTATCAATACGGCGCATCGAGCAAGAAAGCCAAAGCTGTCGATGAGAGTGTTTATGGCGTGTTAGGCATTAAACCTGGCACCAATAAAGACGCAAAAGCGGTTGCCGAGCGTTGTGTCGTACAAATGCTCAACGAAGCGGTGCGTTGTTTAGAAGACGGTATTATCGCATCGCCAAGAGATGGTGATATTGGCGCCATTTTCGGTATTGGCTTCCCGCCATTCCTCGGTGGCCCATTCCACTATATTGACACTTTGGGTGCTGCGAACTTAGTGCGAATTCTTGAAGGTTATCAAAGCCAATTGGGTAGCAGATTCGAACCTTGTGAGCGCTTAAAAACCATGGCTCAAGAAAACGCGCACTTTTTCTAAGTTTCAGTGAATCTAAGTCATAGTTAATCTAGGTCTTAGTCAATCAGGGTTGAACAAAAAACGGCAGATTATTGCCGTTTTTTTTATTGCCATAAGGCATGTTTTTGCCTAAAAAATGTTCATAACTTAGATGTGGATCTTGTATAATCCAAGCCCTTGATCGAGAGTGTTGTGCTCAGTGCTCAGTGCTCAGTGCTCAGTGCTCAGTGCTCAGTGCTCAGTGCTCAGTGCTCAGTGCTCAGTGCTCAGTGCTCAGTGCTCAGTGCTGAGAGCGTAGCGATGAATGAGTGCTGCTCGTTTCTGCACTGTGCGGAGTACATTTATCCTGCTGTTAAAACGGCGTATTTAACATGTGCATCAATCAGCAATACTACGCGAGGAGCATCCGCATTTTGATGGGGATTAATTTCCCTATATTTATGATTTTTGTTATTTTTTAAAGAGGTGGTTTGTGGCTTTGCTGGTTATCTTTATCGCATTAATCTCTGCTTGGTACTTCGGCTTAGCTGCATTTACCGCAGGCCTTTGTGTTATGCATTGGGTATTACTGGGTTTTGTGCTCGGGCCTCTGGCTTATCCGCTCTTTACGACACACCGCCATTTAGCTTTGAGGAAAATCCGTTGTAGTGGGGAAGGGATATTAAATAGCTAATCTATCAATATGTAATGTCCTATCTTTTCACACTTTTCATATTCATATAAAACTAAAGGGAGCTAGTGCTCCCTTTATTGTTTCTAGCCTAATTTTCCATCACAGTGCACGAGTTAGACTCATGGCTACAGGACTTAAATTAGTTCCACCAACCTTTCGCAGAAATCACTTCAAGGTGGTTTAAGCCTTCTGGCAACTTAACTTTTTTACGCGCTGGCTTGGATAAACCGAGTGCTTTTTTGATTGAATTTAGCATGTTAGCTCCTTAATAAAAAATTTCTATTAAGCAAAAGTTGTTTCGGTAAAACGAACATTTGGTACGGCAGCAACTTCAATATGCTTGAAGCGAACATTTGGAACGGCAGCAACTTCAATATGCTTGAAGCGAACATTTGGCACGGCAGCAACTTCAATATGCTTGAAGCGAACATTTGGCACGGCTGCAACTTCAGTTTGTTTGAAGCGAACATTTGGCACGGCTGCAACTTCAGTTTGTTTGAAGCGAACATTTGGAACGGCAGCAACTTCAGATTGTTTGAAGCGAACATTTGGCACGGCTGCAACTTCAGTTTGTTTGAAGCGAACATTTGGAACGGCAGCAACTTCAGATTGTTTGAAGCGAACATTTGGTACAGCAGCAACTTCAATATGCTTGAAGCGAACGTTTGGCACGGCAGTAACTTCAGTTTGTTTGAAGCGAACATTTGGAACGGCAGCAATTTCAGATTGTTTGACGCGAACGTTTGGTACGGCAGTAAATTCTATAGATTTAAAACGTACATTAGGTACTGCTGAGAAGGTATCTAAGCTATCTAAGGAGGTAAGATTACTTACAGCAGCAAGCGATGATGTTAATGCTACAACAGTGAATATTCCTTTAATCATTCTAATTATCTCTCAGGGTAGTTGATATTGATTTATTATTGACACTGATAGTGCTAATGCACTTGTTGTGCCAATGTTTTAAATGCTAATCAAATGGAGAGCTAAATGATCAATTAATGTTGCTTTTGGTGTTTGGCTTTATCATGTCTTCTTGGAGTAGCAGGGTAAACTCGGTCTCTTTGATAGCCTTACTAAAAATATAGCCTTGAATTTCTTCACAGTTGAGTGCTCGTAAAATGTTTAATTGCGCAGTCTGTTCTACTCCTTCACCCACAACAGAAAGCCCCATGTTATGGGCGATAGTGATAATAGAATCGACCATTTTGAGATCGCGATCAGACTTATCAATATCGTCAACAAAAGCTTTATCAATTTTTAAAGTATGAATCGGAAAACGTTTTAAGTATGAAAGGGACGAGTAGCCAGTGCCAAAATCATCGAGTGCCAAACTAACGCCCATTTTAGCCAGTTGCTGCATGACAATAATCGCCGTTTCCGGCTGCTTAATGACAGTACCTTCAGTTATTTCTAATTCAAGGTGACAAGCGGGGAGTTTGGTGAGTCTTAAAATTGACTCTATTCGTTGTTGGATATCGGGGAGTGCAAATTGACGTGACGATAAATTGACGGCGACTCTGCCGCTGAATATTCCTTGTTCACGCCATTTCTGCGCTGCGAAACAGGCTTTGCGTAAGACGATTTCACCAATTTCAACAATTAAACCGTTTTCTTCAGCAAGTGGAATAAAATCATTTGGGGGTATCAAGCCATGTACTGGATGATTTAATCTGACTAAAGCCTCCATGCCTGCAATTTTACCGCGCTTAAGATCAACCTTAGGCTGATAATAAACTTCAAATAGATCATCTTTTAAGCCTTCACGGATGAGATTCTCTATTTCTAACTGCCTAATCGCATGTTGATTTAATGACTCTGAATAAAACTGATAGCAATTACCTCCTGCTGACTTTGCATGGTACATAGCAATGTCAGCTTTCCTCAGTAATGCCTGCTCACTTTGCTCATCTTCTGGAAATAGTACTATACCAATACTTAATCCTAGGACTAGTTGTTCATTACTCACTTCAAAAGCGGGTTTTAACCCTTCGATAATACGGTTAGCAATCGCAGCGCTGGCGCTTATATCTGAGCCTTTATCTAATACAATGGCGAATTCATCTCCGCCTAGACGGTAAATACTGGTACTTTTAGGAAGTAAGGACTTAATGCGAGCAGCAACGAGCTTTAATAATGTATCTCCAATCTGGTGACCCAAGGAATCATTTATACGTTTAAAATTATCAAGATCAAGTACCATTAACGCATGGGCTATTTCTCGATTCACGAGGTTACTTAAGGTCACTTGTAAGTTGGAGCGATTTGGGAGTCCGGTTAAGAGATCATTATTGGTTAGTTTTCTAAGTTCTTCTTCTTGCTGCTTACGTCTAGAAATATCTGAAAAAACACCGACATAGTGTGACAATTCGCCTAATTCATCATAGATAGCATCGATAGTGAGCTCCATATGGAAGTGACTTTTATCTCCTCTTGCGGCTTCCACTTCATTTGCCCAGCGGCCTTGTTGCTTCAGCATGGTTCTGATTTGGGTGGAGAAGGTTTCAGGATATAAATCAAATGTGAGTAAGTTACCAATAAAATCAGTTCGGTTACGTAATGAAATCTTACAGCAAGCTTCATTGACTTCGACAAAGCGGTATTCGCTGTCGAGGATAAACATGCCTTCAGAAATATTTTCAATGGCTTTTTCGAAGAGTTTTAGTTGCTCTTCTTTTTGTTTAAATTGACTAATATTTTTAATCGTACCTGTCATACGCAGGGCATTATCTTTGTCATCCCGTTCTACAATTTTGGCGCGGTCTAAGATCCATACCCAATTATCATCTTTACCTTTTACTCGGTATGCGGCTTCAAAATGATCTGTTTCACCATAAAAATGTTTATTGAGCGCTTCTCGAACACGCTCTTGATCCATTGGATGTATATTACTCTCTTCATCTGATTTACCAGAACGGTGTCCATCGCGCGGAAACTCAAGTGCACCCCAGATATTGGAACGGAAAATGTTGCCGGTTTCTATATCCCAGTCCCACATTTCATCACCACTTCCCCATAGGGAAAGTTTTAATCTTTCTTCACTGAGCGCTATTTGGCGTTGCACTTCTCTTTTTCGTAACACAGCTTTTATAATAAAAAAAGCCACGAGCAACACAGTTATGAAATAAATTAATTTTGCCCAATAAGATAGCCACCACGGAGGGGATATATAAATATTAAGAGAATTTACTGGACCTTTTACTCCGGTGACAGGGTTCTCACCAAATACATTAAAAATATAATGACCAGGTGAGAGGTTTGTGTAGGTTGCAGAGTTTGTGCCTTTTGCAGTAATCCATGTATCAGATAGACCATTTAGGTTATAAAAATATTCAATATGTTTATGGCTTGACTTAGGAGAGTTGAACTTCAATGTAAATGGATAGTCTGAATATTTTAACTCAATCGCTTTTGATTTTGATATACTTTTTCCTAGTGGCTTATCGCCTATATTAACAGTTTTGTTAAATACTAAAAGCTCACTGATATTAGTGTTTATAACATTGTTTTCAATATATGATATTGCATTAACTTTATTTATTGCACTGACGCCAGATATTCCACCAAAAAAGAAAATGCCATTCCAGAATATTCCACTCTGATTATTGTATTCTTCTTGACTACCATAGTCAGTCGTTAGTGTGAGTAGTTTTCCATTTCTGCTTAAAATCAACTCATTTATAGAAGATGCCATAAAGTCATTGCTATCATCAATTGCGATTGAGTAGATTGGTTTGTTTGAGTTATAAACCATATTAGTTTTTAACGTTTCTTTTTTAGTCGAATAGATTGAAGTTCTTGTTCCAAAAAGATATTCACTTGGTGTCTCAGTTACGCAATAAACAAAGTCATCATCAAAAATTGTTTTTTCGTTGCCGTTAGCATCTATACTTATCAAGCCACCTTGAGTAGCAAGTAGAAGTGTGCCATCAAAGGTCTGTTGGATTTGGAAGATTGGGTGTTTATTTTTTAGTGATAGTTTTCGAATTTTTTTTCTATCTAGTAGATCAATTATGTAGATGTCTGAATTTTTTGTTCCAACAATTAATTCGGTTCTTTTGGGGTTTTTAAATAGAGTGACAATGCTATCGCTTAATATTGTCTTTTTTAAATCCCCATAAAACTCATAAAGACCATTGTTCCCCCCAATAATTAAAGAGTCATTGTTTCTTATGATATACTTAGGCCCTGATATTCCTGTGTTTATTTCATCTTCGAGGATAAAGTTTGAATTATATACTTCCACTTCGCTACTATCATCAGAAGTCACAATGTGTTCATTGTCTAACAAGCTTATTGACCAGATATTTCCGATAGGATTTATTAGGGACTTTACAACATTGCTACTATCTCTGATTAGAATAAATCCCATATTCAATGAAGGTATTATTGTATAGTTATTCGTTCTGTAGGCTTGAACCTGATTCGTAATTTCTTTCTTTTCTAATACATAACCTTCTGATGTTACCTCTGATGATTCAAGGTTTGTTTGTATTACTTGACCATCAATCACGGCAAGAGCTGTATACTCACCAGCAAGAGACTTCGGTATGTCTTCAGATATTTTTCTATAAATACCATCTGATGTTAATATGTAAATTCCACTTCTGCCTTTTACTATGTCTACAGATTGTAGGGATAAAATAGTAGTTGTTGAATCTTCGCGATAATGAATGATCTTACCATCATGATTTCTTATAATATAGCCGTTGTTGGTCTTTATTGCTTTTTTTATGAAGCTAAAGCTTTCATCTTGATATGTTTTTATTATGTCTAAATTATCTTTTCTAACATCAATTATCTTGTTTTTAGTACCTATTGTATAAACTTCACCATTGTCATTTATAGACCATATGGCTTCATTTATTTTTTCCTGTTTTTTGAAGGATTCAAGTTCTGAGTCGTAAAAATTTAAACCATTGTCAGTTCCAACTAACATTGTTTTATTGTCAAATAATAGGCTTTGAATAAATGAACTAGATAGACCTGAGTGATCATGTGCAAAAAAATGTTTAAATTCTTCACCGTCGAATCGATTTAATCCGTTCAAAGTACCAATCCAGATGTAACCATCATCATCTTCAATGACCGATGTGACTGTACTTTGGGATAGGCCTTCTGGAACGCCATAGGACTCAGTTTTTAAAGCTATTGGTAATTGTTGCGCTTCTGCAGTTGATAGGAAAATAGCTAGAAGAAAAATAATTTTAAAGAGTGCTTTAGGCATAGTGTTTGTTCTTATTATCCGAGGATGCCATGAAACAATTGTGTTACATCACTTTTCCAGAAAGTGCGGGGTTTGTCAAAGCGGTATCGGTAAAAAATCCTTTTAACAGCATGTAGATGCAGTAAAATTGTGCGTTGTAGAAGGGGGAGAACATGGACTAGCCATGTTTTACATTAGTATTACGTCCAACCGTGATAGATACAACTATAGTTGGGGCAATTTGTAGCGGTTTTGTTTGTTTGTCCAACTTTGTGAACAAATGTGTGTGTAAAAGTGTTTTTGTTTAGAAATTAAACTTCTCTGCCGTTTGCTTAAACGTTTTGAGATCTGTGATCATCTTTTCTGACAGCAACGCTGCCTGAGTTCTGTGCTGTTCACCCGTGCTAAATAAGACTAAGCGGTCACTGTGTTTGGTGCGCATTTTACGCATCATGAATTTGAGTAAATCAGTGCGGGTGAGCTTAGTGATTTCGTCTACGACGAGTTCTCTTTGGTTAAATTGATAATCTCTATTGCCGACACTGACCCAATAACGTTGACTGCGAGTTTTGAGGTTCGCGTCGTGCTCCATGATTTGATTAATCAGACCTACCTTTGTGCTTTCCCATTCTTCGTTGGTGATTTGCATCACTGCATAATTAAAGTCGGCAATAAACTCGTCGATGGCTTCTAATAAATGCAGTGGCCCAGTTGTGGGTGACTGAATATAGAAAATAAGTCCAGGATGACGATTGAGCGGCAGATAACCTGTGCCTACCATATAGCCCAACTGTTTTTCAGTACGCAGCTCATGGAAGAAGGTGGACGACATAGTGTGATTCAGTAAGCTAAATAGCGCCATTTTTTCGGGTGTTGCCACGGCAGATTGGTAATACACAATAATTGCGCTATCTTGATGATCTATTGCGAGTTCTCTAAGTAAGGTGCCTTGGCCCGTTAAATTGACTAATTCTCTGGTGGACTCGGCGCTTGGCGTCGAAACCAAGGATAAAATGTGCTCTAAGCGTTTACCGAGAGCTTGTGCTTCAGAGACTAACCAATCCCCGTAGACTAACCCTTCAAGATAGATCTTCTCGTAAAAGGCACGTACATGGTTATGCAAATCTTCAAGGCTTATGTTTTCGAGCATTTGAGCCATGCGGGCAGGCTCATAACTGCTTTTTTGTAGCGTGACAGTCAGACTAGTAAACAATTGTGAAATAGGTTTCGCCTGCGCTAGATTCTGCCAACTGCGCAGTAGTTGAGATTTAATTAGGGCAAAACGTTCTTCAGTAAAATTACGCTCTCTGGCTTTGTGAATTAACAAGGCCAACAGGGTTTCTTGATTACCGGTAAAGCCCGATAAATGCAGGGTAATGCCACCTTGATGCGGATAAATATTGTAACTTAAGCCTGCAACTTCGGCCTGATAGGTTGGCTCGGTTAGATAATCGAGTAGCATTTCAACATACAAGCGGGTGAGGGCGGCATGCCTTGGTGTTTTACTTGCCTGCTCTGAATCTAGCGATAAATACATGTGACCTTTTGGCACATTAAACTCATCATCTTTCTTATGCCAAATGCGGTATCCAGTTGATTCAGCAACTATCACTGGCACGTCAACATCGCTCTTATCCGGACGGGCAATTGAGTCGGCGACAATAAAAGGATTTGCAGCTGGTAGCTGTAATTCAGGGCGAATATTGTTCACTTGCCAACGAGCTAGGGACTGTGGTGCAATTGGGCAGACTTTGTATGGCGTGTGATACCAGTTAGCTTTACGATCCGTTTTAACCGACTGGGCTATAAGCTGCAGGCGCATATTCTGTGGCACCATGAGCTCAAGTAGCTCAATGGTTTCAGGGATATCCAGCCCATCCATCCGATAATCGCCAAAGACCAAGTCTTCGACCTCATAGTGATGCATATTAATGCTGAGATGGCTGGCTAAATCGAGTGATTTAACTTGCTCTTGATAACGAAACGCCATTTTGAGCAGGTTTGCACGCTCCAAATAACGCCATTCATCTAAGCCTTGGGTTTTGATAAGTTCAATATACTCAAAACAGCAGCTGATAATTTCATCGAGATTACCTAGCCCTTTATCGGTTAACTGTAAACCGATACTGTAATCCTTGAAGTTATAACCATTTACACCGCCGCCCGCAGACAAGTTGTTCACTAATCCTTGTTCTTTTAGATACGACAACAGACTGCCATGACTCTCATTGCCTAAAATATGGCTGATATAAGTCAAAGGCTTACGTTTGTAGTAGTGATCAATTCCTGGGAAATTAAAACTGATGCTTAAGCGTTTTTGCTCCTTAAGCGGCACTATATCGATTTGCCTCAACAGTTCTTTTTCTGAAAATAGTGGTACTTGAGGATAGTTTTTCACTAAGTTCAAGTTTCGGATCCCACTAAAATAGTGACAGGCTAAATCTTGTAATTCATCAAGGGAAAGCGGAGCGACTAAGCACAAGGTCATTAAGTTGGCGCTGTAATGGCTTTGATAGAAATCGAGTAATTCACTACGTACCTGTGCCTGTTCTCCGCCTAAGGTGACTAAGTTACCCACGGAAAATTTCGAAAATGGATGCAGTGGGTTGACTGTCTCTTTGAGTACTTGATAGGTTCGACGGATATCATCTTTTAGTTTTAAACTAAATTCAGATTCAATGGCTTGGCGTTCTCTATCGACTAAATCTAAATCAAATTTTGGGGCGATAAAAAATTGGCTGAATCTGTCTAAGGAGTCGGCAAACACGTCTTCATTGATGGTGAAAAAGAAGTTAGTGTGCTCTGTGCCCGTCCAAGCGTTATTGCTGCCGCCATGTTGGTTGATAAAGGCGTGGTACTCGCCTGAGTCGGGAAATTTTTCGGTACCAAGAAAGAGCATATGCTCTAAAAAATGCGCCATGCCGGGTCTATCTGCGGGATCATCAAAATGACCCACGCCTACAGCCATAGATGCGGCCGCTTGGCTGGCATCTTGATCTTCAACCAATAACACCCTAAGCGCGTTATCTAACACAAGATAACGATACTGACGGTGATCGTTTGGACTTTTATAAATGGACTGAGAGGCTTGCAAAGAGACACTCCGATAACGATAGCTTGTTATATATTGATAGTCTTAATGGTTTTTAGCAAATATCTCTTGTGTTTATCGACTAAAGATTAAGTCTTACAAGGTTTGTTGAAATGGATTTTAGGGCTACAATTGGGATAAAACAAAAACAAGTTTGAGTCGCGAGAGAAGTATGCAGCTATTTTTGATGAGACATGGTGACGCCGGATTTAATGCTCAGTCTGATAGAGACAGAACACTGACCGATGTAGGAAGGCACCATACTGTGTTGATGAGTAACTGGTTGGCTCGCAGTGTGACTGATTTCGATCTTGTTTTGGTGAGTCCTTACTTACGTGCGCAGCAAACGTGGCAGGAGCTGAGTCAGCATTTTCCTGAGCCGCGTAAGTGGTTAGTCGCTGATGATCTCGTTCCTTCAGGCGATCCCGCCAATGTAGCCGCGTTAGTTGTAGCCTATGCTGAGTTATACAAGGCGGATAAAGTGCTAGTGATTGCTCACATGCCGTTATTGGGCTATTTGGTCAGTGAGTTAGTGGCAGGTGTTGAACCGCCGTTATTTGCCACCTCGGGCATTACGCTCATTGATAAACATGCCGAGCAAGCTTCAATCGTATGGCAGCATGCGCCACACAGCATTAGCTAGCTTAGATTTATATCCCATTTACAGAACAAACGGCCCACATTATGTGGGCCGTTTGTTTTGCTAAATCTCTAAATTGCCAAATCTGAAACGTTAATCTCTGAAGCCGATAGCGAGTTAACGTCTATGCGGCTGCTCTCCAATATCAATCAGCACTAATAATGCCGCATCGCCACCCCATTCTTTAGGCGCTTGATGGAAAGCCTTCACCATAGGATGCTGCACTAACCACATGGGAACTTGTTGTTTCAATATGCCACTGCCGTAGCCGTGCATAATGCAGCAGCACAGGCTTTGTTGTTTGACGCAGGCTTGGATCAGTGCCGCTAACTCAAGTTTGGCTTCCGATTGGCGATAGCCGTGTAAATCCAGCAGTAAATCTGGCTGGTAATCTCCACGTCGCAGGCGTTTGAGTTCTATGCTATCAACCCCTTCCGCCAACCAACGCATCGGCCCTTGTACTGGCAGTAGCGGCTGATAAGTATCTGAGAAATAACTGTTAGCATGCAGTTGCTGCTCTTTCAGTTCTATTTCCTGTTTGGTTTTTAAGGGCGTGCGAAAGTGTCGCTTATTTTGCGTGATGGGTTTAATACCATCGATAAGCGCTGAGAACATCGCCAAGCCTTCTTTGTCGTCGTCTTTATTCATGGCGGGTATTCTATTGAATCCTATGGTTTCTGAATAGAGTTCAGTTACAATGTTCGCGAACAAACTAGCGGGAGCACGTTTTGGATAAGATCTTTGTAGATGAAGCTGTGACAGAATTACGCACTATTGGCGATATGTTACGTTGGGCCGTGAGCCGTTTTAACGACGCCAATGTGTATTATGGTCATGGTACTGATAACGCGTGGGATGAAGCCATCGCCTTAGTTTTCCATGCTTTACACTTACCCGAAGAAATCGGCCAGCAAGTGATTTTAAGCAACTTGACCAGCAGTGAAAAGCATAAAATTGTCGAGTTGATTATTCGCCGTGTCAGAGAGCGCCTACCTGTGCCTTATCTGACCAACAAAGCGCGTTTTGCCGGACTTGAATTTTACGTCGATGAGCGCGTGTTAGTGCCTCGTTCACCGATTGCTGAAATGATCGCCAACCGTTTTAGTCCTTGGTTATACGGCAAACCGGTAACACGTATTTTAGATTTATGTACTGGCAGCGCTTGTATCGCGATTGCCTGTGCCTACGAATTTGAAGACGCCGAAGTTGATGCGCTGGATATCAGCGAAGATGCCTTAGATGTGGCGCAAATCAATATCGAAACCTTAGGCGTGATGGACCGAGTATTCCCGATGCAATCGGATTTGTTCTCGGCAATCCCAGAAGGTCCACAGTATGATTTGATTGTCTCAAACCCACCTTATGTTGATGCCGAAGACATTGGCGACATGCCAGATGAATATCATCATGAGCCAGCCATTGGTTTAGCCTCAGGTCGCGACGGCTTAGATTTAACCAAACGCATACTGGCCAATGCCGCGCAATACCTCACACCAACGGGTTTGCTCGTAGTCGAAGTGGGCAATTCTATGGTGCATTTGATTGAGCAATTCCCAGAAGTGCCATTCACTTGGATTAACTTTGAAAATGGCGGCGATGGCGTATTTGTATTGACCCGCGATCAATTGGTCGAAAATCAGTCAGTGTTCGGCATTTATCGCGACGCAGAATAACCTAAGATAGCAAATTAGGTTGAGACTTTTCCCGCTGCCAGTTAGGCTTGCAGCGGGAAAATAAATTGTCCAGTGGTCGCTGGACACGGAGCGATGAACAAATAACCTAAGGTGTACAAAGCGGATGTCTGGAAACAGTATTGGTCAAAATTTTGTAGTGACGACGTTTGGTGAGAGTCACGGTGTTGCACTGGGTTGCATTATTGATGGTTGCCCACCAGGGCTTGAATTAACCGAAGCCGATATGCAGCATGATCTTGACCGCCGTCGCCCAGGGACATCCCGATATACCACGGCCCGCCGTGAGCCAGACGAAGTGCGG
This sequence comes from Shewanella scandinavica, assembly GCF_031932065.1. Classification (NCBI taxonomy): domain Bacteria; kingdom Pseudomonadati; phylum Pseudomonadota; class Gammaproteobacteria; order Alteromonadales; family Shewanellaceae; genus Shewanella; species Shewanella scandinavica. The sequence continues at coordinate 171,700 of NZ_JAUOES010000002.1, forward strand.
ATTTTATCCGGCGTTTTCGAAGGTAAAACCACGGGTACCTCAATTGGACTCTTGATCGAAAATACCGATCAACGTAGTCAAGATTACTCTAATATCAAAGATTTATTCCGCCCTGGACACGCCGATTATACCTACCAGCAAAAGTACGGCATGCGTGATTACCGAGGTGGTGGCCGCTCGTCTGCCCGTGAAACCGCGATGCGCGTTGCGGCGGGTGCGGTGGCTAAAAAGTATTTGAAGCAAGTTCACGGTATCGAGATCTATGGGTTTATGTCACAGCTGGGTCCTATTTGTGCGCAGACTATTGATCTTGACCAAATTGAGCAAAATGCCTTTTTCTTCCCCGATGCCAGCAAGCTTGAAGCGCTCGATGAATACATGCGTGAGCTGAAAAAGTCCGGTGACTCCATTGGTGCGAAAATCTCCGTTATCGCGACAGGTGTGCCAGTGGGTTTAGGTGAGCCAGTATTTGATCGATTGGATGCCGATATTGCCCACGCGCTGATGGGCATCAATGCTGTCAAAGGTGTTGAGATTGGTGATGGTTTTGGCGTAGTGACTCAAAAGGGCTCCGAAGGTCGTGACTTAATGTCACCTCAGGGCTTTGAATCCAACCATGCGGGTGGTGTGCTCGGTGGAATTTCATCGGGCCAGCCGATCATTGCTCATATTGCGTTAAAACCTACATCAAGCATCAGTGTGCCGGGCCAAAGTATGACGGCGCAGGGTGAAATGGCCGAAGTCGTCACTAAAGGTCGTCACGATCCTTGCGTTGGGATCCGCGCGGTACCGATTGCCGAAGCTATGCTTGCCATTGTGTTGATGGATCACTTATTAAGACACAGAGCGCAAAATCAAGATGTGCGCAGTCATACACCCGTTCTCGGAATGAGATAGGGGTATGCGATAGGAGCATGAGACTGGGGTATGAGATAGGCGCATGTGATAGATGGTATGCGATAACGATACAACAAGTGGCATGAGATAAAGGGAATGCGTTAATGTCAACTTCTTCTAGCACAAGCCGGCAATTACGCTGGCTTTGTGCCTGCTATTTTTTCTTCTTTTCTATTCTTGGTACTATGGTCCCTTATCTTGGGGTCTTCTTCGAAAATCGCGGTTTTAATCCTCAAGAAATTGGCTTTTTACTCGCCATCCTGATGGCGACGCGCATCGTTGCCCCGAATGTGTGGGCCAAAGTGGCTGACCGAACCGGGATGCGTGCCGAGCTTATCAAAATGGGGGCGGGAGCCGCCGCGCTGGCGTATTTGAGTTTTTTCTACCATGGCGGTTTTGTGTATATGGCGCTGAGTCTGGCCCTCTATACTTTCTTTTGGAACGCAATCCTTGCCCAGCTTGAAGTGATCACCTTAGAAACCTTAGGCGAGAATGCCAGTCGCTACGGTCAAATTCGCAGTTGGGGCAGTGTCGGTTATATCTGCCTAGTTGTCGGTGCGGGCTTTGCGATTGGCCAGTGGGGCACAGAAGTGCTGCCTTATATTGGTTTTTCATTGTTTATCGGCATGTTAGCTAGTGCGTTGCCATTACCAGCAAATCGTTTAGTGCGTGACACCAGTCAAGTGCGGCCGCCATTACAATGGAATCGGGCGATTATTTGGTTCTTACTCTCGGCGATGTTGCTGCAAATGAGTGCGGGGCCTTTCTACGGCTTCTTCGTCTTATATTTAAAACAAGCGGGTTACTCAGAATCATCAGCGGGGATATTTGTCGCCCTTGGCGCTATGGCCGAGATTGTGATGTTTATGTTCGCGCCGCGTTTACTGGGCCGCTATGGTGTTAATACCCTATTAATTGTCAGTATCGGCATGACTTGCTTGCGTTGGTTGTTGGTCGCCTTTGGGGTAGATAGCGTGTTGTGGCTAGGTGTTAGTCAATTATTGCATGCCTTTACCTTTGGTTTAACACACGCGGCATCGATTCAATTTGTGCACAGGCATTTCGATGCGAGTCACAGAAGCCAAGGTCAAGCCCTTTATGCCAGCTTAAGTTTTGGAGTTGGCGGTGCGCTCGGCACTTGGATTTGCGGCTATATTTGGGGCGATGGTAGTGGGGCGGTTTGGTCTTGGGTATTTGCTGCTGGATGCGCCTTTGCCGCTATGCTGGCGGTATTCTTTATTCCTAGGGATAAACCTGGCGTTGCCGCCCATGCGGCCTAATAATGTCAATCTAGCAATATCAATCACGATTAAAATTATCAATTAAGATACTAAAATATAAAGATAAAAATACCAAGATTGCGTTAAGTGAGGTAAAAGGTGATTCGGTTTCGTTTAGGGTTAGTGATCAATCCATTGGCTGGCTTAGGTGGCAGTGTTGGCCTTAAGGGCAGCGATGGCGTTGCCGAAGAGGCACTTGCCTTAGGCGCAGAACCGAAAGCCGCTTTGCGTATGATGCAGGCACTTGAGGTTATCCGTGATTATGCTGATGACATCGAGGTTATTACCGCATCGGGCATCATGGGTGAAGATGCGGCTAAGTCACTGGGTTTTACCACGCGAGTGGTGTATCAAACCCCGGATAAAACACGGGCAGTGGATACGCAGGCCGTTGTGCGCGCGCTGCTGGATGAACCGCTGGATTTACTGCTTTTTGCCGGTGGTGACGGCACTGCTCGCGACGTTTATTCCGTGTTTGAACAAGCCACTATCGATGACAAATTACCCGTGCTTGGTGTGCCCGCTGGCGTGAAAATTCATTCCGGCGTTTACGGTATTACGCCCCATGCCTCTGGCATGGTGGTCAAAATGTTGCTCGATGGTGAACTTGTTAGTTTGATGTCCGCCGATGTGATGGATATCGACGAAGTGGCTTTTCGCCAAGGCACAGTGCGCGCCAAACGATTTGGTGAACTTTTAGTGCCCGCTGAGCCGCGTTATGTGCAAGCGGTGAAGATGGGCGGTAAGGAAGTCGATGAACTCGTGCTGGCCGATATCGCCGCCGATGTGATCAATCAAATGGAAGATGAGCTGTACATCATGGGCTCTGGCAGTACGGTTGCCTTTGTGATGGAAGAGTTAGCTCTGGACAATACCCTGTTAGGTGTTGATCTCATTCAAGATAAAAACCTTGTTGGCAGTGACTTAACCGCGAATGAATTGCTTGAACTGACCCAAGATAAGCCAACTAAGTTGGTGATCACTCTGATTGGCGGTCAAGGCCATATCTTAGGACGCGGCAATCAACAGTTGTCGCCCGAGCTCATTCGGCGCATCGGAAAAGACAATATTATTATCCTCGCCACAAAAACTAAGCTAAAAGCACTTGATGGACGACCACTAATTGTGGATAGTGGCGACCCTAAATTAGATAGCGAGCTTGTCGGCTATTATAAAGTGACGACGGGCTACCATGATTACGTCATGTATCAGGTGGCCAATCCAGATTTATTGGTCGCAGCAGATGTGTCGGCCAATCCAGTATTAATGGAGAGTTAGACCCAATGTTAGAGCATTACGAAGACGCATTAGAACAGTGGATCGACAGTGTAGTCAGCCATGGTGATGACGATGCTTTATTTGCCTGTGGCTACTTACAGGGTCATGTCGCCGTTGTTTTATCGCAACTTGAAGCACAGGGTGAAACCGATCTTGATGCTTTAATGCTAAAAATGACCGACTGTTTAGCACTCGCGCGCCAAGAATTAAACGATGCCGATTATGCCTTGGTTGAACAGGCATGGGCACAGCTGCAGGCAAAGATTATAGGCGAATTAGATGTTGCCTAGGGTTATGCCTATGATTGACGATGAGCAAGTGACTAATACCGAAGTGGCTAACACTGAATTAGCCAGTGAGCAAACGCTCGATGCCAGCGCGGTATTTATCGGCTTAGTGAATCCTAAAACGCCCGTTAACGTCGGTGGCATTATGCGCGCATCGGGTTGTTATGGCGTCGATGGCGTATTTTATACCGGCAGGCGCTACGAGTTAGCCGCGCGTTCGGGTGCGGCGCAATATCATGTCGATACTAAAGATGCTGGCGAGCGCATTCCGCTCACGGGCGTCACTTCATTACTCGCCGCGATTCCGGCGGACACTAAGCTTATCTGTGTGGATTTGGTGGTTGGCGCGACGCCGCTGCCGGATTTTGTCCATCCCGCGAAGGCCTTTTATGTGTTTGGTCCTGAAGATGGCACTATTGGCCAAGAGATTATCGATAAAGCCGATGCCGTAGTGTATGTGCCTACGGTAGGGTGTATGAATCTTGCTGCGTCGGTCAATGTGTTGTTATACGACAGATTGGCGAAATCTCACCGTGAGGCTGCAAGCCTGACATCGAGCCTAGTACCCAGTCTTAGCGGTGATGCGCTTATTCGTCAGAGTCGCGATAACAACAATCGTACTCGGGTAAAAGTGCCCAGAGCGCCGCGAAAACCTCGACATGCTGAAGCTAGTAGTCTTAAGTCTAGCAAAGTAGAGCCTAGCAGCAGTGATAGCTCTATCGTCATCACAGCCGCTTAAGTGGTTTACTGAAAACATGTAAAAAAGGGATTAAGCCATAACTTAATCCCTTTTTTATTTGCACAGGCGATGGCAAAGCTAGAGGGATTTTCCCTTGAGTAACTTTCGCAGCCACATGCGATTGGGGTTGAGTTTACACAGGGTTGCTTTATCGAGCGGTATTGGTTCGCCGCAAAGTTGCGCGGCGAGACATTCGGCGGCCAGTGGTCCAGAACTTAACCCCCGCGAGCCTAACCCACCAAGAATATACAGTCCTTGATGCACTGGCGCTGGCGTGGTTTGCCAGTAGTGGCGACTCTCTTTAGTGAGTTGATGTTGCTCATAATCCTCAAGGATTTTGGCCACATCGGGCGCGCAGCCCATCATAGGGAAATGATCCCGCGTCACCATTCGTACGCCAACACGGGCATTGTTGCCACTCATGTCGATATCTTTAAGCCAGCTTTGCTTCGGATAACTCTCGTGCATTTTGGCGAGGTTTTCCTGTTGCTCCTGCGGGCAAAAATCTAAATGCCTAGGTTCTTTAACGTAACTCGCGCCTAGGCAGTGGAGCCCTTGGTGACTCGGCGTTAAATAACCGTTGGCGCACAGCACAGTTGCGAGATGACTCAATTGAAATTGTGTGGGCACATGGCTGACTTGGCCGCGAAAGGGGCTAATTTGTAATTTGTTGCTGGCATCAAATTGTGTCAATTCTGCGCCATTGGCGAGTACAAGTTGCGCAAAGGGCCCGAGACGTTCCTTTTCAGTCAACAAAACCCAGCCATCGCTTTGGCGTTCAATGGCAAGGATGTCAGTATTGAGCGAGACGCTGACATCGGCCAGTTGCATCGCTTTTTGTATCGTAGCTTCGGCATATTCAAATGGACAAACCCAGCCACCTAAGGGATAGAAAAAACCTGATTTGTCGATATTAATGTTCGCAAGAGAATTGGCTTGCTGCGCACCGACTCGATAGGCAATTTCACTTGGCCAAGATTGGCCTTGAATGATTTTATCGAGTCGAAATTGGCTGCGTTCATCGTGAGCAGTTTGCAATACGCCGCAAAAATCATGCGAAATCGGCGTTTGATTTGGTGCGGGCGCAGACTTCAGCGCCTGCACTCGACGTCGACTAAATAAAAATGCCTGTTGGAAGAAGCGGCTAAGCTCGTCATTTTCCGGTGTCAGCAGTGGATAAATCGCCCCTTGACGATTGCCCGAGGCGCCTTGGCCAAGCTTGGGATCTTTACAAAACAGCTGCGTGTCTTGGCCTCGCTCGGCCAAAGACAGCGCCAAATGCGCCGAGGCTAACCCGCCGCCTATGATGGCAATCGAGCTGGACGTGTCCGAGGGTAAGATTGCAGCCATAGGATTAAAGGCATAGGCTTTGGCATCTTGCTGGCGTAAGACGTGGCGCTCGTGTAACAAAATGGCATCAGGCTGATGGTTTGTCTGTATTTCAGCGCAGGTAAAATCCCTCACCTCAAAGCCACAGGCTTGGAAACGATTGATTGTTGTTTCGTTTAATCCGCATGATTCGCTTGATTCAATAGTGGCAATAGTGGCAATGGTCGCGCTATCGTCACTGAGTTTTGCCATCTGCCAATGGTTTTGCTGATTCAACCCATTTTGCAGATGGGGCAATACCAGCCAGTGCTGAACGGGGTGAAGCGGAGAATGGATGAGTGAACTTAGCTGGGATTGAATATCACCAAAGTGCAGGTCGATTGTGAAACGACCGTCATCAAAAATTAATCTCTGGCAACCTATAATAGCCGCAGGCTCTGCATGAAGTAAGCGTTGGGCAAGTGGCTCAAGTTCAGGCTCTTTGGTTAAACAGGTGGATTGATCCCAAAGTGATTTAAGTTCGTACGCATTAATCGGATTGGGTTCGAACACCTTAAGGAGTAAACGTTGGCTAGGATTCGCCTGAGTGCGCCACCAAGATAAGAGTTCAAGCCCGTTACCTAAACCAATTTGGCCTAATACTAAGAGTTTTTGCTGTGAATGAGCCTCAAATACCCGCTGCTGATAAATGCTCAACTTGCTGAGATAGTGTGCATCAGTGTCAGCTGTTGCGGGATAAAGGTTGATTAATTGCTGGTAATCACGCTTAATTTGGCAAGGTTTATTGGGCTCTGCAGTCAAAGAAATTTACTCTCGGTCTCATAATTGGCATTATTTTACTCGCCTTTATGGAAAGCTGACCACTTAATTGAGTCAAAACAGATACTATTGGCTCAGCGAAAAGTAGGTACTGACATGTACACAATGGATAGCAATAAAATGAAAAGAGTCGTGATCACCGGAATGGGTGTTGTTTCAAGTATCGGTAATAACAAGCAAGAAGTGACCGAGTCACTGAAAGCGGGCCGCAGTGGTATTACGCATTCAGCTCAGTTTGAAGAGATGCAGTTACGTAGCCACGTATGGGGTGACATCAAGTTAAACCCTGCTGAGCATATCGATCGTAAAGCGCTACGCTTCATGGGCGATGCCGCTGCCTATGCTTACATTGCGATGCAAGAAGCCGTTAGCGATGCCAATTTAACTGAAGAGCAGTATTCAGATCCGCGCGTCGGTTTGATTGTCGGTACAGGCGGCGCATCATCGTCTAACCAAGTGCAATCTGCCGATACACTGCGTGAAAAAGGCGTCAAACGTGTTGGTCCGTATATTGTGCCTCGCATCATGTCGAGCACGGCCAGCGCTTGTTTAGCAACGCCATTTAAAATTAAAGGCATGAACTATTCTATCAGTTCAGCCTGTGCAACCAGCGCCCACTGTATTGGTCACGCCGTTGAACTTATCCAAATGGGTAAGCAAGACATGGTGTTTGCCGGTGGTGCAGAAGAAGTGGATTGGACGCTGACCATGGGCTTTGATGCTATGGGCGCACTGTCAACTAAGTACAATGCCACACCAGAAAAAGCCTCTCGTACCTATGATGCAGACCGTGATGGTTTTGTGATCTCTGGCGGCGGCGGTATTTTGGTGGTTGAAGAGTTAGAGCATGCTCTGGCTCGCGGCGCAAAAATTTACGCAGAAGTGATTGGTTATGGCGCGTCTTCAGACGGTTATGACATGGTAGCGCCATCTGGCGAAGGCGCAGTGCGTTGTATGCAAATGGCGATGATGGATGTCGATACCCCAATCGATTACATCAACACTCATGGCACTTCAACGCCAGTGGGCGACGTACGTGAATTAGAAGCGCTACGTGAAGTATTCAAAGACAAGTGCCCACCGATTGCATCGACTAAGTCTATGACAGGTCATGCATTAGGCGCCGCAGGCGTACATGAAGCGATTTACAGCTTAATCATGATGGAAAACAGCTTTATTGCCCCAAGCATCAATATCGAAAATCTGGACGACGCGGCGAAAGACATGCCTATCGTTCGTGAATATCGCGATGCTGAGCTGAATACAGTCATGAGTAACAGCTTTGGTTTTGGCGGTACAAACGCCACGCTAGTGATGCGTAAATTCAAATAAGTTTGTTTATCAAACGCGATAGAAGGGAAGCTTAGGCTTCCCTTTTTTATGGGCGTTTTATGTGAACCTGTTGCATAGGCAGGGATTTATCCCATTAGTCTTGTTAGAATACCGAGCATCTTGATGCCTTCCATTCCCACTTTTATCCGATCAGGTGCCCATGAAGATTTTAGTCGATGAAAATATGCCCTATGTTGAACCGCTATTTGGCGATCTCGGGGACATTATTCCTGTTAACGGCCGTACGTTAACCGCAGAGCAAGTGCGCGAGGCTGATGTGCTATTAGTGCGCTCGGTCACCAAAGTGAATGCCGAGTTGCTCTCAGGCAATAACAAGCTGAAATTTGTCGGCAGTGCCACCATAGGCACAGATCATGTGGATTTAGCCTATCTTGCTGAGCGTAATATTCCCTTCTCTAATGCACCAGGTTGCAATGCGACTGCGGTCGGAGAGTTTGCTTTTATCGCTATGCTGGAGCTAGCGCAGCGCTTTAATTCGCCACTTAAGGGCAAGGTCGTCGGCATAGTGGGCGCGGGCAACACTGGCACTGCGACGGCAAAATGTTTGCAAGCCTATGGTATTAAAGTACTGCTTAACGATCCCATCAAAGCTGCAGAGGGCGATCCGCGCAGTTTTGTGAGCTTAGAAACCATCATGGCGCAGGCCGATATCATCAGTTTACATGTGCCCATCACACGCACTGGCGAGCATAAAACCAAGCATTTGTTCGATGAGGCGCGCTTAAAGGCACTCAAACCCAATACATGGTTAGTGAATTGCTGCCGCGGTGATGTGATAGATAATCAGGCGCTTATTAAAGTGAAGCAGCAACGTGACGATCTTAAATTAGTGCTCGATGTGTGGGAAGGCGAGCCAACACCGCTGCCCGAGTTGGTACCATTGGCAGAGTTTGCTACGCCGCATATCGCAGGTTACAGTTTAGAAGGTAAGGCGCGCGGCACTTTTATGCTCTACCAAAACCTGTGTCAGTTGTTGAATATTACTGCCGATAAAAGCCTGCTGGATCTCTTGCCAACCTTTAACATTAAGGCGGTCGAACTTGCGACCGCGCCGAATGAAAAAGCGTTATTGCAGCTCGCGCGTTTTGTCTATGATTTGCGCGATGATGACAAGATGTTTAGAAATACATTCTTAAATGAGAATGGCTTCGACACTATGAGAAAAAATCACCAACATAGACGCGAATTTAGTGCATTGGCGCTGGCTTATGACGGTCAATCTGAGGTAGATTGGTTGTCTAATTTAGGTTTTTCAGGAGTCGGTCAGTAGCTATGTCACAGGAATTTAATGTTGTCGTTTTAGGTGCATCGGGCGCAGTGGGTCAAACAATGATAGAGATCCTCGAAGAGCGTAATTTCCCGGTTGCCAATTTGTACCCTTTAGCCAGTAGCCGCAGCGCCGGTGAAACGGTCAGCTTTCATGGCAAACAAATTACCATTCTCGACGTAGAAACCTTCGATTGGACCCAAGCTCAAATTGGTTTCTTCTCAGCAGGGGGTGATGTTTCCGCCAAATGGGCACCGATTGCGGCAGAAGCGGGTTGTGTTGTTATCGATAACACCTCGCACTTTAGATACGACATCGATATTCCTTTGGTCGTACCCGAAGTGAATCCGCATGCTATCGCCGATTTCCGTAATCGCAATATCATCGCTAATCCAAATTGCTCAACCATTCAAATGCTAGTGGCGCTTAAGCCTATTTATGATGCCTATGGTATCAGCCGCATTAATGTGGCAACGTACCAGTCGGTTTCGGGTACAGGTAAAAAAGCCATTGAAGAGTTAGCGCATCAGTGTACTAAACTGCTGCAAGGTTTGCCTGCTGAAGCCGAAGTTTATCCAAAGCAAATTGCTTTTAACGTATTGCCGCAAATCGATAAATTTATGGATAACGGCTATACCAAAGAAGAAATGAAAATGGTCTGGGAAACCCAGAAGATTTTCGGTGACGATGAGATTTTAGTGAATGCAACCGCCGTACGTGTACCTGTGTTTTATGGTCACTCGGAAGCCATTAATATCGAAACTCGTCAGCCTGTCGATGCAGAAGACGTTAAAGCTTTACTGCGTAATGCCGAAGGAGTGGTATTGTTTGAGTCAGATGATGACTATCCAACGGCTGTAACCGATGGTGCTGGTACCGATCCGGTTTATGTTGGCCGCATTCGTAAGGATATCTCTCATTCTCACGGGATTAACCTGTGGGTGGTGTCAGACAATATTCGTAAGGGCGCAGCCTTGAACAGTGTGCAAATTGCCGAGATCTTAGTGAGAGATTATTACTAAGCACGAGATTGCATTTCATGCCCATTGAAAAAGCCTGCTGTCAGCAGGCTTTTTTTGTTTTACAATTGTGAACAGTAGCAGGGCAGGGATTTCTGGTTTATAGTAATCTCAATAAATACAATTGCCTAAAGCCTGTTATCAGCGAGATAACTTTATAGCGCTTCAAAGGGAAGGATTGATGAAATTTCGCACTTCGTATCTTGTGGGTCTAATGGCCACTGTTTTAGCTGTTTCTTCTACCGCTTATTTTATTGATCCCGCCGTTGCAGCAGATACGCCAAGATTAAAACCCTTAAAAATCATGGGGCCAGACGGACAGATCCGTCAAGTTAATCATCAATATGGCCCAACGACATCCAGAGACACTTTTTGGAGCATAGCGCAAAAAGTCCGTCCCGATGCCAGTGTCAGCGTCTATCAAGTGATGGCCGCGCTATATGATGCTAACCCCCATGCGTTTAACTCTTCCAGCTACAACAGTTTAGAACGTGGCATGATCCTGCTGATCCCGTCTAAAGAAGTCATGCTGTCGATTCCCAATAGTATGGCGATAGCAAGAGCAGAGCAAAGCGACAGACAATCCCGTGCGCCAGCGAAAGCGGTGCAGAAACCTGCTGCTAAAGTCACCACGCAAGCCCCTGTTACTGCTCCTGTCGTGATTGCTGAAACCAAAGTTATCACTGAAACCAAAGTGACGCCGCCTAAAGTGCCAGTGGTAGAAACGCCGGCGCCAGACAAGCCTAAGATGCTGAGCTCTGATGTAACGTCGCGCTTAGAAGCAGCTGAAAGTAAAAATCTGTCATTAACCGATGAATTAGCTCGCACCCAAGATCAACTCACTGTCCGCACTTCAGATGTTGAAGCGCTAAAAGTGAAAGTTGAAGAATTGAATCAACGCATTGCCGTGCTAGAAGAAACCCTGCAAGCCAGCAAACTGCAAAATCAAGCTTTGAAAGCTGAAGTTGAAGCTGCCCAAACGCCAGAGATGGCAACGGGAACGGCTGAAGCTGAGACTCAGGCTCCCGCTGAGCCCGATGATTTATGGCGTAATATCCTTAATAGTCCAGTGTTAATGATTGCTGCCGCTGTGATCCCTGCCTTGTTCTTGTTACTGGCGGTGTTCTGGTTGCTGCGCCGTAAGCGTAATAAAGAACGTCGTGAAATGCAGGCGCAAGAAGCGGTTATGGCCGCGGGTGCTGCTGGCGTTGCCGGTACTGCCATCATGGACATGGATGATGACGACTTAGATGATATGGCGGTGCATTTAGATACCGACCATGCCGACTCTATCGATAGCCTACTTGATATGGGCAGCGTCGATTTACAGCCTGAGCAAGATTTGACTGACTCAAACGATCAGATGGATATGGCGTCTGAAATGTTTGTCGATCCGGGTCTCTCTGCCGAACCTGAGGTTGAAGACGAAGGGCAATCTCTTGATGACCTGTGGGCCGAAGCCATGGGCGATCAGGAAGAGGATATTGTTGAGGAGAAACCTAAATCTGACAATATTCTTGAGGAAGCCGATCTCGATGCGCTATTAGCGGGCCTAGGTTCAGAAGACAGCACTGAAGCTGAAGACGATTTAAGTGAATTAGAACGAAACTTTGCTAGCGATTTAGCTGAAGAAGACGTTGAAGTAGAAGATACTCAACCTGCCAATGAAGCCGTCGCCGATGACGATGATCTTGATGCCTTACTTGCCGAGTTTAGTGTTCCTGCTGAAGATCCAGAAACGGCAAAAGAACCTGCAACAGCATCTATTGAGTCTGACGATGAAGATCTCAGTGCCGCCATCGCCGCAGAACTCGATGATGAGCTAGATGATGAACTGGGCGGCGAAGAGGTTGATGATATCGATGCCCTATTGGCCGATTTCGATAAACCAACGCCAGCCGCTGAACCTGAAGTCGAATCTGATCTTGGCGCTGAAATTGCCGCCGAGTTAGACGCCGAGCTTAATGAGCTGGGCGTAGAAGATACCGACGACATCGATGCCTTGTTAGCAGATTTCGATAAACCAGCAGAACCTGAAGTTGAGCCTGATCTTGGCGCTGAAATTGCCGCCGAGTTAGACACAGAGCTGGATGAACTGGGCGTAGAAGACACTGATGATATCGATGCGCTGTTAGCGGATTTTGATAAACCAGCAGAGCCCGAAGTCGAGCCTGATCTGGGGGCTGAGATTGCCGCCGAGTTAGATGCTGAGCTTGATGAGCTTGGCGTCGAAGACACTGACGATATCGATGCGCTGTTAGCCGATTTCGATAAACCAGTAGAACCCAAAGCTGAACTCGATCTTGGCGCTGAAATCGCCGCCGAGTTAGACGATGAACTGGATGAATTAGGCGTAGATGAATCCGATGATATCGATTCGTTGCTGGCGAGTTTTGATGCTGAGCCTGAAATCAAAGTTGATGCTGAAGACAATGCCGAAGACGATGCACAAAACGATACCGAAGATGATGCGATCAGTGCAGAAATTGCCGCAGAGCTAGAAGCTTCGTTACCGGAAGATATCAAGGGCGAAGCGTCAGGCGATGAAGATTTAGATGCGCTTTTAGCTGAATTTGATGTGCCAGAGCAACTCGATGCCGATGAAGATGAATTCGACTTCGATATGGAAACGGCGCAGCTTGATGCGGACGATAACGCCACAGATGAAGACAATTTACTCAAAGGTATTGGTGCGTCTCACTCGATTGATGGCACTGATGATACTTTCTCGTTAGTTGAAGAGTTGGGTGAAGATGATGATTCTGACGCCCTGACTACGGCAGCAGCCACTTTGGCAGCCGCTACCGCGGCAGCGAGTGTTAAGGAAAAAGAGTCTTCTTTCTTTAATGATTTAAAAGCCAATAAGAGCAAAGATCCCCACGTGCTTGATTGGGACTCAGAGCTTGATTTTGCGCCTAAGGCCAAACCTGCTGCGACGCCAGCCGATGCCGCCGCTGAAACGGATGTCGATGATGTCGAGCCTAATGCCGATGCTTCGCTAGCTGATACGCCTACTCCGGATGATGCGACTCAAGAGAAGCCGATTAAGGCGACGCGTAACGATGTTGATTTTAGTGAAGATTTTAAACTCGATACCCAAGACGATGCTGACGATTCTGAGCAAGGCCTCGATTTAAGCGACGATAATGTACTCGCTGCTTTCACGGCCAATACCGATTTTGATGACGATGAAGATGTACTGACGTCGGAAGACAGTTTTTCACTCGTCGATGATCTCACTGTCGATGAAGCGTTAGCTGCACTCGATGCTCAAGAGTCGCGTAAAGCACAGAAGAAGTTTGTTCCTGAGCATGATTTAACGAATTTCCAAAATGAAAACGGCTTTATCGACATCGACAAGTTGTTGAATGATGCCGATGAAGACGGCACTGATACCGATTTGTATTCGGAAGTCGACGTGGAAATGAGTGATGTCGGAGCCTTAATTGGCGATGCCGCTATGATTGATGTCGATGATGAAGAAAACTCAGTCAACGCTAAGCTGGATTTAGCCCGCGCTTATATCGAAATTGACGACAGCGACAGCGCCAAAGCCCTGCTCAAAGAAGTGCAAATTGACGGTAATGAGCGCCAGCAAGATGAAGCCGGACGTTTACTCAAAGAGATGAGTTAATCCCGATTGAGAGAGTTTCAACCTAACGGCGCCTTCAGCGCCGTTTTTTTTATGGGCTGCTGTGATAAAATGCGCCGCTAAATCAATTGTGAGGAAAAGTGGATGCGGATTGCATTAGGTATTGAATATGACGGCAATGGTTATTTTGGCTGGCAACGTCAGGCCGAAGTCGATTCAGTACAAGCGCAATTAGAACGGGCGTTATCGATAGTGGCCAACGAGCCTATCGGCGTCTTCTGCGCTGGCCGTACCGATGCGGGCGTGCATGCCACGGGCCAAGTGGTTCATTTTGAAACCAATGCCATTCGTAATGAAGGCGCATGGACCTTAGGGGTAAATGCCAATTTACCCGACAATATTGCCGTGCGTTGGGTTAAAGAAGTCGACGACAGTTTTCACGCGCGCTTTTCGGCCACCGCCAGACGCTACCGTTATGTGATTTATAATCACAGTTTTCGCCCTGGGATTTTACGCCATGGTGTCAGCCATTATCACGGTGATATCGATGCTGACAGAATGCACCAAGCGGCGCAGGCACTCTTAGGTGAGCAAGATTTTACCAGCTTTCGCGCAGTCCAGTGCCAGTCAAAAACGCCGTTTCGTAATGTACATTGCGTCAATGTTACGCGCCAAGGCATGTATGTGATTGTCGATATCGCCGCCAACGCCTTTTTACACCACATGGTGCGCAATATCGTCGGTTCATTATTAGAAATCGGTTTAGGCAATCAGCCGCTGACGTGGATGGGTGATTTGCTCGCGTTAAAAGACAGAAACCAAGCCGCAGCGACGGCTAAACCCCATGGGCTTTATTTAGTTGATGTGACTTATCCAGAACAATATCAATTGCCTAAACTCGCCCTTGGGCCATTATTTATGTTGGACTAGAAAAGTTGTTGGATTAGCAAGAGCGGTTGGATGAGCAGAATTGTTGGATTAAAAAGCTGCTGAATGAAACATTAGCACAGCTTTATTTATCTCGCGTGAACTTCGCTTGAACATTGAGTTTAGTATGGCGCGGCAGTCTGCTAAAGACTGTCCGCAAAACGCCAATAGTGTAGTTAAACGATTAAATGGCATCGAATACGAGGATGTACGGACATGCTAACAGCGCCAGCGTCAAATGCAGCATTGGAACAGTGGTTGGATTATTTGTTATCCATACATCCAACCGAAATCGATATGGGATTAACCCGTGTTTCTAAGGTCGCGAAAACCCTTGGCCTATTAGATTTAGGCCAAAGCAAGATAGTCACAGTCGCTGGCACAAATGGTAAAGGTACAACTTGCGCCATGCTGGAAAATATTCTGCGATTATCGGGTTTGACTGTGGGCGTATACAGCTCGCCGCACATGCTGAAATACAACGAGCGAGTGCGTATTAATGGCAGCGACGCCAGTGATAGCGCCTTTGTCGCCGCCTTTGAGCAAATTGAAGCGGCGCGCGCCGAGATTTCCCTGACCTTTTTTGAATACGCCACGCTTGCGGGCCTGATACTGTTTAAAGCCGCTAAGCTGGATGTAGTCATCTTAGAAGTCGGTTTAGGTGGACGGTTAGATGCCACCAATATTATCGATGCCGATATCAGCGTGGTGACCTCGGTCGATTTAGATCATGAAAGTTATCTGGGGAATACCCGTGAACTCGTCGGCCGTGAAAAGGCGGGTATTTTCCGTCACGGTAAAGCTGCGATTGTCGGCGAGCCCAACTTGCCGCATACCGTCAATGATGTTGCCAATGACGTTGGTGCCATCTTGTATCGCGTCGGCAACGAATTCAGTTATCAAGTCCATGGCAATCTGTGGGACTTTCAAGGCCAAGTGCTCAAACTGCACGATTTAGCGTTACCGACCTTGCCGCTACCTAATGCGGCCACGGTATTGGCCGTAATTGAACAGGGTTGGCCGGATATCGCGCCCGCTATTATTGCCCAGGGCATTAGCACTGCTCGGTTAACCGGTCGATTAGAGCGGGTGAATGAGCAGCCGTTAGTGCTACTCGATGTGGCGCATAATCCCCATGCGGCGCGGTTTTTGGTGCAGCAATTAGCGCCAATGGTTGTAGGTAAGCGGGTGTTTGCCCTTTGTGGCATGTTGAAGGATAAAGATATTGCGGGCGTGTTGCCTGTGCTTCATCCTCTGGTCGACACTTGGTATTTAGTGAGTCTTCATGGGGAGCGTGGCGCGAGTTCTGCCATGCTACGCAAAACCTTAGCACCCGAGGCCAGCGCATTTGAGTTTGAGGGCATAGTTGAGGCATGGTCGGCATTAAAAGCGCAAATTAACCCAGATGATGTGGTAATTGTGTTTGGCTCCTTTTACACTGTGGCAGGTTTTAAGTCTCAATTTATGCAGGAAGTCCGTTTTGTCTAGCCAGTTTCATAATCGTTTAGTCGGCACTGTGGTGCTGGTTGCGCTTGGAGTGATTTTTTTGCCGGATATTTTGGATGGCAAAAAAGATCGCCAAGAAGAGCAATTTTCTGAAATACCTTTGCGTCCGACTGTGATTGAGCAGCAACAAGCCGACGATGATATGTTTGAAGTCTTGTCGGCCGAAGATGCTGCTGCGCTGAGTGGGGCAGATGTTGCCTTAGCTGAGACAGGCAATAATGCAGACAGTGACAAGTCAGCTACCATCGCTAAGCAAGACGTTAAGGCGGACGTTAAACCTGAAGTGAAGAAGCCAGAGGTTAAGCAAGCAGAAGTTAAAAAGCCGGAAGCGAAACCAGAACCTAAAAAAGAGCCACCTAAGACGACGGTAAAAACGGAGCCCGCTAAAAAAGCTGAGACTAAAGCGCCAACCGTCGCTAAGACTGAAAAGCCCAAAGCAGAAACGCCCAAAGCAGAAAAGCCTAAAGCCAGTGCTGCCAGCCGTGACAGCTTAAAAAGTGGCTTTACCTTGCAGCTTGGCAGTTTTAACAATGCAACCAATGTTAAAGCCTTGATTGCACAGCTACGTAAGAGTGGTTTTAAAGCGTACACTATCCCTGAAAATCCTAAAGATGGCGTATTAACCAAAGTGTTTGTCGGGCCAGATGTGTCTGAGGCAAAGCTGAAGAAAATACAAATTGAGGTGGAAAACCTCACGCGTCTTAAGGGCTGGATTGTTCCTTTTAATCCCTTAGAATCTTAATGGTGATATAAGATCAGCGACTGAAAATGATTTATTTACCTCTCTAGGGGTGAGAATCGTTTCAGTCTCTGGTAGAATCGCGCCGTCTTAAAGCCCATGTCGGAAAGCCATCTCAATGGTTTGGATTGATTACGCTATCATATTCGTCATCGGATTATCGACTCTCATCAGTCTAATCCGCGGATTCGCCAAAGAAGCCATGTCCTTAGTGGTATGGTTCGCGGCTTTCTTTGTTGCCAGCCAATTTTACCAAGATCTTGCCGTTCACTTAACTCAAATGAACGATGAGATGCTGCGTAATGGCGTTTCTATTGCCATCCTCTTTATTACCACTTTGGTACTCGGCGCTTTAGTTAACTATATTCTCGGACAACTTGTTGTCAAAACCGGATTATCTGGCACTGATAGGCTCTTGGGCCTGTGTTTCGGTGCTATTCGAGGCGCGCTAATTGTGAGCGCCTTGCTGTTTTTTATGGATGCTTTCACAGGTTCACCCAACACCCAATGGTGGAAGGACTCTGTGCTAGTGCCCGAATTTGGCGTTGTCATTCAATGGTTTTTTGACTATTTGGAAAACACCTCCAGCTTTGTACCCAAACTATAAGAAAGAAAATTAATTAATCCTAAGTGATAGAACATCTTACAATGAGGAAGCTTACCCATGTGTGGTATCGTCGGAATAGTTGGCCAATCATCGGTTAATCAGACCATTTATGATGCACTGACAGTGTTGCAGCACAGAGGTCAGGATGCGGCAGGTATTGTGACCATTGATCGTGGTGCTTTCAGACTGCGTAAAGCCAATGGTCTGGTCAAAGACGTTTTTGAAGTCAAACACATGCAACGCCTACAAGGTAATGCAGGTATTGGGCATGTGCGTTATCCAACTGCGGGCAGTTCAAGCGCATCTGAAGCGCAGCCTTTCTATGTTAACTCGCCATTTGGGATCTCTTTAGCCCACAACGGCAACTTAACCAATACAGTCGAATTAGCCGAAGGGCTGATCAAAAAACGTCGCCATGTGAACACCACTTCGGATTCTGAAGTGTTGCTGAACCTGTTGGCCGACGAACTGCAAAAAACCACTAGTTTGACCCTGACGTCGGAAGAAGTGTTCGATGCGGTCGCTAACGTACACCAGCAAGCTCGTGGTGCCTATGCGGTTGTGGCTATGATTATCGGTCAAGGCCTAGTCGCGTTCCGTGACCCATTTGGTATTCGTCCTCTGGTGTTAGGTAAGCACGAAACGCCAACGGGTACTGAATATATGGTCGCTTCTGAAAGCGTGGCACTCGATGCCGTCGGTTTTGAAGTGATGCGTGATGTGGCGCCAGGTGAAGCGATTTACGTTTCAATTGATGGTCAGCTGTATACCCGTCAATGTGCAGCAGAACCTAGCTATGCCCCTTGTATCTTCGAATTCGTTTATTTTGCCCGTCCAGATTCGACTATCGATAAAGTGTCTGTTTATGCCAGTCGCGTAAACATGGGTGCTAAGCTTGGCGAGAAGATTAAGAAAGAATGGTACGATCACGATATCGATGTGGTGATCCCTATTCCTGAAACTTCTTGCGATATCGCGCTAGAAATTGCCCGTTGCATGGACTTACCGTACCGCCAAGGTTTTGTGAAAAACCGTTATATTGGCCGTACTTTTATCATGCCGGGTCAACAGGAACGTAAGAAGTCAGTGCGTCGCAAGTTGAATGCGATTAACACTGAATTCAAAGGCAAAAATGTCTTGCTGGTGGACGACTCTATCGTTCGCGGTACGACGTCTGAGCAAATCATCGAAATGGCCCGTGAAGCGGGTGCCAAGAAAGTGTATTTTGCCTCTGCCGCGCCGGAAATTCGTTTCCCGAACGTATATGGTATCGACATGCCAACGTCAAACGAGTTGATCGCCCATGGCCGTGATGCCGATGAAATCGCCAAGTTAATTGGTGCAGATGGCATTATTTTCCAAGACTTACCTGATTTAATCGAAGCGGTAAGAATGGAAAATCCAGCGATTAAGCGTTTCGAAACCTCTGTTTTCGATGGTCATTACATCACTAACGATGTAGATCAAGCGTATTTAGATCACTTGACGCAACTGCGTAATGACGATGCTAAAGCGGATCGTAACAAAGATATCGGTACTAACTTAGAGCTGCATAACGTCTGTCACCCATAAGGTGAAACGTTAGGCGGATAAAAAGCCAGTGATAATGTCATTGGCTTTTTTTATGGCTTTTTTATGGAGTGTTAACAGCTACTTGGGAAAGGTATCTCGATTGGGCGAGGGGGAACTTCTATGAGTGTTTGTTCTCGACATCCGAGTACTCAATCCATTGTTGGAGCAGCGAGGCTGCTGATCTTTTCCGCCATAGGTTTTGTCGTGTTTATCCCCAGATCCACAGCAGCATCCACACCCCGAATAAGCTGCTTAAGCTATGGCGGGTGACTTGATGTTTGAGCAGTAGCGATAAACTCACCGCAATGGGTATTACTAACATGAATCCCCATGCTAAAGGCATGTTGATGATTTTCATTTGTCCCAGCCAAGTGCTGGTGAGCATGCTTATCGCGAGTAACATCAGGCTATGAAATAGCAGTAACTGATTAAATCTTAGTATCAATGCCGGACTGATTGTCATCGCCTGCCGCGCATTTATTGCAAACTGTCTCATAGCCACTCCTCTAAAATTTAGTGCATTCTAGTTGTTGTTGAGAACTATTCGCAATTGAATTTACACTTTAGCTTTGGTATTTAAGCTCGGTTTGTCACAGAAATTTGCACTCAACGGGCGTTTGGGCTAAATTATACTGTAATTATATCCAGTGCTTGGTGTTTGTATGATCCTCTATATCGCTGAAAAACCTAGCCTAGGGCGGGCCATTGCCGATGTATTGCCTAAACCCCATAAAAAAGGCGATGGATTTATCGAAGCCGCCAATGGCGATTGCGTGTCTTGGTGCGTAGGTCACTTGCTCGAACAAGCAGAACCCGATGCCTATAATCCCGAATTTAAGTCGTGGAAATTCGAGCACTTGCCAATAGTTCCAGACAAGTGGCAACTAAAACCTAAGGCCGCAACCCGCAGTCAACTCACAGTGCTAAAACGATTAGTCAAACAAGCCAACACGCTGGTCAATGCGGGCGATCCCGACCGTGAAGGGCAGTTGCTTGTGGATGAAGTGATTGCCTATCTTGGCGTGACGGGTGATAAGCTACACCAAACCCAGCGTTTACTGATCAGCGACTTAAACCCACAAGCCGTAAAACGGGCGCTAACGCAGCTGCGCAGTAATCGCGAGTTTATTCCTTTGTCCACATCGGCTTTAGCCCGTAGCCGCGCCGATTGGCTCTACGGCATGAATATGACCCGCGCGTACACTATCCAAGGTAAAAAGGTTGGTTATCAAGGCGTATTGTCCGTCGGGCGAGTGCAAACGCCTTTACTCGGGCTAGTGGTGCGCCGTGATGAAGAGATTGCTAATTTTCAATCTAAACCTTTCTATGAAGTGCTAGCGCATTTGGCGACCGAAAAGCAGGAAAACTTCAGCGCTAAGTGGCAACCCAGCGAAGCTTGTCAGCCCTATATGGACGAAGAAGGGCGAGTACTAGCCAGAGGATTAGCGCAAAATGTGGTGAGTCGCATCAGTGATAAACCTGCCTTAGTGACTCAATTAGTGGCTAAGGACAAGAAACAGAATCCGCCATTGCCCTACAGCTTATCCGCGTTGCAGATTGATGCGGCAAAACGGTTTGGAATGAGTGCTAAGGATGTGCTCGATACCTGCCAGAGTTTGTATGAACGCCATAAACTCATTACCTATCCCCGTTCCGACAGCCGTTATTTGCCCGTCGAGCAACATAGCCTAGCGCCGTCGGTTCTTAAGGCGATTAGCAGCGGTGCCGCTGAGTTACTGCAAGGCGCCGATGCCCCCGATCCACGGCTTAAATCTAAGGCATGGGATGATAAAAAAGTGGATGCCCACCACGCCATCGTTCCTACCGAGAAAACGGCTAACTTATCCAGCTTAAGTCAGCGTGAGAGGCAGTTATATCTTCATGTTGCCCGCCAATACTTAGCCCAGTTTTATCCGGCCTATTGTTACAGTGAAACCACAGTACAAGTGACAATTGAGGGCGGCTTATTTAATACCAAGGCGCGTCAGGATAAATCTCTTGGCTGGAAGCAGCTCTTTGCCCGCCAAGAGCCAAATGGCAGTAAGGCGAGTGGTAACAAGTCGACGGAAGAAAGCGCGGGTAAGGATGATGAGGAGAATGACGAGTTTATCGGCCAATTACCGCCTTTGAAACTAGGGCAGGCTTTGCATTGTACTCGAGGCGAGTTACTTGAGAAAAATACTCAGCCGCCAAAGGCCTTTACCGATGCCACTTTACTCGGTGCTATGACGGGGATTAGCCGTTACGTAACCGACCCTGAGATCCGTAAAATTCTCAAAGAAACTGATGGCTTAGGAACTGAAGCCACCCGTGCCGGTATTATTGAACTACTGTTTAAACGCGGTTTTTTACAACGCTTAGGTAAATCTATCGTTTCGACGGATGTGGGTAAGGGATTAATTAACAGCTTACCCGCGAGTGCAACAACGCCGGACATGACAGCCCTTTGGGAAGCTAGCTTGAACGGTATTTGTCATAAAGAAACCTCCTATCAAGCCTTTATGCAACCGCTGCTCGGTACTTTATCCACGCTTATTCAAAACGCAGGAGCACAACTGCCCACCGCGCTTAATGGTTTAAAAGGCCAAGGTTATCGTAAAACGGCTGGGAATAAATCTGGTTATCGCAAGTCGTATTCTAAAAAATCAAGTTCAGCGAAAGGCATCGGCACAACAAAAAACGATGGTTCCAACAACTATGGTTCCAAAAATACCAGTTCTAAAAGTTCGGTAACTCGATCAACTAGTCGTTTAGCTTCTAATAGCCGCAAATCTACAACAGCAGTGTAATGACACAGTTGTAGCATACATGTCGTTATTGTCTGTTGATGTAATGACGACATTTAATTTATTTAACGGTATTTAACAACCGACAATCACGATATATCAAGATTGCCTGATCCGTATCTAAAAAACACCTTGATTTTCAGCTTTCCCTGCCTGTGGCATATAACCTGCTTACTATTAGTTGGGGAAAATAATATATCAAATAAATCATGTGATTATATGTGATTTCGCTGAATTAAAAGGTAGATGAAATGAAAAAGACATTGCTTGCTTTGATGATCCCAAGCTTATTGTTAACGGGAGCTGCTCAGGCAGCTGAGCTGTATAATGACCAGACGAACAGCGTTAATATGATAGGCTGGTTAGGATTTGCTGCGTTGAATGATGGTCATGAAACTTCCGTGATCGATAATTTTTCTCGTGTTGGTTTTCGTTTTGACCGCCATGAAAAAAACGGCTGGAACTCCTTTGCCCATACCGAATGGGGTATTAACATGGTGACCAGTGATGACGGTCTTATATACACAGAAGGCCAAGGTGGTGGTCAGTTATCGGCATCTAAAAATTCAGATTTTCTTTTCAATCGACTGGGTTATGTTGGGATGTCCCATGCGAAATGGGGGACCATAACTTTTGGGAAGCAGTGGGGGGCTTATTATGATGTGGCTTACACAACAGATGTGCTCAATGCATTTACGGGATGGTCTGTGGGTGCTTATACCTTTGGTGACGGTGGCTTAACAGGGGCGGGACGTGCCGATGCGGCACTGCAATATCGTAATACTTTCGGTAATCTACATGTCGCAGTGCAGTATGCTTCAAAACAAAACAGCGATGTTGCCTTGTATGATAGTCAAGGGCATTCGTTGAGTGATGGTTCAGAATTGAGTTTTGATCCTAGTTATGGTGCCAGTTTGACATATCAATTTACTGATAAATTTAAAGTATTAGCTGGACTTAATCGTGGCGATTTTACTGGGAATCTTGCGGGTAAAGAGGTTGATAACACAAACCAAATTATTGGTATTGGTGCACAATACGGTAGTTTCTATCAATATTCTCCTGGTCGCGATGCAGACGGTTTATATGTAGGTTTTAACGCCCATAAAAGTGAGCAAAACGAATTAGTGGGTGGAGATTTATATGACTCAACTGGAGCAGAGTTTATTGTTGCTTACCAGTATGATAATGGTTTCGTTCCGAGTGTATTACTGACATATCAAGATCTTGATACTGATGAAGATACAGCGATCCAAGGAAAATGGACACGCCAATTTGCTGTGTTAGGTCTGCACTATCGTTATAGCCGCGATACCATTATGTATGTCGAGGCAAAAATTGATTTCAGCAGCATGGATGATAAAGCCTATGAAGATCTGCAAGATAACAACTATGCAGTGGGTATTCGTTACTTCTTCTAGATTCTATTGTTAGCCATTGAGTTTTCAAAGGTCACTTATGTGACCTTTGTTATTTGTGTACCGCGTTAACCGACGTCTTCTTTTTGTTATAGAGTCATCGTTGCCGATGAAAGATTACACAATACCCAGTTTCTTCATCTTGCTGCGCAGGGTATTAGCATTGATGTCCAATAACTCAGCCGCACCTCCTGGACCATAGAGTTTTCCACCTGTAATTCGCAGTGCATGACTAATATATTTTCTGGTCATAACATCAAGGGGCACAAGTTTATCGCTCGCATAGTTTGGATCTATGATAACGGTTTGATTTGCTTGGGTCGTAATTTCCTCACCCTGATGTGGAGCAAGGAAGCCAAAATCTAACGGTCCTGAAGGTTGTTGTATTATCGCCCGTTCGAGCACGTTAATGAGTTCTCGGACATTTCCTGGCCAAGCGTATTGATTCAGAATATTCAATTGTTCCGGTGTAACTCTTGGCAATTGAGGCAGGTTAAACTTTGCACTTAGTTGCTCAATAAAGTGCTGTACTAGTAAAGGAATATCTGTACGTCTTTGCCTTAATGACGGAATTTCAATAGGGAAAATAGCTAAGCGATACCAAAGATCTTCCCGAAACACTTCTCTGTGTATCATAGCTTGTAAATTTCTGTGGGTGGCAGCCACTATACGAATATCAAGCTGCACAGCATCATGTCCCCCCACACGGGTGATACAGCTATTTTGAAGTACACGGAGTAATCGCACCTGTGCGGATAATGGTAGCTCACCAATTTCATCGAGGAAGATAGTGCCGCCATTGGCTTGTTCGAAGTAGCCAATTTTACGGGACTCAGCCCCAGTGAATGCCCCTTTTTCATAACCAAAGAGTTCGGAGTCAATCAAAGTATCTGGAATGGCGCCGCAGTTGACCTTGATAAAGGGCTTGTCCGAACGTTCAGAAAGTTCGTGAATAGCATTGGCTATCACTTCTTTACCACACCCCGTTTCACCCAGCATTAGGACGGTCGTATTAATCTTGGCAATAGATTGCACTTGCTGCATGACGTGTTTCAAGCCTGAATTGGCTCCCACTACGCCATTTTGGACATCCAGTGTTCTGCGAAGATTCACATTCTGCTTTGAGAGTGCTTCATTTTCTTTAAGTAAGTTACGCCCGCGTAAATTGAGTGCAGTGATTAAGGCTAATGCATGCATATGCGGAGCAATTAAATCAGCATGACGAGGGCGAAAAACGCCTGTCGTTTTGGCATAAAATCCGACTATCCCAAGGTGGGTATTTTCGATAGACATTCTCAAAATGATCAGCGAATGAATACCACTGATCACCTTAGGCGCAACTAAAGCTGTGATTGGGTCGTGCTCAATATCATTAACAATTCTCACGCGTGGGCGTTGAGGATCATCTAAGCACTTAGCCAGTTCTTCAGGGATAGATATTTGCCTATCTAAGGTACATGATTGATTAGCATTGACATGAGCAATAAATTGTATGTCATTAAATTGTTTGCGAAAAATATTAATAAATAGCCCATCAATAGGCAGTTCATCCCGAATAAACTCGAAGTAACTTTGCAGGGACTTTTCGAGTTGTAGGCTACTGCATAATCTCAGTGTCGATTCGTGATAAAAGTGTTTTTCCATTGATATTTCATGTTAATCATTAAGTATCGTGATTGTAGATCTTTATATTTCGTGATTCCGTGCCTCCAATCAAAGTTCCCCACTTAATTACCTCTTTTTAGGTGCTTGGCACAGCGCATGCACTTCCATGCTGACAAGTTCCAGCCATTATTGAAGGAAGTAAGCATGAGTAAAACTCAAGATATTGATACGGGCCGTCGGCAGTTGCTAAAAGGTGGGGCTGTGATGGCTGCGGGCTTTGGGGCTGCAATAGCCTTACCTGCAACAGCAAGTTGCGATGCTGTTCCTGAAGCATTCGACGAGATTGTAGATGTGCTGGTCGTCGGCAGCGGCTTTGCTGGGATGTCTGCGGCACTGCAAGCGAGGGAGGCGGGTGTCAGCGTTATGGTGGTGGACAAGATGCCTGTCTTTGGTGGTAACTCAACTATCAATGGCGGTGCCATGGCTGTGGCGGGGTCTGAGTTGCAAAAACAGGCCGGAATCAAAGACTCTGTCGATGCCATGGTTGCAGATATGTTAAGTGCAGGGCGGGGCATGAACGATGTTGAGATGTTAAAACTTGTTTGTAATGGTACGGCTGAATCCTGTCAGTGGTTGATTGATTATGGGGTTAATTGGAAACCTTTCGTTCAACATTTTGGTGGCCACTCAGTACAGCGAGTCTTGCAAACGGTTGAAAGTTCTGGCGCGGGTATTATCAGACCATTGATTAAAGCTGCAAGAGATAAGGGCGTGGTGATGAGAAATCAGACCAAGCTCGAAGGCTTTGTGAAAGATCTCGATGGTCGTGTGATTGGGGTCGAAGTTCGTGAAGGTTTTTATTTCCCTAATGAGCGAACCGGTAAAATACGTCGCATAGGCGCGCGTTGTGGTGTTGTCATGGCAACGGGTGGTTTTGGCCGTGATATTGAATATCGCATGATGCAGTTACCTGAGTTAAATAATGACTTAGATTCAACCAATCATGCAGGCGCAACCTCAGAAGCGCTAAAGCAAATGATGCTCCTGGGCGCTAACCCCATTCATTTAGACCAAATTCAACTCGGCCCATGGGCATCTCCCGATGAAAAGGGCTTTGGTACCGCATCCCAGTTCAACACGATTGCGACCTATCCCCACGGTATTGTGGTGGATGTGCGCACTGGTGAACGTTTCTTCAATGAACTTGCAGATCGTAAAGCTAGAGCTGACGCCATCATGACTCGCCGTGATGAACATGGTCAGCCTGTTTATCCTATTGGTTTCACTAATGCAGAAGGGGCTAGTAAGGCGCAAACCTTAGATTGGGGACTGAAATATAAGGTGATTAGTAAAGCAGACACCTTAGAGGAACTTGCGACTATCTATGGAATGCCAGTGAACGCACTAAAGGCGCAAGTCGCCCGTTGGAATGAGGCGGTAAAAAGTGGCTCAGACAAAGAGTTCGCGCGTCCAATGCAAGAGGCCATAGTGCTAGATAAAGGACCTTGGTATGCCGTCCGTATGTGGCCAAAAGTTCACTATTGCATGGGCGGCGTTAAAGTGAATACCCGATCAGAAGTACTGCATTTAGTCACCAACCAAGCCATTCCAGGGCTGTATGCGGCAGGCGAAGCTACGGGTGGGATCCATGGTGCTAGCCGTTTAGGTGCTTGTGCTGTTGCTGAGGGGGTTGTCACAGGGCGTAACGCAGGCCGAAATTGTGCAGCGGCAAAAGCGATAGTGCTTAAGCAAGAATAATTAAATTTTATTATAAATAACAATATATTGGAGAATGATGATGAATAAATCTGTTTTGATGGCATCGTTTACTTTGAGCCTACTCTCAGGGAGTGCTTTAGCGATGGAGCAAGTCGTCCTTGATGGCAAACATCTAACGCAAGAACAAGCATGGGCGATTGCCGATGGCGCTAAAGTTAAAATAGCATCCCAAGCTAAAACTCAACTTGTTAAGGCTAATGGCTTATTGATGGAAGCTGCTCGTTTAGGTAAGCCAGTTTATGGTCTAACAGTGGGCGTTGGTTTGAACAAAGACCACAAGTTATTTGATGCCAATGGCAAGCTGAGTGATGCAGTACTAGAGGCATCTCGAAACTTTAACTACAGTACCTTTCGTGCCCATAGTGCAGGAGTCGGTGATGCAGCACCTATCCGTTTAACACGATTAGCCTTAGCGGTGCGCTTAAATACTATGCTCGCAGGGCAAACTGGGGTTCAACCTCTTGTTGCTGAACTTTATGAGGCTTATCTCAATAAGGGATTAACGCCTGTCATTCCTGTAAATGGCACTGTAGGTGAAGCGGATATTTTGCTCTCATCCCATGTCGGGTTGGCTATGGTTGGTGAGTGGGAAGTATTCTATAAGGGACAACGTGTTAGCAGTAAGGATGCTATGGCGGATGCCGGAATTACACCACTTGTGCCTATGGGTAAAGATGCGCTATCTATTCTGTCTAACAACGCTTTTGCCGTAGCTTATGCAATGCAAGGGCAGCAAGCGGCAAAACAGCTATTATCCGTATCCCCGACATTGTTTGGATTAAGCCTTGAAGGATTAAACGGTAATGTTGCTCCATTTTTACCACAAACCAATGATATTCGTCCTTTCCCTTATATCAAAGCCACTACTAGTGACATTCTAAAACAGTTAGATGGTAGCTATTTATGGCAGCTTAATGATGAACGTCCGCTGCAGGACCCTCTAAGTTATAGAACGACAGCTTATACTTTAGCGAGCGCTGAGCATGCTTTGGCTGAGCTGAATGATGTGATCAATATTCAAATAAATCATTCGGATGATAATCCTGCCGTTATTGTTGGTGCATCCAATGAATATGCGAAATTTCCACAGGTTGCTAAGTACATGGTCGAAGGTCAAGGTGGCGTGTTCCCAACCACTAACTTTGAACCTCTACCTGTCGCACTAGCAGTACAAAATTTGAGTGTGGCACTAACACATGTATCCCATAACAGTGTCATGCGCACTGTCCATTTATCCGATGATCACTTTACTAAACTGCCACGCTTTTTGAGTGCTCCAGGAAATAATGGGCATGCTTTTGGCGCGATTCAAAAAGCATTTGTAGATATGCAGGTTCGTAATAAACAGTTGGCGACCCCAGTGTCATTTGATGGGATTTCCATTGCGGGGGGCATTGAAGATACTTTCACTAACCTTAAGTTTGCCGCTGACAATTTGATTCAGATTGTCGATAACACCCGTGTGATTTACGGTTTAGAGCTGCTGCATTCAAGTCAAGCGATTGATCTACGCAAGTTGTCCAATCCAGATCTTCATTTAGGTAAAGCTACCGAAGCCATGTACAAGGCATATCGTGAAAAAGTGCCATTTGTAGTAAAAGATCGTCCATTCACGCCTGATATCCAAGCCTCAACTGAATTTATCGCTAATTATTAATATGTTATGCGGGGCAGTTTGCCCCGCCATAGGAAGAGTCTGATGTTAAAACCCTTATATACACTTTTACTTGGTTGCATGTTCATGCTGCCAATAACAACAAATGCGATGAATATTAAGGATTATCATAAGGATGTGATGATAAGTGAGAATAGTCAGGCCGACTGTACTACCTGTCATGGTGATTTAAAGCGTAAGAGCATACCTGATGCAGCAGTCTGCGCTAACTGTCATGGCTCTCCTCAGGATGTGGCTAAGCTGACTAAGCGACCTGAAGGCGCCGGACATTCGGTCGAGCCCAATCCGCATGATAGTTTACATTATGGTACTGATTTACCTTGTACTTACTGTCATCAGGAGCATAAAGAAAGTAAAGTTTATTGCAATCAATGCCATGAATTTACTTACCCGAAGATGAAGCGATAGTTCTAAGACTGTTACACGTTACTTCCCTGTCTATTTGACTATTTTGGTCAATGCACTCGCCTAAGGTGAGTGCATTTTTTTGCAAAAAAAAAGAGTAAACCAAAACGGTTTACTCATACGGAAATAGGTCGTTGAAACTTGCCAAAATCACTCAATAGATGAGGAGCAGGTTTATAATGTCAGCGTTAACTTAATTAGCCCTTAAAATTAACTTTTATCTTAAGGTGTCGCCTCGGTTTAAGCTGATGAGCTTATCCAGTATGTGCTCACCATCCATGCGAATGCCGTTGTGTTCATATTCTGACGTTAGCCAATACTTTAGCCTGCCGACCTGTTGCGCGGTTTCTAGGCTGTATTGCATCTCGACAAACATATCTTCACTGTAAATGGCTGCGGCAACGGGGACGCGGTTTTGCGCCAGTTGTTCAAGACTATACAGTGCAGGCCAGTCTGATTTATAGGCTAGGATTTCTGCCGCGGCTTTAAGCGGTACTAAGTGACTGAATTGGTCAAACATCCAAGGGTAAATCATCTCGCCAGTGAATAAAAACGGCTTACCTTGCTGATAGTTAAAGGCGGGGAATTGTTGTCTCACTCTGTGCGCCGCCCACTGTGAAGCTGAGTGCTGGCAGTAGATCGCCTCATGCAGCAGGGCAAATATCGGGTTAGTGTTGTAGTCGAGCATTTGACCGAAATGATTTAAAAATAACGGGTTCACGACTGTCCCAGAAGCCGTGTTGATTAAGGCTTGTTCAAGTAAATAGTAAACCGATTCAGGCCCTTGCTCCATTCCTATATTAATACCCAGCAGCTGCAACATTTCAACCGTGAGGCGTTCTCCCGTTGCTAAATACACTTCATTTTCAAGCAAATGTTTTGCTAAGCGAGTGACTAAATGTTGGGCATCGTGGAAGCGTTGGAAAAATTGTTTATTCTTCGCCAGCACGCGTTGATAAGTTGCAAGGTAGACGTCATCAGCGCTGCGGGTTAATGACGGTATGCCACCTGTAATATAGGCTTCGCTGACACCTTGAGGGGCGGCGCTTAAATAATGTAATACGCAAAATCCCCCGAAACTTTGGCCAAGAATCGCCCATTTATCGGCGGGGCAAAGTTGGGCGCGAATCGTCTCTGCATCACGAATGATATTGTCAGCCCTGAAATGGCTCAGATACTCAGCTTGAGCTGCGGGCTCTAAGTGTTGCAGGCTTTGATAATTAATTGGTGTTGATAAGCCTGTGCCGCGTTGATCGAGTAATAACACCCGATATTCTTTTAATGCGCGGCGGATCCAGCCGCTGTTGCTGGCGGGGCGCATGGCCGCAAATCCGGGGCCGCCTTGGAAAAACACGATATAAGGTAGCTTTTTATCTTTGTTTTCTGGGCTACAGAGTTCTCTGGCAAACACTTGGATTTGCTCTGCAATCGGATTTTGATAGTTGAGGGGCAAGGTAAAAGTATGTTTCTTCGCCAGCACTCCGGCGAGAATAATATCGGGTTTCATCAAACAACCTTAATGGCAGAGGATCATGTTATTGTGATTGGCAGATTGTATACCCAAATAACCTGAAGATGCAGCAACCTAGGCTAGTTGAAACTCGTATCTTCAACTACCTTGGGTATAGACCAAATAGTTTATGCAGCAGGCTAGGATTATTTGATTAGCTTTTGGTGAAGATCAATTTTTCCATTTTAAATTTGAGCCATGATGAGTTTCTTAGCGTAATCTATCGCTTATGGATAACACGAGATTGAAGCTATGAAGTATCAGATTATTCCAGTGACACCTTTTCAGCAAAATTGCAGCTTGATCTGGTGTGAAAAAACCAAGCGAGCTGCGGTCGTGGATCCTGGTGGAAACATTGACAGGATCCAAAACGAAGTGACGAAACTTGGACTCGTCCTCGACAAAATTATTCTTACCCATGGGCATATCGATCATGTCGGTGGGGCAAAAGCCTTAGCGCAAGCCGCCAATGTGCCGATTATTGGCCCGCATATCGCCGATAAATTCTGGATTGAAAACTTACCTAAGCAAAGCCAAAACTTCGGTTTTCCCCATTGCGATGCCTTTGAACCGGATCAATACCTGCAGGACGGCGATAACGTGCAAGTGGGTGAGCAAAGCTTGTCTGTGCTGCATTGCCCTGGGCATACGCCGGGACACATTGCCCTTTTCTCTGCCCAATCTAAGTTAGCGTGGGTGGGGGATATTTTGTTTAGAAGTTCAATCGGTCGCACCGATTTTCCTCAATCAAATCATCAGGATTTAATTCACTCGATCACCGAAAAACTGTGGGCCTTAGGCGTCGACGTCGAATTTATTCCGGGGCATGGTCCTATATCGACCTTTGGTGAAGAGCGCGAGCATAATCCCTTTGTCGCGGACCAACTTTTACTCTAAGTGTCACGTCATTAAGAACTGTTTGATTTGTGAGCGATAATCACTCGCAAATCAAATGATTATTTCCATTGATTGTCCCACTTTTACCGATGTTTTCTGATTTTCCTTCTAGACTTAAAGCAGTTCTTCCGTCTATTGGGGTAAGTATGAAAACAAAAACCATGATGAGTGTGGTATTTTCGACCATAGTCGCGAGTGCCGTGATTTCTGCAGCACTGAGCTTCAATGTGAAGTCTAAAATCGATCTCTTTAATGATGCCGCCAGCATCCGATATCAGTCCTATCAACTTGCCGATGAATTAAGGCAAGGTTCCGATGACTTAACACGTCTCGCCCGTACCTACGCCGTCACAGGCGATGAAAAATACGAAAAAATGTATATGGATATTTTAGCTATCCGTAATGGTGAGAAATCCAGGCCCGAAAAGTACCATCAGATTTATTGGGATTTAGTGCTGAGTTATGGCGATAAACCTAAGCCAGACGGTGCGAGAGTTGCAATTAAAGCACAAATGCAGTCCCTCGGTTTTTCCGATGAAGAATTTCATTATCTTGAACAAGCTCAGCAAAACTCAGATGCGTTAGTCGCCCTCGAAGTGAAAGCCATGAATGCCGTTAAAGGTATTTTTATGGACCCCAACACCCAAACCTACACGATCAAAGGTGAGCCTAACTTAACCATGGCGAGGGAGTTATTACATAGCGACCAATACCACAGAGAAAAAGCTAAGATCATGCAGCCGATTGATGAGTTTTTTACAGCATTGGATAAACGTACCGATGCTGAGGTGAATAACCGACTCGAGTCATTGCATGCGGCATTAAACTGGTCACAGTTCGTGTTATTCATCGTGATTTTAGCGGCCGTTGGTGGATTCATTATCGTTAAGAGTCGGATTGTAACGCCCTTAGTGCAGACCTGTCGTGAGCTGCTTGATATCCAGCGTACTAAAAATCTTGCGCGGCGGATTTCTGTTACCACCGAGGGAGAGATTGGCGAAATCGTTAATCAAATCAACTTGTTTATCTCTTCCCTTGCCAGTTCCTTATCGACAACGGATGGCATTGCTAAAGAGGTGGCTGATTTAGCTAAGCAAACTAAAGCATCCATTCAAGTTTCGCGTGAAAGCTCCAATCGAGTGGCCAGAGAACTGGATGCCAGTGCCAGTGCGATGGAAGAAATGACCACGACGTTGGTGCATGTAAGTGAGAGTACGTCAAACGCTGAAAGTCGCGCCGCCGAAAATGAAGCGCATGTCACTGTAGGTAAACAGACGGTATCGGAAGCGTTGAAAGCCATGTCGGTTTTAGAAACTGAGTTTACCAACACTCAAGATTCTATGTCGCATCTAGTGAACGAAAGCACCCAAGTCAGTAATGTGTTAAGTGTGATTAAGGCGATTGCAGAGCAGACGAATTTGCTGGCACTGAACGCCGCGATTGAAGCCGCACGGGCCGGTGAGCAAGGGCGAGGTTTCGCTGTGGTGGCCGATGAGGTTAGATCATTAGCCCAGCGAACCCAAGATTCCACTAAAGAAATCGATGATATTGTCGCAAGCCTTCAGAGTCGTACAAATCAAGTGGGCACATCTGTGACTCAAGCCGCGACGCTTATGCAAAAGGCGGGAGTAGAGCTGCAACGTATCGTGGCTGTATTTGAGGATATTCGTCACAGTACGGAAGCGATTCATGGGATCAATACTCAGGTTGCCGCTTCAACTGAGGAACAGTCTTTGGTTTCTAAAGAAATCGCTTCGAGTATGATGGTGATCCGCGATAATTCCCGTGAAGTATCACAGATTATCGAGCAGATAGAATCGACCTCTATTAGCCTAGATAATCAATCCCAGATACTGCGCACTAAGGCGGGGGAATATCAGTTTTAGATGAGATGTGGTTGATTTACGAACGAACGCCACTCAAGACATGGACGTCAATCCTTCCTCTTCGAATCCTCTCCTGAACATATTTTCTGCTTCGACACTTTTTGACATCTATTACTCCTTTCAATACGTACACGCCTTTGCTAACTTGGTTGCCCAAGTGTTTAATACCGAGCGTTTGGCGATGCTTTTTTATCGACAAATGAAACTCGCATCAAACCTTGATACCAAAATAGACGTCGATAGCTGTGATATTCATCAGCGATCTTAACCGGCGATTTTTTAGTTTTGACAGTTTGTAGTTTCGACGGTTATTTGTTTCGATAGTGTCGACAGTAAAAAGTGCATTAAGTCTTTTCAAATATCCCTAACCCAATGGAGTCCTTGCGGATGGATCACCAAATCGAAGATTTACTAGAGCATTGGTTACCGCTGGCGGATGACGCTTGGGTGCTTGCGGTGATCACCCAAATTCAAGGCTCGGCCTATCGCAAACCCGGCGCCATGATGTTGTTTCATGAGTTCGGTCAAGGCGTGGGGATGTTAAGTGGTGGCTGCTTAGAAGCCGATCTCCGCCGCCATGCCCAAAAGGCCATGCAGACAAAGCAAGTCACGTGCGTGACCTATGATGCAAGCGATGAGTCCGATGCCAGTTATCGACTCGGCTGTGGCGGCATAGTGGATATCATGTTGATCCCACTTTTAAAAGAGAATCATGATCTTGGTTTGGTTGAGCTAGTACAGGCATTTCGCCACGGTCGGTCGGGTTTTTATCAACTGCCATTAGTCAAAGCGGGGACGGATGCGCGCCAATATCAAGCCGCTTTCTACCCCGAAGCGTTGACACCGTTCCCCGCCAGCGATTTTGTCCGCACAGGCGTCTTCACCCAAGAGGCGGGAGAATCGCTGATTATTCCGCTGAGACCGAGATTCCATCTTGGGATTTTTGGCGGAGGCATCGACGCTAAGCCTATTGCCGCCATGGCTGATACCTTAGGCTGGCAAGTGACGGTTTTTGATGGTCGTACCGCCTATGCCAGAGCGGCGGATTTCCCCCATGCCCATGTAGTGAAACTTGCCGCAGGGGAATTAACCGCGAATCATATCGCTCAATTGGATTGTGCCGTAGTGATGAACCATAACTTGGGCTTAGATGCTGCGGCATTGAAGGTTATTCAAGCCCATCCACTCGCCTATGTTGCCTTACTTGGCCCTGCTCACAGACGGGATAAAGTGCTGGGGATGGCTGGGCTGAGCACTGAATCTTTTTCTGGAGTGTTTTCTGCTCCCGCAGGGCTTGCCCTTGGCGGCGAGTTACCGGGCGCAGTGGCCTTAAGTATTTTGGCCCAGTGCCACGGCGTGCTCCATGGCGCGACCTTAAAACATCTCGATGAGATAATGCGTTGATGACATTGTCGCCCGCGCAAAAGTCTGCTGCGCTAACATCCACAGAGCAAACGTTAGCAGAGCAAGCGCCATGCTCATCCAAGCGTCTGCTGATTGTGGTACTTGCGGCCGGCGAGAGTAAGCGCTTTGAGGGGGTCAAGTTAGCGCAACTTATACCATCGCTTAGCGCGACTGGGATCAGCGAACAAGCCATCATCAGCACCCATGTTGAACGTTTACAACAACTTTATTGCCAAGATTTAGATTTGGAGCGCCAAGAAACTCCTTCGCTTCAACATGCGTCTTTATTAATCATACTCGGTGCTCATCAGCCTATACTGCAACCATTATTAGCCGAGCTTCATTCCCGCCAACCCTTTGATATTTTAGTTAATCCACAGTGGCAAACGGGCCTTGCCTCCTCTGTGAGTTTGGCGGCAAGTTATGTTAAGGAACAGGGCTTTGATGCCATGCTGCTAACGCTCGCTGATCAAGTGGCTCTGAGCGTCGAGGATTATCGACAGCTTATTCTTATGTGGCATAAAACCGGTAAAGAGGTTGCCGCCCATTATTTGGATGATTTAGGCGTACCTGCTATTTTTAATGCCTCTACATTGCCTTTGTTCACTCACTTGAGTGGTGATCGCGGGGCTAAATCTATTTTAAAACAACAAGCACAGCAGGGAGCGTTAGTCGCTATAACACTACCCAGCGCCGCAATTGATATTGATACCCAAGCCGATCTTGCGTCGTGGTTGGCACTTAAGGAGTGAGTTATGGCAGAAGTTTTATCAACCAAAGCCGTCGGCAAGGAAGCGAATACCGCCGCTTCCACCCAGACATTTTCTACCCAAACGCTTTCCATCAACGGTAAGTCATTTACCTTAGATGCCGATCCTAAAATGCCCATCCTGTGGGCACTACGGGATATTTTAGGGCTCACGGGCACTAAATATGGCTGCGGTGCAGGGCTATGCGGTGCTTGCACTGTGCATTTAGACGGCCAACCCGTACGCGCCTGTTTAACCAGTTTGGGGCAGGCACAGGGAAAACAACTAACAACAATTGAAGGCCTTGATAATCAAAAGCTTAAAAATGCATGGGCCGAACATAACGTGCCCCAGTGCGGCTATTGTCAGGCGGGACAACTGATGTCGGCTGCGGCGTTAGTGGCGCAGCATCCGAAACCTTCTGAAGAACAAATCAACTCGGCTATGTCGGGCAATATCTGCCGCTGCGGTACATACCCGCGGATTAAAGCGGCACTGCAAAACTATGCCAAACAGGAGGGCTAATATGAGTACTTTTACTGCCGTAGAAAATATCAGCCGCCGCGATGTGTTAAAACTGTTTGGCGCAGTGGGTGGCGGATTAGCATTAGGGGCGAGTGGATTAACTTGGAGCCCCATGGCGCTGGCGCAGGATAAAGAAGCGCGGCTGAATCTGTTTATTGCCATTGGTGAAGACGATAAAGTGTACCTCACTTGCCATCGCTCCGAGATGGGACAAGGGATCAGAACCGGTATTCTGCAAGTCTTAGCCGAAGAGTTAGAAGCGGATTGGGATAAAATCGTCCCCATTCAAGGCTTAGCCGATAAACGTTATGCCAGCCAAAACACTGACGGTAGCCGCAGTATTCGCGAAAATTACGACCGTATGCGTCAGATGGGGGCAATGGCAAGAACCATGCTAGAGCAAGCCGCCGCTGCGCGCTGGAAAGTCCCCGTGAGCGAGGTGCATACCGCCGACCATAAAGTGTTGCATGCGAAATCTGGCCGCTCGGCCAAGTTCGGCGAGTTAGCGTTAGCCGCATCAAAGCAGCCCGTCCCCGCTGTTGAGTCGTTAACCTTTAAAGAGGTTAAAGATTTCAAGCAGATTGGCGCATCACGCCAAATTGTTGATATGGACGCCATGTTAAGCGGCAGCGCGATTTATGGTTACGATATCAAACTCGATGGCATGCTCTACGCCAGCATTATGCGTCCGCCTGTGCTTGGGAGCGATGTGGCAAGCTTGGACGATACCGCGGCGCGTAAAGTGGCCGGGGTAGTGGGTGTGTATCGTTTGCCCGCCGCTAAGGGCGCACCCGCGTTTCAGGCTTTGGGCGGCGTTGCTGTTATCGCCACAAACACTTGGAGTGCCCTCGAAGGCCGCAAAGCCTTAAAAGTCACTTGGACTCAGGCCGACAACAGTCAGCATGATTCAAGTCTTTATTTAAAGGAGCTTGTCGAGCGGGTACAGCAAAGCGGTAACGTTGTGCGCCAAGCTGGTGATGAAATCAAAAACTGGCCCGAGGCGAATACGTTAAAGGCGGTTTATACCGTACCTTATTTAATTCATTCTTCTATCGAGCCGCCCGTTGCCACCGCCCATGTGACTGAAAAGGGCTGTGAAATCTGGGCATCGACCCAAACGCCGCAAAGCACACAGCAAAATGTGGCCGCTGCGCTGGGTATGGAAGAAGATACGATTAAAGTGAATGTTACCCTATTGGGTGGTGGTTTTGGGCGTAAATCTAAACCTGATTTTAGCGTTGAAGCCGCGCTGTTATCGAAGCAATTCAAGCGTCCAATTAAAGTGAGTTGGAGCCGCGAGGATGAGATCCAAAACGGTTACTACCATGCTATCAGCGCCCAGTCCTATCAGGCGTTGTTCGATGCTAACAATAAACCGACCGCGCTTTTAGCCCGTACGGGATTCCCATCGATCAGTTCAACCTTTGCCGAAGGGGTGGAATATCCCTCTGGCGGTGAGTTGGATTTAGGCTTTGTAGATGTGCCCTTTGCTTTGCCGAATTTAAGATACGAAGCGGTAAAAGCGCAGGCGCATAGCCGCATTGGTTGGATGCGCTCTGTGTGTAACATTCAGCACGGTTTTAGTGTCGGCAGTTTTGTCGATGAAATGGCTCATCGTTCTCAGGTTTCTTGCCCTGCAATGTGGCGT
Source organism: Shewanella scandinavica (assembly GCF_031932065.1). Taxonomy (NCBI): domain Bacteria; kingdom Pseudomonadati; phylum Pseudomonadota; class Gammaproteobacteria; order Alteromonadales; family Shewanellaceae; genus Shewanella; species Shewanella scandinavica. Next base: position 209,198 of record NZ_JAUOES010000002.1, read on the forward strand.
AGCCTGTTAGGTGAAGCAAGGCGTGAGACCTTTACCGACCAACAGTTTAAATATGGCAACTATGGCGAAGATCTTGATCGTCATCCCGTGGACGTGAGCCGCTATTTTGGGGTAATTGACGCGGTCGAAAAAGCCCAAGCTATGGCGCCCAAGGCAGGTAAAAATCAGGGCTGGGGTTTTGCCGTGCATCGTAGTTTTGTCAGTTATGTCGCCGTGGCCATGCTGGTGGAGGTGAGCGAGGATAAACAGCTTAAAGTGCTGAATGCCATCGCTGCTATTGACGCGGGCACGATCGTTAACCCCGATAGGGTAAAAGCGCAGACTGAAGGCGCAATTGTGTTTGGCCTGAGTTTAGCCTTGATGGGTGAAATCACTTACAAAGAGGGCAAAGTGCAGCAATCGAATTTCCACGATTATCCCTTGCTGCGGCTTCCCCAAACACCCGATATTGAGGTAGTCATTATCGAGTCCGATGCAGCGCCAGCAGGCGTTGGTGAGCCGGGTGTACCGCCCGTGGCGCCGAGTTTAACCAATGCGATTTTTGCGGCGACGGGGCAGAGGATCCGCGACCTTCCCGTGAGTAAATTATTGCGAGTGTAAGTGACGGCAAGAGGGTTAACTGAATGCTGTTTGAACAAAAAAGCGCCTAACAAGCGCTTTTTTCGTTTTTTTACCACAAAAAATTTGCTTGTTAGCGATTTTACGGGCATTAATGCCGAAAATTAGCAATAGATCAGGTTTTTGTTACCAGAATAGAGGTAATTTAACTAACAGATAAACTTCCGTGAATAGAATTATAAAGGGGTCATCCATGGAAAATCGTTGGCAAGTCGCTATTTCAGCCGGCCTATTGGCGGCTATTTGGTGTGGTGTCGCAGATGCCTTTCATCTGGTCACTTGGATTGGCTTTTTAGGTTGCAGCACTTTTTTTGCTCAGCCTAAGGCTGGTTTTCAAGGCGTGATGATGGCGTGGTGCACGAATCTGTCCGGTGTATTTTGGGCGTGGCTCATTATCTCTGGCAGCAGTTTTTTTGTGTCGCCCGTATTTGGGTATATTTTTACCGGCATAGCCACATCGGCTATGTGTTTACAGGCAAGTTATCAAAAGCTTAGCTTTATTCCCGGCGCATTTATTGGCTGTTGCACTACCTTTGCCATGGCGGGTGATGTGGCCAATGTCGTGCCGTCGTTGATCATTGGTGGCTTATTAGGTTTTAGCATGAGCCTGTTAACGGGGCAGTTGGTTAGCTTGACACAAAAGTGGTCTGCCGCCACGCGTAGTCAAGTGGCTAGCGCGGATTAGCATAATACCTGCTCAGATCTTATGACTGACACAACTGTCTTAGCGATCTGGGCTATAATGCTGATTTAGTGCCAAATAGCATTTTGTTCTTAGGAATTATCAAGATGAAACAAATCCAGTTTCGCACCATTGATGCCATATTGATCAAGTTCAGTCTCAACGGAAAGTTTTGGGTAGTGTGCTCTATGGTGGCGTTGATCACGGCCGCCGTGGCGCTCGTCAACTATCAACATGCGCACCGAAACGTCGAGCAAGCTTCTATTGCCCGCGTTCAAGCGAGCGTCGATACCTTAGCGCAAGTTGCCACGGCGCAAAAGCTAGAGGCTGATGCTCTGTCACAATTTGCCAGTCAATACGGTTTAACTGTGACCTCAAGGCAAAGTGAAGCGCAGCGTCAAGGGGATAAAGTGACGGCCAGCGCCAGCGTGTCAGGCATGCAAGCCTTACAACTGACGCAGAATGTTCATCAGTGGGAAGTCGATGCGCGCAGCGATGCTAACTTTATGTTCTGGTTAGCATTAGTGGGCTTGTTGCCCTTATTCCAACTGAGTTACTGGATTTCGACCTCACTCGGCGGTGGCTTGTGGGACATGTACTTAGCCATCAAACGCTTAGCTGATGGTGATTTGAGCTTTAGATTAAACTTCTTTGGCACTGACGATTTCAGTTTGATTGCCCGCGAAATTGACCGCTGCGCCGATAACATGAGTGAAATGGTGTCGGCCATTGGTAAAAATGCACAAACCTTGTCATTAGCATCCGATGAATTTAATCAACAGGCGGCCACCAGTGATGAGCTGATTGGTTTCCAACATCAATTCCTCGATTCCGTTGCCGTGGCGATGGCGCAAATGACTTCAGCGATTGAAGAAGTTTCTATCAACGCGAGCAACACTTCGCTGCAGACCAAAGAAAACTCAACCCAAATGTCGACCAGTCGTGGGCGCATTAGCCAGACAGTTGAAAGTATTGGCTTACTTTCAACTAAGATTGGCGCAGCGTTTTCATCGGTGGAACAATTGTCTAAGGATGCGGCGAGTATCGATGCCGTGGTTACGACGATTAACAGTATTTCGCAGCAAACCAACTTGTTAGCCCTAAATGCGGCCATTGAAGCGGCGCGTGCCGGTGAGCAGGGGCGTGGTTTTGCCGTAGTCGCCGATGAAGTGCGTACCTTAGCGGGTCGAACTCAACAGGCCACGGTAGAAATTCAGTCTATGATTGAAGGCTTACAGTCTGGCACGAGTCGTTTATCTAGCATTACCATGGAGATAGTCGATCAGGCCGATGAAGGCCGCAGCGCGATCATCGCCGTCGGTGACGATGTTCAAGGTATGGCGCAATCGGTGAATGCGGTATTTGATATGAGCAGCCAAATTGCCGCCTCGGCGGAAGAGCAGAGTGTCGCCGCGCGCGACATTGCCGGACAATTGAATGAAATCCGCCATCAGTCGGAAACCATCAAACAAACGGCCCAGCGCAGTGTGACCTTAGCCAATGATCTGCACCATGCCTCGGTCGAGTTAGATGGCATTTTAAAGCAGTACCGCACGAGCTAATGTGTCACCTTTAATGTGAGTCGTCGGCATGGGTTGTTGAGTAATAACGCCCGATACTGAGTCTCATGTTAAGTCGTAACGTATCATCCGACAATGGCGGAAATCGTAGATTTCCGCCATTTCATTATCGAAATATCTCAAAGCAGATAACTGAGTTGCTTAGCATTAATTGTCACTATTTCCCCAAAGCAAGTTAACTTTGTTGTCAGTTTGCAGCATGAATTGTCATTGTTTCCCCTGTGACTCGCCATCCCTTTATTCAACAAGAAGTATCCCTGAGGGCTCTACTAAAACATCCTGTTTTAGTCGGTCACAGTTGCAACAATGCCAATCTTAACTAACACTTCTGCTGTTCGTTTAGCTAAAAAAATATTGCCCCTAAGCTGGCTAGCATTCATTTAGTGAATTGAAAACTGACGAATGAATTGCCCTGCAAAATCTCATCTATTTACCAAATGTTTGGCCCTACCGTAAAGCGACTAACAATATATGGGTATACAGTCGTATTTAAATTTAGATGATGTTGAGTGTTTTTAAACTCATTAGTTTGCGCGTTTATATAGCCTAAAATTTATAAAACCCTTAAAAATCATCCGTATAAGCTTTCCCAAAATTAGTTAATATGTTTGGAAAACGCGCATGCGCGTTTTTCCGGATGGTGTATTTGATTAAAAGCTGATAAGTTCTTTGCATACAAATAGTTAACTGTACGCGTTTTCACTGGTCTAACGTGATAAAAGCGTAGCGCATAAGTAGTAAGACGTTAGGAGACAAAGGATGTCATCCGGAGTACCACAAGCTAATAAGTTTTATGAGGAAGTTGCTGAAACCAAAGTTGTCTGGTTCGGAGTTCTGCCTGGTGAAATACTGCTGGAATTCGATTTGAAGGATAAGAAGGTCTCTTTCCCTGTCTGGTCTTCTAAATCTCGGATAGAGCGCTTAAAGAAACTCAATCCAGAATTGCTTGGTAAGGTTGAACCGAGAAGTGTGGTTTGGGGGCAATTCAAGGAGCACTTTTTGCCAATCCTTCCACCTGAAACGAAGGTCGTAGGTGTCAATCTCAGTGGCAAAAAACTAACAGGTATCGATATTCCCGCGCCACTTTTGGTTAAGCAATTGGAGGCATTCTGGTAATGTCTCCTAACAAACAAATATTATCGCCAGCAAAAAGCGCTGGCTGCGACGTCAACCCGCTGCGCGGCTTTCCGCGCTAAATTTGGGCGTTAGGGAATTTTGGAGGTTCCATGGAGGATTTGGAGAGAATATTAATTGAGTTGGAGGAGCGTCTTTTCCAGCCTGATGTTCGAAATTCTTCAAATGAACTCGCTCAGCTAATTTCTGATGATTTTATTGAAATTGGTGCTTCCGGGTTGCGATTTGGGAAGGCAAATGTATTGGAGCGTTTACCAACTGAGGTTGCGCCTGAAATAACCGCAAGTAATTACGAGTTACGTATGTTTGGCCCGGATTGTGCTCAGTTGTTATACAAAGCGAAGATGTCAAAAATTGATCATCCATCGCCAATTTATTCGCATAGATGTTCAGTCTGGCGACAGAACAATAACGCTCAATGGCAAATGATTTACCATCAAGGGACAACATGTGCACCGTTTTAACCTGCAGCCATAACAAGCGCGTTAAACAATGCGGCCTTCGGCCGCTGGACTCGCAACAAGTTGCTCGCCGTTTAGGCGATAGTTAAGCCTCTAGGCGTACACATGAAATATCTTTTAGGAATTCTAATAATGATTTGGAGTGTTTTCTCTTCCGCTAAAGACTATCCAGAAGTAATTGTGGGTGAGGAAGATGGTTTTGTTGATCTTACCTTTACGATCTCAAATTCAAAAAAACTCGAATCTGGCTCATATCAGGTTGTCGTAAAAGGCAACCTGAAGGGCTATAAGGTTGGGTTTGCAATAGAGCTTTTGCCCTCTTGGAACCCGAAAGCGGTGGAAGGCATTGACGATGCCTTCTATTGGGGGGAGGCATTCTTCAGAAGCACTGGTTCTGAATCTGAAAATTTTATAAAGTCACTGGCTACTTTATACGGCGCAACTGTAAACGATGTATCTGTTCCGGAAAAGGTATATGCCCAAGTTGTTGGGCTTGCCTGTAATCCCGAAAAGATTGATGAATTGCCATGCAAAATGAAGTTCTTTTTTAATCCCGACGGTGAGGAAGATCTTTACTCTGAGGTTTTTATAAACATTGATACTGTTGCAAAAGAGCTAGAGTTCAACGAGAAAGACAATGATTATCGTGCACCATTATTACGTTCGTTGTTGCAATAAAGGCTTAACAAGCGGCTCCATTCCGCTGTCACTTTTTTGCGTGGCAAAAAGCCGCCATCAAAAATTTGCTCAGTGAGCCGGGCGTTTGCCCATAGAAATTTTAATTTGAAACTTACTAATTTGGGCTAAGGGTCTAACTCGGAATTGTCCAAAAGCTTGCTACGTATTTCTTCAAAACAAACAGGCTTCGCCGATGCTAAACAGGTGAACCATGGTGATTTGCGAGACGACCGTCTGCCCCATGGCCGCTCTTTGGCGTCCATGCCATCGCGGCATTTGTGAATCCTTTCACATCAGATGGGGCGGCCCTGCATCCACCGATGGACTTGAACAACGTCCCTGTTTAACTGCCAGTTCGCCATCTGATAGGCAGGACGCCTGAATGTCGTGCAATGCAGGGATGCATGAGAACGACCATGGCTCTCGTTCATAAGCTCAGAAACCCTAGATTTCTATTCACCGCGTCGATGAGTGAATGCCATGGCTCACGATTAATCTGTGGCTGAAGCTAAGCTCACAACTTTTCTGCGATGTATGCTGTTCATTTTTAACTTACTTGTGCCAATCTCATTCTGCTTAAGTCACTCTCAAACAAAAACATCGGCATATGCCGATGTTTTTATGTCTATGAGATGGTTAACCCTGCGGATTAGGCCTCTTTGAACGTGCTCCAAATGGGCGCGTGGTCTGAGGGTTTATCTATGCCGCGAAGATCGTAATCGACATCGGATTCGACTAAACGTGCTGCCAGTGAAGGTGTTGCTAAAATCACATCAATACGCAGGCCGCGGTTGTCATCGAAACCTTTGCTGCGGTAATCGAACCAAGAATAACGTTCGATGCGCTCTGGGTGTAATTGACGGAAAGTGTCGACTAAACCCCAGTCTTGCAAGGTTTTTAACCACTCACGCTCTTCCGGTTGGAAGCTACATTTACCCGTTTTCAGCCATCGCTTACGATTGACTTCACCAATACCTATATCTAAATCGGTCGGCGAAATATTGATATCACCTATGATGGCGATATCTTCATCGTTGCTGTGGTTTGTCTGCAAGTAGTGCATTAAGTCCTGATAAAACTTACGTTTAGCAGGATATTTTGTTGGGTGGTCTATGCTTTCGCCCTGGGGGAAATAGCCGTTGAATACGGTTAACGGACGACCATTCGCTTGGGCAAAAGTGCCGATAATCATGCGGCGCTGGGCATCTTCGTCATCGGTTGGAAAACCTTTTTGCAGCTTTTCTGGCGCGACTTTAGACAACATAGCAACGCCATAGTGGGCCTTGCCGCCGTGGTAATGCACTTGGTACCCCATGGCTTCGACTTCGGCTAATGGAAACGCTTCGTCGTGTACTTTGGTTTCTTGCAGGCCGATAATGTCGGGCTGGTGGCTGTCGATCAAGGCTTGTAATTGATGCAAGCGCGCGCGCAGACCATTGATGTTAAAGGACACTATTTTCATTAGGGCAGGACTCGTTTGAAAGGTTTAACGACCACGCTTTTATACACGCCCGCTTCGATATAAGGATCGGCATCGGCCCAGTGTTTTGCTGCCACTAAGGATTCAAAATCGGCGACAACCAGTGAACCACTAAAGCCAGCATCACCTGGGTTTTCGCTGTCAATGGCTGGATGTGGGCCAGCGATCAGTAAACGACCTTCATCGGCGAGGGCTTGCAGCCGAGCTAAATGGGCAGGGCGAGCGGCTAAACGTTTTTCTAAACTGTTCTCAAAATCTTGAGCTGAAATCATATACCACATTATTTGAGTTCCTTGCGTTGATCTTCGGGAAGGTGTTTATAAAGATAAAATACGGTCAGGACAGTATTAATTAAGGTTAAAGCGGTTAAACCAAACACTTTAAAATTGACCCAAGTTTCTAATGGCAAACTAAAGGCGACATAGATATTGACTAGGCCACAGCTGGCGAAGAAGAAGACCCAATACCAAGTTACGCGAGCCCAAATCTTGTCTTCTACTTGCATTTCTTTGCCTAACATCGACTTTAATATCGATTTATTGAGCAATTGGCTGACACCTAAGGCGATGGCAAACAAGCTGTAGATGATGGTCACTTTCCACTTAATAAAAGAATCATCGTGGAACACTAAAGTGAGTGTGCCAAACACTGTCACCATAGCAAAGGTAATCAAGTGCATCTTTTCAAGTTTCTTATATAGCGCATAGGTCACGATCAATTGAAGCGCGGTAGCTGCGATCAATGCGCCGCTGGCGATATAAATATCGAAAAATTTATAGACAGCAAAAAAGATGACGAGGGGCAGGAAATCAAGCAGTTGTTTCATAATTAATCGTGTTAAAGAGACATGGGCTTGAGTGTAGCATGTGCAACATAAGGGCAAAAGCATCATGGGCCTAGGATTGCGATCTTGCCCGTTAAACCGATTTAATCTTATAAGCTCGCCTCACGTTGGCTTGGCGGCGTTGACGTTAACCTTTGCACGACTTAACAGCGGGCAATCGTGGCATTGGCCAGTGTTGGCGAGTTGATACCTTAAGCAGCAAGTACGGCGAATACAGTGGATTTTTGGGCTCGGTTTTGAGCTCAATGTTGCGCTCTTTTTTACGCTTGAGTCTTTGCTCGAATCTGCACTGCTTTGCTCAGGTTCGATAAGTAAGTTAATGCTGTTATACAGCGGATTGGTGCTGCCATCTAAAAAGGTCGTGCGGCGAAACAGGGCTTGTTTCAATTGCTGGCTGTGCTGCTCAGTGAGTCCCAGCTCCCCAAGATACCAGTGGATTAGATAGCCTAAATGACTCCAATATAATTTAACGGGCACGGGGCTCAGAGTGAGCAGGCGCTCCACACTCGGCTGCAGTAAGTTTAAGATAAGGCCTTGTAGGGCGAGTTCTTTATCAACTGGCGGCTTATATAAGGTTAATGGCGAGTGTACCTCAATGTCTATCTTGAAACTTGGCTTAGTGTTGGTTTGGGAAAGTGGCTCGATGCCGTGGTATTTTTTAAAGGTCAAAGCGGTATTTGGCTGGTGTTTTGCGATGTTACATTCAAATTTGACCACTCGGCCACTGGGGTGTACCTGCATAAAAATGGACTGTGGCTGCCAGTGGATGGATTCTAAGTCAGTTTGTGGGGCATTGAAAATCCATTCCATCATAGGCGGGACTAAGAGGCCGAAATACCATTGGCCCCAAAGTGAATGCAGCGCTTTACGAGTGTCTTTTCGATTGGCCGCAGCGTTTTTACTGACCAAAGCGCTTTTACTGGCGAAAGCAGGCGTTCGGCTGTTTGCAGCTGTTTTATCTGTCTCGAGTTCAGTCTCGGTTTGAATCTGAGTTTCGGTCTGAGTTTCGGCGCTAGGATGTGCGATGGCAAAACGCGCGAGCAGTGTTTGATAAGTATCAGTGCTGCTCCATTCATCGAAACTGAGTCCCGTGGGTGAGGTCGTTGCGCTAAGGTGCTCGCCATAGAAGGGCGCCCGCTCATGTAACAGCTGATTGAGTGTCAAAATGGTGTGATTAAGATCGTCGTGGCTTGGCGAGATCTCGCGTAATAGTTGCAGTCTGGTGTCTCCCCGTTGGCTTGCCATAATGACTCCTTAATGGCTGTGCTTGATTGTCGCTGTGATTGATAAGCCCCGCTATTATTGATAAGTCCAATAGATGAGGACCTTGTGAGCCCAAGATTTAGGCTCACAAGGGTTTTCGAACTATCTCAATAAAAGTCTGACTTAGAAGCGATAGTCCAAGGTTAAGCTGGCACTGCGTGGTGTACCGTATTGGAACTGGCTGTATTGACCGACTTGGCTGTAATAGGTTTTATCTAAGGCGTTGTGCAGGTTGGCGCTGAGCTTAAGTTGCTCGGTGAAGGCGTAACTTGCCATCAAACTTGCCAGTGCATAGGAGCCTTGCTCGACTTCGACTCTAATCTTGTCTATACCATTGCCTACCGGTTTATCAGCCTCTTGGTAGACGCGGCTCTGCCAGTTAACCCCTGCACCAATTTGCAATTTATGCCAATCACCACCAAAGGTATAAGTGGTGAAGAGTTTTAACTGCTGACGTGGTGATGTGGTATTGATGCGTTTGCCCTTAGGATCTTCGGTGGTGAACTGGGTGTAGCCTAAGTAAACATTCCAGTCATCAGTGATTTTACCCGTTGACTCAAATTCGAATCCCTGTGTTTTTGTACCGTTTACGCCTTCATACACTTGTGTTGTGGTACCAGGGATCACATCGCCAGTGCTGATTCCAAGATTGTCTTGCCTGATCTCAAACACCGATAGCGACATATCTAAAGCCTCATCGAACAGGCTCGCCTTAATCCCACCTTCGTAGTTTTTCCCTTTGACCGGATCTAAATAGCTTTTATCGATTCTTTGTTTAGTTTGCGGCGCAAAAATGTCGGTATAGCTGGCATAAAGCGAATATTGCTCGGTCAGAGCGTATGTGAGGCCGAAGTAAGTAGTGAGTTCGTTGCTGATGTTGAAATTGTATAGGCTTTTAAAGTTATCTTGGTCGGTTTCCCACTCATTGAGGCGTAATCCGACGAGGACTGCTAAAGCGTCGCTGAGATTGAGCTGCGTCGCCACATAGGCGGCACTCTGCTTGGTTTCGCCAGATGAGCCAATGTCTGAGGTATCTTGCCATTGAGGTTTAGGGTACTGGAAGTTCGGATCGCGAAAATCTCCCAGTGGTGGCGCCTTTACTGTGGGATTATAGTAGGGATTGGCGAACTCTTGGCGTTGGCCATTCCAGCCAAACATCAATTGATGTTCCTGACCAAAGAGCTGGAATTGTCCTTCGGCGCGCAAATCCACATTGTGTTGGGTGCGACTGCCGTCGACATAGGCGATAGAGCCTGCAGTTGCGCCGATATTGGTTACAGGATCGGGATAGCCCGTGGCCCATAGCACATCGAACTTCAACGAGTTGTCTCCATAAGTGTAAGTCCCTTTTAGGTTCCAGCCATTATCAAATCTGTGTTCTAGACTGGCAAAGGTGTTGAGGCCTTGGGTATGCGCCGAGCCCCAATCGGGCGCTGTTGAAGTGGCGCGATCATAGTTAGTGCGGCTGCCATCACTGTAAAATAGTGGTAAGCCGCCCGACATAGTGCCGCTCGGTGTGGCATCTTGGTAATCAACCCCTAGGGTGAACAAGGTGCTATCGCCAATATCGGTTTCGACTATGCCGTATAAGGTGGTGCGCTGCTGCTCATATCTGTCTTGGAATGAATCTTTATCCTGATAGGCGGCCACCACGCGACCGCGCACAGAACCCGAATCATTTAAGCCGCTGGAAACATCGACCATACCGCGCACATTATTCCATGAGCCCACACTTACCGATGTGCTGCCCATAAACTCTTGAGTTGGGCGCTTACGGATAAGGTTAATGGCCGCCGATGGATTACCGGCTCCCGTCATGAGTCCCGTCGCGCCGCGTACCACTTCAACTCGTTCATAGATGGCGGTGTCGATGAGATTATCGCCATAGTTGAAGCGAGTGTCGTAGGTGGTTGGCACGCCATCGTACAAAATGCTGGTCACGGCAATGCCGCGGGCACTAATGCTGTATCTGTCGTTATCCATAGGGCGGGCATTGATCCCAGCGACACTGGTCATAGCATCAATCACGCTATTAAGCTGTTGATCGTTCATCATTTGACGGGTGATAGACGTGACCGATTGCGGCGTTTCTAAATAGGATAAATCGAGCCCAGTTGCCGTGTTCATCGCTTGGGTTTTATAACGATTGTCGTGTAAATCCTTAGCGCCAATGACATTGATGACTTCAATTTCTTTCTGGTGTTTCTTAGTCTTACTATCCGCATCGACAGTGTCAGCTGTGGCATGGGGAACCGTGGCTAATATGGCTGAACACAGCAATAGCTTCGGGTTAACGAGGGCTTGCCGACAGACGAGTGCGATGCTGGAGAGAGGAAAAGTCTTCATAATGGTGATCTTTAATTCCATTTAGGTTGGGTTTAAATAAAGTGGGCCAATAAGTAGCCCACACAAACGTTTCGTAAAGTTTCAGGTCTGAGCTGCGTGTTAACGTGTTTTCGGCTCAGCGCTGCCAAGTTTGGGACGCTTAAAGGCATGGCTTTGCCTAAAGGCCGCCAAGGGATTGTCGATACCGCCGGCGAAGCGTAGGTTTTTCTCCCTGTCGGCGAGGTCTATCATTTGTTGGTTGTTATTCAATTGGATACGATTAAGGCAGGTGCGTACAAAGTTGTCCTTAAACAGATCGTATTGGGCAAACTTGGCGGCCAAATGCGGATGCTGAGCTTGGTAATCACGTATATTGTCCGCCACTAACTCCCAGAATTGGCTTTCACTGACGCTGGTTTGCTCATCGAGCAGCGGTGCTAAATAGCGGAAAATACAGTCAAAAATATCCAGTAAGATGTAGTTAAGCTTCATCTCTTCTTCAAGGCTTACCGCCAGACGTTTTACATCTTCAGGTAGCGGCTTCGCGCCATTGAGTACCGCGACTTCTTCGCCTATGTCTTTCATTAAAATCTTGACTGGCACATATTCATCGAGCACTAAGATCAGGTTTTCCCCGTGCGGCATAAAGACCAGATCGTAGGCAAAAAACGCATGCAATAAGGGCGATAAATACAGGTTGAGGTAACGGCTCAACCAGTCTTTGGCTGGCAAGCCTGAGGCCGTTATCAAGGCTGCAATCAGCGCTTTATCTTCATGATCCGTATGCAGCAGGGCTGCCATGGTCATCAGATTTTGCTTAGGCTCAATGTGCGGCAGTGGGCTTTCGCGCCACAGGGCCGAGAGCATTTTTTTGTAGGCGCTGTCTTGGGTGAGCGCCTGCTCGTAATAATGGTGGTGGTAACCTATGGCGGCAATTTCTTTAAGGATCACAAACCCTTGCTGAGTAAAGTAAGGGTCGCTCTCTACCAAGTTCGCCACCCACGCATTAATTTGCGGTGTGCAGCTCATGTAAAGGGGCGATAGGCCGCGCATAAAGCCCATGTTTAAGATGGAAAGCGCGGTTTTGACATAGCACTTTTGTGGTGATGCAAGATTGAAGAAAGTGCGTATCGATTGCTGCACTTGGTATTGTTCGCTGCCTTCACCAAGGTAAACCAGATCGCCACGGGCTATGTCGCTGGCAAAGACGCGGGCGATTTTTTCGCGCCACTGCCAAGGATGCACAGGCATAAAGTAGAAGTCCTGTGGATCGTGCTGCTGGTTTTTAAGATGCAGCTGAAAATCATCGAACTGCTGGCCAAGCTCAGCTTTTAGTAATGTGTCGTGACTCAAGCTTTCGAGGGCGGCAAACGTGGTTTTGTTTTTGCGGACTCCAAGCCAGACTAACTGCATCGGCATCGCGCTTTCTGGGGCAAATTGACGGTAATCCTGCATATCAAAACCAATCCGGCCATTATTGGCAATAAACACCGGATGACCTTCTGTCATACCCGCTTCTATGCTCTGATAATCGGCTCGCGCCAGCGTGGCGGCGGGGATCGCCTGATGCGCTAACTTGTACGCCTTGCTGTAGAGGGTGCTAGTGATTTCCTCTAAATACGTGGGCAGTAAGGTTTCGCTGATCCCTAAGTCATTTTTAAGGGAAATGATCAGCGACATCGCATCGAGAATTTGCTCTTGTCCTGCGACTGAAACGCGGATGGAATCTGCATCAATCGCGAGATGATCTAGCTGATAGTGCCGTGCACTAAAATAGTAAGTGCTGTCTTTGAGCCGCAGTTCATAGTGGTTAAGCCCCGCTTTTTGCCCGTATAGCGTCGGCGTAATGAGCTTCTCGTGGGTGAATTCGCAGAGGATTTTCTTCACTAAATGCCGATTAGCCGCTTGCCAATAGGCGGGAGTCAAATGCTCTGGCATAGAAGTCGAGGTTGACGACAGCGTTGGCTCGAGTTGAGCCGCTGCGTGAGTTGGATGATCCTGCGTTGTCAATGGATCCATTCGTAAGGCTTTTGTGGGTAAGTTCATCTAGTTCACCTAAAGAGTCGATAATGTCATGGGAGAGGTTACGGGCGCCGCGAGCGAGCTTGGCAGCGCTGAGCTTGTCTGGACTAAGCCCGTCGAAGAGGGCCCGTTTGATGCCTGCTGGCGTTCGGCCGCAGTGCAAAATCCGAGGTAAGCTGCTTTAGTGCTTAATTGAATCGCTTTTTCATAGCGAATGCCCACTCGGCTATTTAAGCGATGAATTTTGCTATTGAGTTGATCGGGTTCAACCACTAGGCGGTTAAAGGCCAATTTTTCAAGCACGAGCTGCGCTATCGCATCCATCACTTTGAAGGATAAGCCGTTGATTGGGCTGCCATCGGGCGGCGCGATAATCAGGTGCATACCGCAATCCCCCGGCGCAACACGATAGTGGTGACCGATTTCATCGTGGGCAGGATCGTAGAGCTCAACCATAAAGAGTGATTTGCCCTGCCACTCACCCATCAAGGCAAACTTATGCTGCGTGGTTGCCATAAGGTTCTCTATGGCGGCGAGATTCAAGCCCTGCATGCCCCAAAACTGCGCGTACTCTTGGTTAAACCAAGACTGCAGTGTTGGCAAGTCTTGCTTGAGATCTAACGCTCTGAACTGGAAACCATTGATGCTTGTAATAGCTGATAGCTGCGTTAAACAATGGCTGCTAAATAGACTCGCCATTATTGCGCCTCCTTGTTTGGCGCCATCAAGACCGACATATTGGTTCCCGCGCCTGCGCTCATACTCGAAGTCGGCGTTTGGGTTGGATAGAGATGCGGCGATGCATCAGTGCTATTGTTGTGCGGCGACGTCTTAGGGAAATGTTTAGGTTTAAGATTCAGTGTGTTAATCGCATTGGCGCCGCAGGGCTGATGCTTGGCAAGTTTGGCCGGATCGAAGGTTTGAAAGGCGATGTGTTCTTCAATATGGTAGGGCGCATAACCAAGCACGGCCTTTAAGATGATGCCGTTGCGATAACAGCCCATTCCCAGATCCGGGGAACTTATTCCATGGGTATGTAAACCGACATTTTGGACAAAAATATCCCCGCGAATATCTATGCTGTAGTCGCGTTGCACGCTAAGTTGTCCCGCATCATCGAACTCGATCTGTTGCTTTATATCTTTGATAAATTCAGGTAAACGGTAGTGATAGCCAGTGCCTAACACCACTGCGTTCGTGGTTTGGCTCAAAGGGGTATCTTGCTCTTGATGCTGGAAATGTAACTTGAGTGCATCTGGGTCAGTTTGAATACAGGTTAACGCCACATTGGTCATCAATTGGCACTGGAAATCCGCAATCAAGCGCTTTTGATATAACAAGTCATAGATGTCGTTGATAAGCTCTGCATTAATGCCCTTGTAGAGCGATTTTTGACTGGCGATCAAAGCACAGCGTTTTTCCGGTGCTAATTCGTGGAAGTAATCGACATAATCTGGCGAGGTCATCTCCAACGTCAGCTTAGTGTATTCCAAGGGATAGAAACGTGCTGAGCGCGTCATCCAATTCAGTTGATAGCCATAGGTATCAATGTCTTGCAGTAGATCGTAAAATACTTCCGCTGCACTTTGGCCACTGCCAATGACAGTGATGGCACTCTGACTCTGCAGGTAGGTTTTTTGCTGCATATAGCTAGCTGTATGCATGACCCGCGCATCTTGAATGGGGCAATCCTTTGGCAGATAAGGCTCTGTTCCTGTGCCTAACACTAGCTTTCGGCATTGATAGGTATGGGTTTTGCCACTGCGTCTATCAAAACCTGTGACTCGATAAATACTTTCACCGGCGTTGTAATCCACTTGAGTGACTTTAAAGCCAAATTTTAGATTGCTGAGTTGCTGGCTTACCCATTGGCAGTACAAGTTGTATTCGTGGCGAGGTAAAAAGAAATTCTCACGAATGTAAAAGGGATAAAGTCTACCCGTCTTTTTGGCAAAATTAAGGTAACTGTAACGGCTGGTGGGATCGGCCATAGTCACCAAATCTGACATAAAGGGGGTTTGCAGTCTTGAGGATTTGAGTAGCATGCCTGGATGCCAATCAAAGCTGGTTTTAGCATCTAAAAATAAGCAGTTAAAGCCGTCGATAGGTTCTGATAAGGCGGCGAGGCCAAGATTGAATGGGCCAATGCCGATGCCGAGTAGATCAAAGATTTCGCGATCCATTTCCCTTTGTTGAGTAGTCACTTACGCCTCCTTTGGCAGCATGCTGTTGCGTGTTGCCGATCCAGTAATCAGTTACCTAAGGACGCAAACCAAGTAAATGCGGCAGTCAAAATAGCCTGTTTGGCTATCTATCTTGCTGTGGTTAATTAGCTATGTTTAGCGCAGTCCTTAGGCCATTTTTCCTGCTGCCTCTGTCCCGACAACGGCGAGTAAATTAGCACGTGAAAATATTCAAATGCAAACCATTCTCATTTGGGTGGTGGTGAGTGTTAATACTTTTAACTTACGGATAAGCGGGCTAAGTACGGTTAATAACGTATGTGACGGCAAGATAATTGGCTGGCAAAAAGGCTAAACTTAAGGGGTGTATAATCGAGTTGATTACGAGTAATTTGACTTTTAAGGCTATAAATACAGTTGGTTATATCGATATTTGTGTTGGTTTATTAATCGAGGGGAATTGATTTAGATTGCGGTAATGTCGGCTGAGTCCAATGGGGATAGGTGCCGCTAAACAGTCAGTGTAAATCCATTGTAAAGCGCAGGCTGGAGCCTCGCTGAAGGCGCTGGGTAAATGAGTCGGGTGTGGGTTAAGTTTAAATGCATTGGCTCTGCTGAATGAGTTCAGAGGCATTACCCCCAGATGTATTCGCTTAGCTTGGTATTTTCTCAGAGAGCTATTCGCTTAAAACTGCTATTGGCTGGAGCTGTAAATAGGGCGGTTATCTCCGCATGGATAGCGGCAGTGCGCGTTTATTAAGGGCATGAACTTAAGCTAAAGCCGTACTAAGACGGCTTTGAAATGTGGCTGTTAACTCAGAATGCGAGTTCGAAAGGCTAAATCGTAAAGCTAGCGTAAATCGACAAAGTGTCCGGTAATTTTACGCACTAATGGCAACACCATCAGCAGTGTCGGGAAGGCGACCACCCATGAGATCAGCCAAGCACCGAGCCAGAGTTCGATAAACTGCGGTGAAGCGCCAACGCCATTGAAAGTACTGATCCCAGAAACGATACAACTCATTAGAATAGAAAGAAAAAAGGGCATTACAACCGTGGCGTACTTGGCTGGTAATTTAGGCGTGCCCAAAAAAGTACGAGGTTTGTCATCGGGCAAAGATTTAGAAATAGTCATCGGATCCTCTATTGGAAATTCATCAGGCGAATGATTTGTCACAGGCTAACACTGTCACTTCCGTTATCGACTTCATTTGCTTTCCCCATCGGGTTCAATAGCGGAAGCAAGGTATTTAAGCGATTGATGAAGTTTAGCCCGAGCGGCGACATTCTAGGTATTGCACCGATAAAGCGCAATCATTAAAGCCCAAGCTAGCCTATCTGTACGTTCACAGTTAGCTCAGGGATCAGCACTTAATTCATTCCATTTGTTACCCAAAGCTCGCCCGTTATATTGACCCAGTGACCGAGCGAAATAGGGGATTTGCCAAGTTCATTATCAAAGGGGAGTGCAAGGTTTGAGTGCGACAGGTAAATCGTATCTTCGGGTGTTTGGCTGATGTCGACGATTTGTCCTGAAGTTTCAACGTTCAATTGAATTGGTAGGCGTGGAGCTTGCTCAATGATGTCAACTTGAACACTTGCTAGTCGGCCGAGTAATTCAACCGTCACCCATTGGTTAACCGGAAAGCGCATTTTTGCCAGTTGATCGCTGCCTTGGTAATAAAACCAAATCGGCGCGCCATTGTCGCATTTGCCTGCGACTTCACCTTCAACACCATTGCCACATGGAGTTAGCTCGAGAATATAGATCCGATACTGCATATAAAGTCCATTTCATTTCGATACAGACATGCTACCGAGGAACTGTGACTAAATAACTGTGACTAAATAACCGCTAAGCTATCAGTTTGATTTCTTGTCACGGTAGGGGGGGGGAGGCGTGATTGTTGATAAAGATAAGAGCCGTAAGAGAACACCAACAGTGAGGTGAGCAAGGCAGGGTAAACATAGGAGTCGGTCAATCTAAAGCAAAATAAGTGAGGCGGCGAATGTGCCCCACTTATTCTGTTGATTTTTCTCTTTCATCGCGTCTTAAGCACTAGCGATTCAGGCTATCAATTTAAATCAGTGACTTAGTTTATCAATTTCAATCAGTAATTTATCTCAGAGATTGAAATCTTGATTAACTTAGGTCGCCGCTTTCATGGCGCGAGTAAAATCGCCAAGTGTCGCCAGTAGCTTAGCTTCATCGTGCTGGTGGGTTTCGATGATCTTCACAACGGCAGAGCCAGAAATGGCCCCTGCTGCGCCAGCTTTGATTGCGGCGGTTACTTGAGCGGGTTCGGCAATGCCAAAGCCGAGTAGCGGTGGCGGCGCGTTAAAAGTTTTCAATTTGGATAGAATTTCTTCCACCGGAACGCCAGCTTTAGTGTCTGTGCCTGTCACCCCTGCGCGGGATAAGAGATAGGTGTAACCTTCGCCGCTGGCGCTAACCAGTGCAAGGGTTTCACTGTCGGCATTGGGCGGCGCGATAAAAATTGGCGCAATACCATGGGCTTTAGCCGCTTCGCTAAAGGGCGCCGATTCTTCCACGGGTACGTCGGCAATAAGCACTGAATCCACACCCGCTTGCTGCGCTTTGGCGTAAAACGCATCTATGCCATTAGCAAACACCAAGTTCGCATACAGCAGCAAACCGATTGGCAGTTCAGGATATTTAGCACGCACTTGCGCCAGTAATTCAAAACACGCCGTTGGAGTCGTGCCCGCCGCTAAAGAACGCAGGTTAGCACCTTGGATCACAGGGCCATCGGCCAAGGGATCGGAAAACGGAAAGCCCAGTTCTAAGGCATCGGCACCGTTTTGCACTAAGGTATCGATAATTTTCAGCGATAACTCAGGGCTAGGATCACCAAGGGTGACGAAGGGGACAAAAGCACCACGGCCTTCGGCTTTGAGTTTGGCAAAGGTGGCTTGGTAACGGGCCGCTTGGTAAAGGCCTGGGTTAGTCAATGTATCACTCATGTTCGTTATACCTCTTTACCATTCAAAATGTCAGAAACGGTGAAAATATCTTTGTCGCCACGACCGGAAAGATTGACCACTAAAATGGTTTCCTTAGTGCACTCGCGCGCCATTTTCACGGCATAGGCGATAGCATGGGCCGATTCCAATGCGGGGATAATCCCTTCACAGCGAGCCAGTTGTTGGAAGGCTTCTAACGCTTCATCGTCGGTAGCCGATTCATAACGGGCGCGGCCTGTGGCATTAAGATGCGCATGCTGCGGGCCAACGGATGGGAAGTCCAATCCAGCTGAAATCGAATAGGATTCTTCGATTTGGCCTTCGCTATCTTGCATCAAAGGCGCTTTCATACCGAAGAAAATACCTGTCTTACCGTGTTTAAGCGGCGCGCCGTGCATTGGCGTGTCGATGCCTTTACCCGCAGGTTCGACGCCAATCAGTTCGACACTTGGCTCGTCGATAAAGTCAGCAAACATGCCGATGGCGTTGGAACCGCCGCCCACACAGGCGATAACCGCATCGGGCAGGCGACCTTCACGCTCTAGCATTTGCTTTTTGGTTTCTTCGCCAATAATGCGTTGAAATTCACGCACTATGGTTGGGAACGGATGTGGCCCCGCGGCCGTGCCGAGTAAATAGTGGGCCTTTTCGTAGCTGCCAGACCAGTCGCGCATCGCCTCGTTACAAGCATCTTTTAAGGTGGCAGAACCTGAGGTGACTGGAATCACTTCCGCGCCCATCAACCGCATTCTAAATACGTTCGGTGATTGGCGCGCAACGTCTTTAGCGCCCATATAGACTTTACATTTTAAGCCTAATAGCGCGCAGGCAAGGGCGGTGGCAACGCCGTGTTGTCCTGCACCGGTTTCTGCAATAATTTCCTTTTTGCCCATGCGTTTAGCAAGCAGAGCTTGGCCTAACACTTGGTTAGTTTTATGTGCGCCGCCGTGGAGTAAATCTTCTCGTTTGAGGTAGATTTTTACCATAGGATTGGGGCTTAAATTGCGGGTTAAGGTCAGTGCTGTAGGGCGACCCGCGTAGTTCTTTAGTAAATCGGTAAATTCGGCTTTAAAGTCGTCATCTTCCTGCGCTTCCACAAAGGCAGTTTCTAATTGCTTAAGGGCTGGCACTAAAATCTGTGGCACATACATGCCGCCGTATTCGCCGAAATAAGGGTTAAGCTTTAACTTTGACATACCTTTTTCCTTATCTTATCAATCAGTTTGTCAGTGGTTTGATGGTGCTAACAGCGTTTTGGTGTTAACCGTATAAATAGTGTTAACTGAGCCGTTATCTATTTGGTCACTGGCATTAATAGGTTCATATTTTTTGTCGAGCATCACGCTTGTCGAGCACCAACTGCATCTAGGGCTTCTTGCTTAGCGCGATAGGCTAAAGACGTAAATGGGTAAAAGCCGTTTGGATAAGTTGCGCCGATTTAATCCCTGCGGCGGTTTCTAGGCCTGAATTAAAATCTAAACCGTAAAATCCTTGGGCATTGGCACTTGCCGCATTGCCTGGATTGAGTCCGCCCGCCAACATGGCATGGGCCTTTTGCTGGCCTAAGGACTTCACATCAATATTTTGCCAATTAAAGGCTTGGCCCGAGCCGCCAAATTGGCCTGCCGTTTTACTATCAAAGAGATATCGCTGTGCTCCCTGAGGTATGTTACCAAGCTCACCCGTTTGCGCATCGACGCTCACGGCTTTCCAAATTTGGGTGGTGAGTCCCGCTTGCTCAAGTCGCTCGGCGAGCTGTGCGATTTCAAGTTCAGTTTCCGTGCCGTGCAGTTGTACGGCAGATAACTGCAAACTGGCGGCGATATCGGTGATGGTGCTTGGCGCGGCATTAACAAACACGCCGACAAATTCAATGGTGGGGGCAGCGGAGGCGCGATACGTCCTGAGCAGTTGTTCTGCGGCATCAAGGGTTAAGGCGCGCGGGGATTTTTCAGCAAAAATCAGTCCGCCATAGACAGCGCCTGCTGTTGCCGCGGCGCGAATATCTTCCACACGGGTGAGGCCGCAGACTTTATTGTGACCGAAGATCAATTTACGGCAGGCGAGGTCTATATCAGCTTCGGCCATTATCGAGCTGCCAACGAGAAAGCCATCAACCAGTGGACTCAGGCGGCGTACTTGCTCATTGTTGTAGATGCCTGATTCGCTGATCACCACTCGGTCGCTGCCAATGTGTGGCGCAAGCGCTTCTGTGGTGGCGAGATCGGTACTCAAATCCCTTAAGTTACGGTTGTTGATGCCGATAATCGGCGCATCTAATGCGATGGCGCGCTTAAGTTCTTCTTCGTTACTGACTTCGGTCAGCACATCGAGTTGATACTTAGCCGCTTCTTTCGCTAGACCTTGATATTGTTCATCATCAAGCACGGACAGCATCAACAGAATCGCATCGGCGCCTTGGTGGGCGGCGAGTTTGATTTGGTATTCGTCTACAAAAAAATCTTTGCACAGAATCGGTTGATTGACCCGAGCGCGCACCTTAGGGATATAGTCCATATCCCCTTGGAAAAACTGCTCGTCGGTTAATACCGAAATGCCCGCTGCATATTTGCCGTAAATATCGGCAATGGCTTCTACATCAAACACATCGCGGATAAGCCCTTTGGACGGACTGGCTTTTTTGCATTCTAAAATGTAACCCGCCTTGGGCGCCTTGAGTGCCGCAAACAAACTGCGGTCAGAGATTTTTGGCGACAGACTCGCCTCAGGGAAACGCAGCTTCAGGGCGGCAATATGGGCCGCTTTGGTATCGACGATACGGGTTAACACATTACTTTTTGGCATAGCGTTTGTGGCTGCCTCTGGCTGAGTACGCAGGTCTTGAGTCATTGCTGTTGGAGTCACTTCTACTTGAAACATTCGCTTATCTTCCTCTTTCTTGACCGTTGACTAGGGCTTCACCGCTGACTTTTGCGAGCTGGCTTAACAATTCAAAGGCTTTGCCGCTTTGAATGGTAGCGAGCGCAAGTAAGGTTCCGGCTTTGACTGAATCAGTAATTCCACAGACATATAAAGCACAGCCGGCATTGATGGCGACCGCATTGGCGTGTGCTTCATTGCCACGGCCTTTTAAAATCGCCTCGGTAATCAAGGCATTCTGCGCGGGCTCGCCCCCTTCTAAGTCTGATATTTGCGCTAAAGGCACGCCTAAATCGGCGGGCGTGAGTTGATACTCAATAATGTCGCCGTCTTTTAACTCAGCAACTTGGGTGTTGCCGTGTAGCGCGACTTCATCTAAACCGCTGCCGTGCACTACCATAGCGCGTTTTGTGCCAAGCGCCTTTAATACTTTCGCTATCGGTAAGACTAACTCAGGGCTATACACGCCAAGTAACATAAACTCAGGTCGTGCGGGGTTAATTAGCGGCCCTAACACATTGAATAAAGTGCGCGTTTTCAATGCTTGTCTTACGGGCACCGCATGTTTTACCCCGCCATGGTAGTGGGGCGCAAACAAAAAGCACAGATTCAATGCGTTAAGGCAACGACTGGCGGTCTCTGGCGACATAGTTAGGTCTATGCCAAATTGCGCCAAAAGATCCGATGAACCCGATTTACTCGACACGCTACGATTGCCGTGTTTGGCGACCTTAGCGCCTGCCGCTGCGGCCACAAAGGCTGCGGTGGTGGAAATATTAATTGTATTAAAGCCATCGCCACCCGTGCCAACAATATCAACTATGCCATTATGAAGCGGATTGTTGTTTCGCTCAGGGCAAGGAAAAGGTTTGGCGGCGGCGCGCATGGCATCGGCGGCGCCGCTGATCTCATCTATGGTCTCGCCGCGCATTTTCAGCGCAACTAACATTCCTGCCATTGCGGCTTCACTCATTTCTCCGCGAATTAATGCGCCAAAGAGTTCGGCGGTTTGTTCGCGGCTTAAACTCTTACCTTGGTATAAAACGTCGAGTAAAGGCTGAATAGGGTTGGTACTCATGCGGTTACTCCTGTTGTTATGTCTTGGGTAAGAAAGGCTAAGGTTTGAATGAGCAGTGTGCTGCCTAAGGTGGTGAGAATCGATTCAGGGTGGAACTGAAAGCCAACGGCTCTGTGCTCAGGGTGCAGAATTGCCATCGGCATAGCGTCAGTCGTTGCAATCACCTGCAAGCACTCAGGTACGTGAGTGGCAACGAGACTGTGATAACGGGCAACGGGCAGGGGAGAGGGCAAACCGGCAAATACGCCAGTGCCATCATGGAAAGTCGGGCTTGCCTTGCCGTGCACCACAAAAGGCGCGCGCGCCACTGTGCCGCCGTAATATTCCACCATAGCTTGATGCCCAAGGCAGATACCCAGCATAGGCACTTTACCGGCGACTTTGGCGATAAGCGCCATCATAGAGCCTGCATCATGGGGCGCACCAGGACCAGGTGATAACACTAGGGCTGCTGGTTCTTGTTCGTTAAGCAGTTTTTCGGCGATAAAATCGGCGGCAACATCGTTGCGGTAAATCACCACTTCACAGCCTAGGCTGCGAAATTGATCCACTAAGTTGTAGGTAAAGGAGTCAAAGTTATCGAGTAGATAGAGTTTCATGTTTGGCTCCTATTTAGATGGTACTGAAGTGGATTGTACAAAAGCCGATTGAGCTGACGCGTCATTCGCTGGCGATTCATTGACTCGCAGTCCAGCGCCCATTTTGATGGCCGAAATCACGGCTTGAGCTTTTTGACGGGTTTCATCTGCCTCGCTTTGGGGATCTGAATCAAACACGACGCCCGCGCCCGCTTGAATAAAGGCGGTGCCATTTTTAACAAAGGCGGAGCGGATCACGATGCAAGTGTCCATATCCCCAAGGGCATTAAGGTAACCGACAGCGCCGCCGTAGCTGCCGCGGCGGGCTTTTTCTGCTTGGCGAACCAGTTGTGATGCGCTTACTTTGGGGGCGCCAACTAAAGTACCCATATTCATACAAGCCTGATAAGCATGCAGCGCATCTAAATCTTGGCGCAGTTGACCCGTTACGCGACTGACGAGGTGCATCACGTGAGAATAACGGTCCACTTTCAATAATTCAGCGACTTTACGGCTGCCGCTTTGGCTGATGCGCGCGATATCGTTGCGAGCTAAATCGACCAACATTAAGTGTTCTGACAGTTCTTTTTTATCTAAACGCAGTTCAAGTTCAATGCGGCTGTCTAAGTCAAAATCAATCTCGCCCGTGGCGGTTTTGCCGCGTT
This sequence comes from Shewanella scandinavica, assembly GCF_031932065.1. Classification (NCBI taxonomy): domain Bacteria; kingdom Pseudomonadati; phylum Pseudomonadota; class Gammaproteobacteria; order Alteromonadales; family Shewanellaceae; genus Shewanella; species Shewanella scandinavica. Next base: position 232,654 of record NZ_JAUOES010000002.1, read on the forward strand.
TACGGGTGCCGGCAATCGGGTAGACTTCGACTTGATTACTGCTGGCTTCGTACTTAAGCGCACTTTCTGGTGAGGCACCGAAAAGGGTGAAATCTGGGCCCCTGAAATAAAACATGTAAGGGCTTGGGTTCGTTAGACGCAGGGCACGATAAGCTCCTAAGGTATTCGGGCAAGGCAAACTAAAGCTACGCGATGGCACCACTTGGAAAATATCGCCCGCAATAATGTGTTCTTTCAAATCGATAACGGTTTGTTTAAACACCTCATCGGAAATATTGACTTGCTCAGTTGCGTCGATGGCGACCAGTGTCGGCACATCGGCAGGTGAATTACCGAGGGTTTTACATTGTGTGCTTAACTGCTGAACTCGCTCGCTCAGCGTTGCGGTGATGGCGGCATACTGGGCTGAATCACGACTGAAATTATGGGTAATGATGTCGGCTTGTTTTAGTTTATGGTCAATAAGGATTAAGGTTTCAGCGAGGTAAAATAAGTAGTCTGGGCAATCATTATCGTGGTTCGGCACGGCTGGCAGCGGTTCGACGGTATCAATCAAGTCGTAGGCCAGCACGCCACCTAAAAATAGATCCTCAAAGGCGGGTTTACTTTGGCTGTCAGTATGAGTGCCACAATCAATCTGCTGGATAAACATCCGTAGGCCATCGAGTGGCGAGGTAGATTTTAGGCGTGCATCTTCATCCTGCAGCTGAGTGTCTTTTTGCAGCGTCACCACTAAGGTCAAGTTATCACGGACTAGATTGGCACTCATATCAGCACGATCGCCGCTCGCGCTGAAGAAGGTTTCGATTGGGGCAAGTAAGCTCGCGCCATTGTCGGTCAGTGCGGTAAAGGTCAGTTGATAACCGTCGCAGCGGATCATCATGGCGGCATGGGTCATCACCATGCTTTTTAAGTGATCTTTACTGTCGATTTCGGCCGATTCCAACAACATAGTATGGGGCGCATCTTGGGTAATGTGCTGATACAAGCGCAGTGGATCACTGTGGTAGGTTAATGCCGCCTTGAGTGTGCTTGAGCGTGCGAATGTCTGTTTGGGCATGTTCATACTCCAGCTACCTTATAAAATGTCTTTAACATCATGAGTTATCTCGCTTTCTTAATCTTGTTACCCGAGTCTGCCGACATTTTTCGCACCTAACAAAAAAGCCCGCATTTCTGCGGGCTTCTTGTTGATTCTGGTCACTTTCAAATGAGCACAGAGCTTCACACCACCCGCTAAGTTGGGAAGTGCCACCACCAAATGATGTTTAATGAAGCGTTAATATGTGTCATTCAAAAGGGTCTCGCTAATTCAGTAATTGGTGTATAGAAAACCTTAGCTGGGGTCGAATGTCAATTGAATATTTTTCATTTTCTGCGATTTATTCACTTTAATGACGCAGAAAATTTAAGTCACACAGCCACAAAATGCGAGATAGCAGCGCATTTATTAACAAATTCACGTACAATAGCCCCATGAATACTCAAAGCATATTGGCTGATCTGCACAGCCACACGACCGCATCCGACGGTCAGTTAACTCCGTCTGAATTGGTGGCTAGAGCCCTTGAAAAGGGCGTGCAGTTATTTGCGATTACTGACCACGACACGGTAGCAGGTTTACCCGAAGCCCGTGCCTTTAATCTATCGCAAGCAGAACCATTGAAATTGATCTCTGGCGTAGAAATCTCTACTCGCTGGAACAGTTATGATATCCACATAGTTGCGCTTAACTTCGATGCGGATAATCCTGCGTTATTAGCATTTTTAGAAAACCAGCGTGAGTTACGTGAATTACGCGCCCAAGAAATTGGCCATAGATTAGCCAAGGCCGGTATTGAAGGCGCTTACGAAGGTGCCAAGGCGTTGGCGGGTGAAGCGGCATTGAGCCGTGGACATTACGCCCGTTGGATGGCTGAAAATGGTCATGCTGTGGATATGCCGAGCGTATTTAAACGCTACCTTGCCCGCGGTAAAACCGGTTATGTCCCCAATAATTGGGGTGATATGGCCAGCGCCATCGATATCATTCATAACGCGGGTGGATTAGCTGTGTTGGCGCATCCCAGTGGTTATAAGTTATCGGCAAAATGGCTTAAGCGCTTAGTGCGCGAATATAAAGAAGCGGGTGGAGATGCCATGGAAGTGGTACTTGGCCAGCAAACATTAGACGACAGGGCCAACCTTGTGGCCTTGAGCTTACAAAATCAATTGCTTGCATCGATAGGGAGTGATTTTCACTTTCCAAGTAATTGGATCGAATTAGGAAAAAATCTGTATCAGCCCCAAGGTATTGATTGGGTCTGGCAATCGGAATCTTGGGTGAAACGACCATGAGTCAGTTTTTTTATGTACATGAAGTAAATCCGCAAACACGCCTTATCAGTCAAGCTGTTGCCGCCTTAAAAGCGGGCGGTGTGATTGTTTATCCTACCGATTCGGGTTATGCATTAGGCTGCTTGATTGGTGAGAAAGATGCGATGACGCGGATGGCGAGAATTCGTCAAATCGAGAACGATCATAACTTTTCATTGATGTGCCGCGATTTATCTGAGCTTGCGACCTACGCCAAAGTGGATAATCAGGCGTATCGCATCCTAAAAAGTTGCACGCCTGGGCCTTATACGTTCATTTTTAAAGCGACCAAAGAAGTGCCGCGTCGTCTGCAAAATGATAAGAAAAAGACCATAGGTATTCGTGTGCCCGACAATGTGATCGCACTGGCGTTGCTTGAAGCCTTAGATGCGCCGCTGATGTCGACCAGTTTGGTGATGCCAAATGCAGAATTTGCCGAGTCTGATCCTGAACAAATTCGCGACTTGCTCGAGCATCAAGTGGATGTGATTATCCACGGTGGTTATTTAGGCGAAAAGCCGACGACAGTGATTGATATGTCTGAAGATGGCGCCGAAATTTTGCGTGAAGGCGCGGGTGATATCACGCCGTTCCTCTAAATCTGCCGTATTAGATTTATCACTAATGGATACGAGTGAGCGATGCGGCGAGCGGCAGTGAACATTTGGCAGTTTTATCGCCGCAGATTTACAGGTATAATCGCGCGTTTGGCGTTAGCCTAAGTTGGGTAGCGCAGCGTTAACGGAGCAAGATAGCGGATGCAGGGCACGCAACAGAGTTTACCCTTAGCCGTTATTCGTGGTCAGGCAATGACCGAAATGCCGCTGGATTTGTTTATTCCGCCGGAGGCATTAGAAGTATTCCTTGAGTCCTTTGAAGGCCCATTGGATTTACTTTTATATTTGATCCGTAAGCAAAAATTAGACGTTGTCGATTTACCCATTCAGCAAATCACCGCGCAGTATTTAGAATATATTACGTTGCTGACTCAGGCTCGAATTGAACTTGCCGCCGATTACTTAGTGATGGCGGCAACGCTTGCCGAGATTAAATCCCGTTTGCTGCTGCCGCGTATGGTGGCTGAAGATGAGGTTGAGGAAGATCCTCGGGCGCAATTGATCCGTCAGTTGAAAGCCTATGAAGTGATTAAAGAAGCGTCGCAAAAACTCGATGATTTGCCGCGGCTCGAGCGGGATGTGTTTCAAGCCAAAGCAGTGGCAGCACCTGACATTAAGCCGTTAATGATCCCGCCAGAAGTCTCGTTGTTTGAAATTGCCCGCGCCTTTGGCGATGTGCTCAAACGTATCGATGCCAATGAAGATCATCACGTTAAGCGTGAACAGTTATCGACGCGTGAGCGCATGAGCCAGATTTTAGCCATGCTGAACTCGGAAGATTTTACGGCATTTGAACGTTTATTTACCGTAGCTGAAGGCCGTGCAGGCGTGGTCGTGACCTTCTTAGCACTGATGGAATTAGTCAAAGAATTATTGGTTGAATTGTACCAAACAGAACCGTTTTCAACTATTTACGTTAAGGCCTATTAATTGATGCAGATAAATCCGACTCAATTAAAACAGCTTATTGAAGCGAGTTTGTTTGTATTGGGGAAACCCTTGTCGGCGAAAATGTTGAAAGACACGGTATTGGTGGATTTCACGGTTTCCAGAGACAAAATAAAAGCTGCATTGGATGAGCTGCAGCAGGATTATCAAGACAGAGGTGTGCAACTTGTGAAAGTCGCTGGGGGTTATCGCTTCCAGACCTTAGAAGTCTTGAGTCCTTTTTTGCAGCCCCTGTGGCAAGAAAAGGCGCCTAAATATTCGCGTGCGACATTAGAAACCTTGGCGGTGATTGCTTATCGTCAACCTGTGACTCGCGGCGATATTGAACAGGTGCGCGGTGTGGCCATTAGTAGTCACATCATAAAAAGTTTGTCAGATAGACATTGGATTAAAGTAGTTGGCCATAAAGAAGTACCGGGGCGACCCGCGTTGTATGCCACTACCTTAGAATTTTTAGCATATTTTGGCTTAGACACCTTAGCGGATTTACCGCCGCTGTCGGATACTGAGTCATTGCAGGCGGTTTTTTCAAGTGTGAAATTAACGCCGGAACAGTCAGAAGAGCAAAATACTAATGAGTGAAAAATTGCAGAAAGTCTTGGCCCGTGCAGGCCATGGCTCCCGTCGTGAGATGGAGGCATGGATTGCTGCAGGCCGAGTTAGTATTGATGGTGAAATTGCTAGCCTTGGGGATCGGATTGAAGCCGATGCCAAAGTGCGTATCGATGGCAGAGCGATTTCGTTAAAGTCTGCCGAAGACGTGATCTGTCGAGTATTGGCATACCATAAACCCGAAGGCGAAATTTGTAGTCGTAAAGATCCTGAAGGCCGTCCAACGGTATTCGATCGCTTACCTAAAGTGCGTGATTCACGCTGGGTTGCGGTAGGTCGTTTAGACATCAACACCTCAGGTTTATTGTTGTTTACTTCAGATGGTGAATTAGCGAACCGCTTAATGCATCCATCGAACGAAGTCGACCGCGAATACGCAGTGCGTACCTTCGGTGAAATCCCTGAAGCGACCGTGCAACGTTTGCGTACCGGCGTAATGTTAGAGGACGGCCCTGCGCAGTTTGATAGCATCAAGCCAGCCGGCGGCGAAGGCATGAACCAGTGGTGGCATGTGTGTTTACGCGAAGGTCGTAACCGCGAAGTGCGTCGTCTGTGGGAATCCCAAGAAGTGCAAGTGAGCCGTTTGATCCGTATCCGTTACGGTATGGTTGAATTGCCAAAATCACTGCCACGGGGTGGCTGGGTTGAATTGCCAATGGAGCAAGTTAACTACTTGCGTAAACTAGCAGGTTTAGAACCTGAAACCCGCACTATGCTTGCTGCCGATAAACACAGCGTAGCCCGTGCACAGGTGAAGAGTGCCAAAATTCGCCGCGCCGTACGTAAGCATAAAGTGACAGGTTCGGGAAAACCTAAGCCATCGCGTCAGCGCAGCTAAGTTGTTTTATCCCTATGAAAAAGGCCGCTTAGCGGCCTTTTTGCTTTCTGTTATTTGCAGCTATGTTATAACAAGAGTCAGCTGGATTGAGGAGTGAATGGATGAAGCTAATTTCAGTGCGACGGATTTGGGAGCAAGCTGCCCATAATGCGTTTACCGATTTAATCGCGTTTCAGGAAGCACTTTTTTGTGTTTTCCGTGAAGGGACGGCCCATGTGTCACCCGATGGCGCTTTGCGTATTCTACGTTCAGTTGATGGCGGCGAAACGTGGCAGAGCGTGACACTTATTCGTTCGGATGAGGCTGATTTACGCGATGGCAAACTGATTGAATATCAAGGGGAATTGCTTTTACTCGGTGGCGGGACCTTACATGATAAGTCGGGTCTTCAATCACATCTTTGGCGCTCAGCCGATGGGCGATCGTGGTCGGATGCGCTAAAGGTAGCAGATAAGGGCTATTGGTTATGGCGCTTAACCGAACATCAAAATACGCTCTATGGTGTGGGCTATCGCCCAGGACCTGATGGTGACACTCGGTTGTATAAGAGTGATGATGGCGTGCAGTTCAAGACTTGGCTAAAGCTGTTTAATAATCAAGGTTATGTCAACGAAACTGCCATTATTTTTGATCAAGACAGCGGCTTTTGTCTCTTGAGGCGCGATCCCGTTTGGGGCCCTGAATTTGTTGGTTTACTCGGTCACAGTCGCGCGCCATTCACCGATTGGCAATGGCAAGAACTCGATAAGCGCATTGGTGGGCCAGTGATGTTGATGTATCAATCCCGCCTGTTGGCAGTGGTGCGCTTATACGATGAACAAGTTCGAACGGCTTTAGTTGAAATTCATCCAGATACTGGCGTGATTCAAGAACTATTGACACTGCCATCGAAGGGCGATACCAGTTATGCGGGCGTTGTTATTGACGGAAATGAGTTGTGGGTAAGTTATTACTCAAGCCATGAGTTAGCTGACTCACAGCTGGATACGCAAAATTCGCTTGATGAATCAAGCAGAGCCGCTAAAGCTAAAACAATGATTTATTTTGCAAAAATTCTGTTGAGTTAACATTAGCTGTGCGGCGTATTTATGCTGCTTATTGCCATGGATTAATACAGAGTTCCATCTTGCTAATATCTAAAATAATAAAGGGCCATCAATAGGCCCTTTATTATTGCTGAATCATACTGCCAAAACCCGACAAGCGATGCGATTACTGAGCGTTGAACTGCTGACCATTCACTGCGCTAGCATCTTGACCCATCAAATATAAATAGGTCGGCATGATCTCTTCTGCGGTTTTGAGATCCAATGGATTCTCAGCAGGGTAGGCTTTAGCACGCATCTCAGTGCGGGTAGCACCTGGATTGATACTGTTGACGCGAACCGAGGTGCCATCGCACTCATGGGCGAGGACTTGCATCATGCCTTCGGTGGCAAACTTAGAGAAGGCATAAGGTCCCCAGTAGGCGCGGCCTTGACGACCCACACTGCTCGACGTGAAGATAATCGATGCACTGGGCGCTTGGCGCATCACAGGTAGTAATGCTTTAGTTAGCATAACTTGGGCCGTGACGTTCACTTTGAGTACGTCTTCGAGTGATGGAATATCTATGTGTTCAAACGGGCCTAGGGCACCGAGCAGGCTCGCGTTATGTAATAAGCCGTCTAAATGATCGAATTGCTCGGCTATGGTATCGGCCATATCGCGATAATTTTGCTCCGTCGCGCCCTTAAGATCTAATGGCACTATGGCAGGTTTTGGATAACCGGCTTGTTCGATGACATCGTAAACCGCTTCTAGTTTTTTCACTGTTTTACCGAGTAAAATCACAGTGGCGCCGTGCTTTGCAAACTCAATGGCAGCGGTGCGACCTATGCCTGCGCCAGCGCCTGTCACTAAAATTGTTTTGCCTTTGAGTAAATCTTTTGCTGCTTGATATTCCAACATGAGTCTCTTTTTCCTCTTGGCGAGAATGCCCGCCACTTCTAGAGTCGCCGAAGTGATAAACGCATGTTTCAAACAAATGAATGAAACTTTGTTATAAATAGCTAAAATGTTTGTGACAAACTTGTGGCTAACTCAATATTTTTACGTTAACTTGAAATGAGTTAGGGGCTAACATAAGCCCTATTGGTCACAGATTTAAAAGCTATTGTGACTAATTTCTTGGGGAAAACAAAACTATTACAACAAGATTTGGGGAAAAAAGATGAAAAGACTCATTTTGGGTGTTGCGATTGCATCTGCACTGGGCCTCACAGGATGTGGTGAGGACAGTTTTAACGAACTCAAGGATAAGACTGACCCGCTCGTCCCTGAATCGCACATGGTGTTCGACCCTGCGAATTCAAAAGTACCATTACCGAATGATTTGCTATTCAGTGGTACCAAGGATGGCACATTATCGATTCCGGGTGAAAGCTCAGGCAATTATGTTGATCCACAAATCGCGCTTGGGGCGTTAGATGGCTGGTCGACAACATCACCGATTTCCATTGATATTGATTTAGCGAAAAAACACGACGGCACACCGCTGACCTTAATGGCGGCATCGGTTGCACAACCTGGCGCAGTAAGAATGTTTGAGGCCACAGTCGGTGGTCCATTGTCTTCTGATGCTGAGTGTACTGCTAAACCGTCAGTTTCAGCGTGTAAAGTCGGAGCAGAACTTCAGTTTGGCGTTGACTTTGTATCCACCGCATCAGGCAATAAAGTGGTGATCGTGCCGCTTAAGCCACTCAAAGCTGGGCAGTCGTATATTTATGCGACAACCAATCTTATTCAAGATTCTGAAGGTCGTGGTATTGCGCCTTCAACTACCTATGGTTTGTTGAAGCTAGACATCACGACATTACCTTTAGAAACACCCGATCAATTGATGCTGCAAACCTTAGTGAACAGCTATGAAAAAGGCATTGCTGCGGCCCATAATGTCGATCCTTCGACCATAAGCTACTCTGGGCTGTTTACGACTCAGTCTGTCGCTAACGTGTATGAAACGACTAAACTGCTGATGGCGAAGGGCGCGCCTTATGCCCCCAGCTTTGCTCAGATGCCAACGCCTGCCGGTTATACCGTTGCACAAGCTGCGGGCTTAACACCGGCTGCTGGAGCTGCCTACGTGGTATCAAGTTTAGCCGATGTGTATACCGCCAAAATTAAACTGCCGATTTACGGTGACTGCTCTTCGGTCAGTTGTTTATCAGCTGAAGGTAAACCATTAATTAATGGTCATTGGAAAGCACAAGGCGATAGCCCAGTCTCCGTATTGTTAGCTTTGCAAGCGGGCACACTCAGCCAAAATAATTTTGGTATGCAAGCCGTGGCCAATGGTATTGCGAACCCTGCCGATGCGTTAGCCAATCCGTCGCTAATGGCGGGTAAAACTTGGTTGTTAGACGATGGTACAGCGGTAGATAAAACTAAGCATCTGACTAAGTTCAATCCAATTCCAGCGATTAAAGGATATGAAACCGTACCTGTACTGATTTCTATGCCTAATGCGGCAAGATTAGCGGACTTTTATCAGCAACAAGGTATTCCCTTTACTCCGCCGACAGCGGGTTGGCCAACCACAATCGCACTGCACGGTTTAGGTGGCGGCAAAGAAATGTCACTGGCCTATGCGGGTTCGTATGCGGCCATGGGCGTTGCAACTATTGCTATCGATATGCCACTGCATGGGGCGCGTTCGTTCGATGCTAACGGCGATGGGGTTTATGAAGTCTCTGCGACCGATCCTTCTTTTGGGGCTGTAGTCGGTACACCAGATGCCTTTAAAAATGGTAATCCATTGGTATTCGTGAATATCTCTAGCACTCTGTCGGTGCGTGATAATTTCCGTCAAGCGACAATGGACCATTTAGGGGTTCGTCTTGCTCTAACAGGATTAGCACAGGGCTTAGCACAAGCAGGTCAGCCACAAGTATTTGACGTGTCTAAAATCAGTGCTCAAGGTCTGAGTTTAGGCGCCATTGTCGGCACCGATTTTGCGACCTATGCCAGCACCGGCATGAAGAATCCTGCAACGGGTGATGCCTTGCCAAATGCGTATGGCATCAATGCCGTATCCTTAGCCGCGCCAGCGGGGGGATTAGCGGGAACATTTGCGGGTTCAGCAACATTCGGTCCAGTGCTGTTTAGTAATATCAAGGCATCTGCGACTTTCCAAGCGCTGGTCGATAAGGCTAATACTGCAGGGTATGAGGTGGGGAGTCCTGAATATGCGGCACTGGTGCAGGCGGTATATGCCCAGTTTATTCCAACGTTTGCCTTTGCGGTTCAAACGGCTGTGGATTCTGCGGATCCAATTAACCATGCCGCTACGTTAAAAGCGACGGGTCTACCTGTTCATTTAATTGAAATAGCAGGAGATGGCAACGGTAACTTACCTGATCAAGTGTTACCGAACCGTGTAGATAACTTCCCGTTATCGGGCACTGAGCCGCTGATCTCTGCTATTGGCCTACCTTGTGTCGATAGTACGAGTAAAGGTCATGGCGTTGTGCGTTTCTCTAAAGGTCACCATAGTTCGATTGTGAGCCCAAGTGAAACGGACGCTACAGATGGTATGGCTGCCGCTGCTACCGTTGAAATGCAGACTCAAGTAGCAACCTATGCTGCGACTGCAGGTAAAGGTGATGCGACGATTTTAGTGACAAACAGCGATGTCATTGCGACTTGTCCTAACTAATCTGCGCTTAATCGGAAAAACCCAGCGAATGCTGGGTTTTTTTATGGGCCTTTAGGCTGTTAGAATAGCGCGCAATTGACTGATTAATGTAACGCCCTAACGGAGAGCACTTTGGAATTTTTATACGAGTATGGAATGTTTTTGGCGAAAGCCGTCACGATAGTGGTCGCAATCGTTGCGGTTATTATTGTGGTGTTGGCTTCCACTGTTAAACATAAGTCAGATAAGGGCGAGCTGAGGATCACTAACCTGTCTGAAGAGTTAGAAGAACTGAAGCATGGCTTAAAAGAAGAACTCCTTTCAAAGAAGCAATTCAAAGCCTATGAGAAGCAATTAAAGGCCGAAGAAAAGGCGAAAGACAAAGCTGCTGATGATGCCAGCACGGGCAAAGTGTTCGTGATCGATTTCAAGGGCAGTATCGATGCCGCTGAGGTTGCGTCACTGCGCGAAGAAATCAGTGCCATTTTAGCTATCGCGGAAAAAGGCGATGAAGTGGTTGTTAATGTCGAGAGTGGTGGCGGTATGGTGCATGGCTATGGTTTAGCCTCCAGCCAGCTTGACCGTTTACGCCAAGCCAATATTCCGCTAACAGTCTGCGTTGATAAAGTGGCTGCCAGTGGCGGTTATATGATGGCCTGTGTTGCGAATAAAATTTATGCGGCGCCTTTTGCAATTGTTGGTTCAATTGGTGTTGTTGCTCAACTGCCGAACTTCAATCGTTTGCTGAAAAAGCATGAAATCGATTATGAGCAACATACGGCCGGTAATTTTAAACGTACCTTGACAGTGTTTGGTGAAAACTCCGATGAGGGAAGACAGAAGTTTCAAGAAGAACTCGAAGAAACCCACGTCTTATTCAAAGCGTTTGTCGGTAAATATCGCCCTGAGTTGGATTTAGTGAAAGTGGCTACTGGCGAGCATTGGTACGGCCAGCAAGCCATTGAATTAGGGTTAGTTGATGCGATTTCGACCAGTGATGATGTGATTATGTCACTTGCCGCAGAGCGCACTGTGTATAAGATGCGTTATCAGGTGAGAAAGAAACTTGCCGATAAAATTGCCCATGGCGCCTCTTTATCTGTGAATGCCATTTTTAATCGTCTTATCGAGAAAAACCGTCCAATGTAACGGAATCTAGTGTGGATACTTTTTGAGTATTCACACTTTTTTGTTTCGCTTAACGCCCAAAGCTGCGTATCTATTGCAAATTTTTTTAGCTTTTATATTATTTCCCCCTCAATTTAAAATCATTAACTCCCTATTGCTATCAGCTTGTTAAGCACATTAATAAAACGTCATGCAGTAAATGCGTAAATCCATTGCGAATGAAAAATCCCTATGTTAAAAATCCCGTCGATAAAGTGGTGTTACAAATTAAACTAAAGTTAATTAATTTTTAATGCTGTTTCAATGTTGACGTTAAATAACCTTAGCTGAATCAGTCTTAGGTGCTGGAGATTAACATGGGGAGACGAGTGCGGGTGTTTATTAGCCTTATAATATTCACTGTCTCATTACTCTTGCTTTATAATTTAGAGCAAGAATATCAATTAAGTGACATTATTAAAGAGGTTAAAGGATTTTCATTTGTTGAGTTGTTATGTGCAGCACTACTCACAGTGGGAAGTTACTCTTTATTAACCTTGTACGATTTTATTGCCGTTCGGAATATCGGTAAGGAGATACCTTATCGTAAAATAATCCCTATTTCTTTTCTGGGTTTTACGTTCTCCAATACCATAGGTTTCTCGCTGTTAACGGGGACGTCGATAAGATATAAGTTTTATTCCGAACTTGGCTTAAGTGGTAATAAAATCACTCAAATAGTCATTTCATGTTCAGTGACATTCTTCCTCGGACTCTTTTTTATTTGTGGTATTGCACTGGTATGCTTTCCCTCTGAACAATTATCAGCTTTACCTTTGCCAACATGGCTATTTTCATTAACGACAGTGCTCGGTATTGGCATGCTGCTCAGTGTATTAGGCTATTTACTGATGAGTGTGCTGCGGAAAAAGCCATTTAACTTTCGTGGCTTTGAAATTACGCCACCTCTGTTATCTGTATCTTTAAGACAGTTGTTGGTGTCTTCACTTGATTGGATTGTCGTAGGAACCTTGTTTTATAGCTTACTGCCCGCGGTAGAAAATTTGGGCTATATACAGGTCTTAAGTATTTTCTTTGTTGCGAATGCGCTTGGGGTGCTTGCCCATGTGCCGGGTGGTATTGGGGTGTTCGAGTCCGTCGTGACTGTGGCCTTATCGCAATATTTACCGGTTGAGCAAATCCTCGGCGCCATTATTGTCTATCGGATCATTTATTACATTATTCCATTTTTAATTTCTTTGGCATACTTTGTTATTACGATCGCACTGTCAAATAAAGATAAAATTGTAAAATTAAATACTCGAATTGCATTTATCCGCCAACTGTTACCACCGCTACTGAGTATCAGTGTATTTAGCTCAGGTTTATTATTACTCTTGTCAGTGGTTAACCCTTCAATTATTCATAAGTATCACTGGTTAGGTGAGTTAGTACCGCTGCCTATCATCGAAATATCGAGCATCATTTTGAGTGTGAGTGGTGTCTTGCTATTGTTGTTATCCCATGGATTATTTAAACGCTACCATAATGCCTTTGAATTAACGAAAAAACTGCTGCTGGTGGGCATGTTATTTATTATACTTAAGGGCGCGGAATGGGAAATATCACTCGCGATCGGATTGGTTTGCGCATTGATGTTGCCATGTGAGAATTTGTTTTATCGAAAGGGTTCAGTCGTCGGGATTAAATACTCTTTGGGTTGGCTGTTATCACTTTCTGCTGCCTTGTTCTTGATGATTTGGGTATTATTTTTCTCCTATCAAGATGTTGATTATGATCATTCACTCTGGTTTACCTTCTCCCCCGATAGCCATGTATCACGAGCATTGCGAGGAGGAGCGATTGCTATCTTTATCGTGCTTACCTTTGCCGTGCGCTATTTTTCGTCTCGCACTCAGCTTAAATCACCACAACTGGACACGCCTTCATTAAAGCAGGCGATGGAGATTGTCGCGCAGTCGCCGAGCAGTCATGGCTATTTAGCCTTAGTGCAAGATAAATCAATCCTATTTAACGAGGATAAAGACGCCTTTCTTATGTATGCAAGGGCTGGACATTGCTGGGTGGTAATGGGCGATCCAATTGGTAATCAACATAAATTTGATGATTTATTGTGGCAGTTTAGAGAGTTATGCGATGCCTACGATGGTTGGCCGGTGTTTTATCAAGTGACGCAAAAATACCTGCCGAGCTTTTTAGAGCAAGGATTAGGTTTATATAAATTAGGCGAGGAGGCGATTGTTCAGCTCGACCAATTTGACTTACCGTCGAGTCGCTATCGGAGTTTGCGCCAGAGTCATGCCAAGGCGCAGCGTGAAGGCTTGAGTTTTGCTGTGATTGAGGCGAGCCAAGTGAGGGCCATACTGCCGCAATTAGAAGCCATATCATCGACTTGGCTGAAGGCGAAGCAAGGGCGTGAAAAGGGGTTTTCGGTCGGCTATTTCTCTGCCGCCTATCTGTGCTCGACACCTATGGCATTAGTGTATGCAAACGGTGAACTCGTGGCGTTTTCAAATATTTGGGCGAGTGGCGCTCAGGTTGAATTTTCAGTCGATCTGATGCGTTACGAGCCTAAATTATCGAGCAGTAATATCATGGATTTTCTGTTTACTGAGCTATTGCTATGGGGAAAACAGCTAGGCTATCAGAGGTTTAATCTCGGGATGGCGCCTATGTCAGGCTTGACTGACAGAGCGTTGGTGCCATTTTGGACTAAGTTGGCGAAGGTTGTGTATAAGAAGGGCAATAAGTTTTATAACTTTCAGGGGCTTAGAAGATACAAGGATAAGTTTAATCCAACGTGGGAGGCCAAGTATTTGATTTGTTATGGCGGATTATCTCTGCCAATTGTAGTGGGCAGTTTAGTGACATTAACGAGTCGTGGTGCAACTGGTGTATTTAAAAAGTAGGTGAGCGATGAATAAATCCTTTGTGAAAATACTAAGCCTTATGATGATGTTTTGCAGTAGCTTTAGTGTCTTAGCCGATGACTTTGCTGACTCACTCGGCCTGACACTTCTGCCGGTCGCTAATAGCGCAAATGACAAAGCGAGTGCGAAAAAGCCGCCCTTAGTCATCTTTATGAGTGGCGATGGTGGCTGGGCTAATTTAGATCAAGGTGTGAGCCAGTTATTGCAACAGCAGGGCTGGCCAGTGGTGGGGTGGAGTTCGCTAAAATACTACTGGAAACAAAAAGATCCCAAGGATGTGACTCAAGATACTATGGCCATTATCGATAAGTACGAGGCCGAATTTGGCACACAAAAGGTGGTATTGGTTGGCTATTCTTTTGGCGCTGAAATCATTCCTTTTGTACTTAATGATCTGCCACTCAAGTATCGACATAAGATCCTCGGCGGGGTGTTATTGTCACCTTCGCAGACGTCGGATTTTGAAGTGCATGTGAGTGAAATCGTCACGTCTAGCAATGAGTCCGCGAGTTATCTTACGTTGCCCGAGGTGAATAAGCAGACGACAGTGCCTATGCTGTGCTTATATGGCAAAGACGATGATGCCCCTAAGCATTTGTGCCCAGTAGTAAAACAGCCGAATGTGACTGTGATGGAGTTAGACGGTGGCCATAGCTTTGATGATGATTACGATAAAGCGGTGACTATCATAAAGCATTGGTTGAAAAGCTAAGTTATACCCATCACCGATATCAGCTTGAATACATTCAGAAAGGAAAGGGCGCTTAATGCGCCCTTTGGTTTTTCGCGAATTGAATGTCGCGTTAATCAGATTTGATAGCTGATATGTTGATGGAAGCGTACGACGAGATCTTCACGCTCTGGGTCTACACCGATATCTGCGGCGAAGGCCTTCAGGGCTGTTTCGACATTGTTCATAAAGCGTCCGAAGCCTGAATCATCACAGTCTTTGGTGCCCGCGACTATGGTGAAGTGCGCGGCTTCGACTAAGTTATCGGCATTCCAGCGACGGATCACTTGTTGCTCAGTCGCATTAGGATCGAACCCTATCATTTGTACTTCGGTTTTGCTGTCGAGTTTTTCAAACTTACTGTTACGCACCAGCGGGGTTAAGCCGTTTGCTATCATGGCAAGACGCGTCAATTGTCTGTTGGCTGCCGCTTTGAGGAAGCAATCTTCAAGGTGTTGATATAAAGGCGTAAAGTCGGTTGCTGAGTCAGGTAATAAACCCTGTTTGAGTTTGCGGCTAAGTGGCAAGCTTACTGTTACATAAGTGAGAGAGCTGACGTTCTCTGGTAATTCGCACTTTCTGGCTTTATATCTTGGGCCGATGGCACGCAGTTTATAGCCATAAGTTTCTTTATAGCCCTTGGCTTTTGCGAACAGATCATAGGATAAATGCTGATGGTCGCGGACCTTAACTTTAAGATCGCTTATCGGCATTAAAGGCATCAATTCTGTCAGTAATTCGCGCACTCTAATGTGGAAACTGGCGGAATTACTGCGGATATCTTCACCCGTGGCAAGGAAGACAATGCGCAGTTTACGGGCGCGATAGTTTTCTTGCGAGAATAAATTTTGGGCTTCGTGGTAGGCTGGATTATAAAAAAATAGAATTTGTTCAGTGGTTTGGAAGCAATAGGCTTCGGTGTGGTAACGGACAACAGGCAGTTTATCGTTAGTGATCACGTGGACATTACGCAGATCGTGTTGTTCTGCCAAATTAAATATCAAACGGCTTAAGGTTTGATAACAGCTTTGATAATCAGGATATTGACTCAGTAGTTCATCCGTCACCTTGATTTCGGCTGTGATGTATTGATTGGTACGGGCTTCCTTGGGTATGTACACTTTTTGCTGATGGCTAAGGGACATATTGACTCCTTGTTTGAGTTAACCATTTGCTAACACGAATTTTACTGTTTATCTATAGGGTTAATCTTGCGTTAGAACACGTTTTTATCCGTTGAGCATGAGTTTAGCTAAGTAAGCGGTTCGATAGCTTAAAATAGCAGCTATTTTATTGGGTTAACGCATCTTCTATCCATGGTTGCATCCAAGTTGCTATCTGCGCCTGCGCCTTTTCGTTGGGGTGAATGCCATCTCGTTGCATTAATTCTGGATGGGGCGCGATATCCTGCATAAAGAAGGGGATCAACACGATATCCTGTGCTTTGGATATGTCTTGATACACTTGGGTGAACTTTTGGGTGTAGCGAGGGCCATAGTTAGGCGGTACCATGATCTCGGTCAGCAGCACTTTTGCGCCGCTATCTTTGGCTAGGGTAATGATTTGGATTAGATTATTTTCAAGTTGCGTTGGGGGGAATCCACGTAAACCATCATTGCCACCCAGTTCAACGACCACAAGGTCGGGGGCGACGGAATCGAGTAAGGCGGGTAATCGGCGTAAGCCGCCCGCTGTGGTTTCGCCGCTCACTGAGCCATTAGTAAATTGATATTCGGGCAGATTTTTTTGCAGCAGCGCCACCCAGCCTGACTGCTCTGCCATGCCATAGCTAGCGCCTAAGCTGTCGCCGAGGATCAACACCTTTGCCGCGTGCGCTGGCGTGGCCATGAATACACTCAATAGGATGAATGCCCCCAGGGTCTTCGCCATTGATTTTAATCTTAGCGATTGATACCAGAACGATTTATATAAGAAGGATCCTATGTCTAACGTCATCTTAAAAAACAGTGCCATCAATGTTGTTAACCTCGAAAAATCAGTGACTACTCAGGAAGGAACGCTCACTATCCTCAAGGGCATTAACTTAGATGTCAAGCAAGGTGAGAGTGTGGCTATTCTTGGCCCGTCGGGTTCGGGTAAGTCTACCCTGCTCGGGCTGCTTGCGGCACTTGATACGCCTACCTCTGGTGAAATTTGGCTCGATGGTGTGGCGTTATCCCCACTGAATGAAGAGCAAAAAGCCGCGCTGCGTAAACAGAAGGTCAGCTTTATTTTTCAATCCTTTATGTTAGTAGATACCTTAACCGCGCTGGAGAACGTTATGTTACCCGCCGAGCTTGCGGGCGTGAGCAATGCCAAGGAAAAAGCCCAAGCCATGCTGGTGCGGGTCGGTTTATCCCATCGTTTGACCCATTTACCCAAACAATTATCGGGCGGAGAACAGCAAAGGGTGGCGATTGCCCGTGCTTTTATTTGTGAGCCCACAGTGCTGTTTGCCGATGAACCCACGGGTAACTTGGACAGCGTTAACGGCCATAAAATTGCCGATATGTTGTTTGAGCTGAATCAAGAAAGCCACACCACTCTTATCCTCGTCACCCACGATTTACTATTAGCCAAGCGTTGTGAGCGGCAGCTGGTGATGGATAATGGCCATTTACAGGAAGATACGGCGCATACAGCACCGCTCGCCGATGCTAAGGAGGCTTAACAATGGAGTTAAGTCTGGCATGGCGCCTATTTAAGCGCGAGTTACAGCAAGGGCAATTGTTATTGATTATCCTCGCTATTACGCTCGCGGTACTGTCTGTGAGTGGGTTGGCGCGGGTGAGTGAGCGCCTGCAAGTGGCGATCACTGGGCAAGCTTCGCAGTTTATTGCCGCCGATCGGATTATCGATTCGCCGGTTAAAATTGATGCGGCGATTTTAACCAAAGCCGAGGATCTTGGGCTTAAGCATGTGACGAACATGCAATTTAATTCCATGGTCTATTCGGGTGATAAGTTTCAGTTAGTCACAGTTCGCGCCGCTGAAACGGGTTATCCACTCAAGGGCGACATTGAACTCACCAGCGGTAAAACCAAGGCTTTACCTCAAGCGGGTGAAATCTGGTTTGAGACTCGCTTAGGTGGACTCCTCGGTTATCCCAAATCCATCGAACTAGGTAACAGCGAATTTGTGCTCAGCAATGAAATAAGCCGCTTACCCGACGCGGGCTTTAATCCTTTTGCTTCATCGCCCGTGGTATTGATGCGCATGGAAGATGTCGCCAAAACGGGAGTGATTCAACCGGGCAGCCGCGTGACCTATCTGTATCAATTTGCTGGCGATGAAGCCTCGCTTACGGCCTTTGAGCAAAGTGTTAAACCGCTTCTCAATAGCACCCAGCGCTGGGTCGATGTGCAATCCGGTGACTCGCCGATTGCGGGAGCGGTTAAGCGAGCTGAGCGCTTCTTATTGCTGGCAAGTTTGATGGGCATTGCACTGGCCTGCGCCGCGATAGGCATTGCCGCCCAGCGTTATTGTCAGCGCCATTACGATGTGGTGGCCATGCTGAAAACCTTTGGCGCCTCGGCAAAGCAAATTCGATTGTTGTTTGGTACTCACTTATTGTTAGTGACGTTAATGGGTATTGTGCTTGGCCTTGTCGGTGGTGTGTTACTCGATTTGGGGATCAGTTACCTATTGCCGCCCGAAATTGCCGCCTATTCGCCGCCACTCACTCGGCCATTACTGCTCGGCGTCAGCACAGGACTTATCAGCGCCTTTATGTTTTCGGCTTACCCCTTGATGCGCTTACTGGCTATTCCGCCACTACGAGTGCTTCAGCGACAGTTAGAAGGCCTGCAACTGGGGATGTGGCTGCATCTGCTATTGAGCTTAGGCGCGATGGCGTTACTGGGCTATTTGTATTCCCAAAGTTGGGCTTTGACCCTGACTGTGGTCGCGGCCGTGTTGTTGCTCGGAGTGCTGTTAAGTGTGCTTGGCTTTGTGATGATACGTTTAGGCCACAGTGTCGGCATGAAAACGACCAACCCCTTACAGTTGGCACTGGCGGGGCTTAGGCGTCGTGCGCGGCAAAATGCGGTGCAATTGGTGGGATTTAGCGCCGCACTGGTATTGCTATTGACGATTCTGGCGTTAAGACAAGACTTGCTCAACGAGTGGCAAAAACAGTTGCCCGAAAATGCACCTAATTACTTTCTCGTTAATATTGCTCCAGACGATGCTAAGCCCTTAAATGATTTTATGACGGCTAAAGGCATAGTTGCGACGGATATTTATCCTGTGATCCGCGGCCGTTTAACTCAAATTAACGGTGAAGCGTTGATTTCGAATGAACAGTCTGAAGCGGGTGAAAAGGGCAGAGTGGGTATTTCCCGCGAGTTAAACCTAACGTGGCGTAATACGCTACCAGCCAATAACGAACTGTTAAAGGGGCATTTTAATCAAGCGGCCGATGAAGTGTCGGTGGAATCTGGCGTGGCGGACCGTTTGGGTATTGGTCTTGGCGATAAGCTGACTTATGTGATTGATAATAAAGAGCTCACAGTCAAGGTTGCCAGTATTCGTGCCGTGCACTGGGAAACGCTGCAGCCGAACTTCTTTATGATTTTCACCGAGGAAGCCTTAGCGCCCTTTGCTTATACCTCGATGGCGAGTTTTTATCTGAATGATCAAACTATTAATAGCCAAGCTACAAATGATCAGTTAACAAATGACCCAGCAACAAGCGGGCAAGCACTGAGTGTCTATGGTACGCCTAAGGATGCGGTGATCCTTGCGCTTATTCAGCAATTCCCGACGATATCTATCATCGATGTGGGCGCTATGGTGGGACAGTTACGGCAGATCATAGAGCAAGTGTCGCTGTCGCTGACCTTAGTGCTGGCCTTAGTGTTACTGGCCAGTGCGTTAGTCTTGATTGCACAGACTGAAGCGGGCATGGCAACTCGGCAGCGCGAACTGGCGGTGCTGCGTACCTTTGGCGCTTCGGGATGGTTATTGCGCAGTGCAACGGGTTTAGAGTTCGCCTTGCTTGGCGGTATTGCGGGCGTGCTCGCCGTTATAGTGGCCGAATTTGCGTTATACCTACTTAAGACGCAAGTGTTTGAGCTTAATGTGTATATGCACTGGCCTTGGTGGGGAATCGCCCCTGTTTCTGGCGCCTTAATCGTGGCCTTACTTGGGGTGTGGCGTTGCCGACAATTGCTCAGCCAATCTTGCTCTGAGCTATTAAAGGCGGGCAGCTAGTGGTTGCTTGCATGGGTTAACACTTGAGTTTATGACTTAAGTAGGCAGCGTTAACAATAAAAAGCACTGATGCTGCCTAAGCTCAGTGCTTTTTTATTTTCTGGCTGAATCTGCTGAGTTTGAACATGACTCGAATATGAATTTGAGCATGAACATGCGTTTTTACATTGGCTTACAAATTGACCAGTACTTAAGTTGCTGGCAACAGAACTTAGTGCAACGCAATGGGTCTATTTAACTGAGAAATGCGACTCGCTTATACATGCCATAGAGAGGGAATATATGTTCAAAGGAATAACCAAACTGCTTAAGGATAACCGCTCCTTTTTTCTGTTTATCAGTTTAATGTTAGTGTTCAGGAGCGCTGTGGCTGATTGGAATACCGTGCCATCGGGTTCTATGCTGCCGACTATCGTCGAAGGTGATCGCATTCTGGTGAACAAGATGGCCTACGATCTTAGGGTGCCATTTACCCATATCGCCTTAGTCAAACTGGCGGATCCCGCCCGCGGTGATATCGTGGTGTTCGATTCGAAAAAGGCCGATAAAAAACTCATTAAGCGGGTGATTGCTGTGCCAGGCGATACTGTGATGATGCGGGATAATCGTTTGTATTTGAATGGCGAACCTCTTAGTTACGCATCCCAAGCATTGAGTCCTTATGCTCCCGCTGATGTCACAGAAATGCAGGAGAACTTACTCGGTATGGCCCACAGTATTCGCCTTAATCCTGTCCCTTCAAAGCTCGCCAACTTTGGACCAGTCACTGTGCCAGACGCGCATTATCTAGCGCTGGGTGATAATCGAGATAATAGCGCTGATTCTCGGGTCATTGGCTTTGTGCCACGCAATGAAATTGTTGGCCGTTCTAGCTCAGTGGTTTTCTCACTCGATTATGATGATCATTATTTGCCTCGACCTGAGCGTCTTATGCGCGAGTTTTAGCATTTACGATTTTGCACCATCAAAAAGGGCGCCGAATGAGGCGCCCTTTTGTTAGCTGGTTGATTTAACGATAATTGATTTTAAAATGAATACTTCAAAGCAACTATTTCATAAAGCTTAGATAGCCCTGCAAGACAATCAAATTAACGATGTCGATAAAGAAAGCGCCGACGATAGGCACCACCATAAAGGCTTGGGGTGACGGCCCTGTGCGCGAGACAAGCGCGCCCATGTTCATTACCGCCGTTGGCGTTGCGCCCATACCAAAGCCGCAGTGGCCGCCGGTGATCACCGCCGCATCGTAATTACTGCCCATCACTTTGAACGTCACAAAATAGGCGAACATCGCTAGGACTGCGGTTTGCACCAGTAAGATCACCAGCAGTGGGATGGCTAAATCAAAAATCTCCCATAGCTTTAAGGTCATCAAAGCCATAGAAAGGAAGAGTGACAAAGCGACTGTGCCTATGACATCGATACTTTCAGTATGGGGCTTATAGCCGCGGGTGAGTTCAGTGATATTGGCGATGATAACGCCAAGGAAGAGAGCATAAACAAAGTCGGGCATTTTGAGCCAAGCTATGCCCGATTGGCTGATCCACAGCGTGAGCCATTTTGAGCCGGCAACACACAGTAGCAGTACAAACAGGGTTTCTAATATGGTTTTGGCTGTAACTTGATCTTCTTCTAACTGATCGTAAGTCACTAAATGCGGATGTTCACTGTGATGCTTGCGACCAATCCCATAGCGAGAGACAAGATTATGTTTACCGATTAATCGCTGCGCAACGGGGCCACCTATGATCCCGCCCATGATTAAACCAAAAGTCGCCGCGGCCATGGCAAACTCTAAAGTATTGATACCGTAGTTTTCCGCAAAGGTTTGTGACCAAGCGACGCCCGTTCCATGGCCACCCGACAGGGTGATAGACCCTGCAATAAGGCCCATAATCGGGTCGAGCCCTAACAGATTGGCTAAACTGACGCCGACGGCGTTTTGGATAACAATATAAATAGAGGCAACACCCAGAAAAATAAAGACTTTTTTACCACCGCTGAGTAAAAGCTTGTAGTTTGCCGAGAGGCCAATCGTGCTGAAAAACATCAGCATTAAGGTATTTTGCAGCGATAAGCTGAAGTCGAGACTGATATTTTGAAAGTGAAGAAATGCGACACCCGCGGCGACAACGAGGCCACCCACTATGGGTTCGGGGATATTATATTGCCTAAAGACACGTACATGGCGATTGATGGAGTGGCCGATAAACAGCACGAAAATGGCAATTAAAAATGATTCTAGCTCGCCAATCGTATAGGTCGTGTGCATGAAAATTCCTTACAAACTGTCTTAGTGTGGGCATTTCAGTGAGCACAATGCCCATTGAGGAGTCACCCATCTTGTTATTAAGTACCTGCTAATGCTGGATGTTAAGCGCTTGATGTCGAGGACAGATCAGTGTCAATCCGATAAAAATTTAAAGGATGAGTGAGCGCGAGTGTGTATCGTTTTATGGTTTACAGGTCAAGAACAGCAGATTAAATAGCCTATTCTTGAGCATAAATAACTGTCTATTTATGAGGTGTTGCTGAGTCTATCTGTGGTCAAGGTTGAGGCGATTAATGCGTGCCTCCTATGACCGAATGGAGGCGAGTTTAGCAGAAAAGTGCCGCGCTGTCGCTAAATCACATTACAAATCATGATGTTACGATGTTGTTTTTCTAGTGTTACTAAAGTGGCGCTTGTGCTTAAGTCAACATCTAGCCAGCCTTAGCACCGAAATTCGTGCGCATTAGCGCCCGAATATATCGATGTTTTATGCAAGATTCCGCAAGATTGTTAGCATCAGCGTGCTAGCCTATTTGGCTAACACGTCGGTTAAGGCATTGTCGAGGTCA
The DNA here is from genome assembly GCF_031932065.1 of Shewanella scandinavica. Lineage (NCBI taxonomy): Bacteria > Pseudomonadati > Pseudomonadota > Gammaproteobacteria > Alteromonadales > Shewanellaceae > Shewanella > Shewanella scandinavica. Next base: position 255,542 of record NZ_JAUOES010000002.1, read on the forward strand.
CTGAATTGAAACTGAAAACCGGCTTCGAGGGCGCGTTTAGGATAAACAAACTGTCCTTCGGTCAGCAGCTCAGACATTTCACCCATAGCCAAGCGTAATGCAAGCGGTGGGGTCGTGATAAGGGCGGGGCGATTGAGTGCTTTTCCAAGCGCTTTGGTAAACACAGCGTTACTGACTGGGTTGGGGGCAGTGGCGTTGAATACGCCTTTGCAATGTTCTTGGCTGAGTAAAAAGTCGATAAGGGAGATGAGATCTTGCACATGGATCCAGCTCATGCCTTGACGTCCATGACCAATTGGGCCACCGAGTCCGAGCTTAAAGGGCGGTAGCATTTTCTCTAATGCGCCGCCTTTTCCTAACACAATCCCGATACGGATAATGCAGACGCGGGTGTGCTCAGTATTTGCATTAAGCGCTTCTTGCTCCCATTTTCGGCAGATGTCATGGCTAAACTCAACATGGGCACCACTGGATTCATCGAGCAATTTATCATCATGTCGACCGTAATAACCCACTGCCGAACCACTCACCATGATCTTAGGCGGATTACTACTCTGCTGTATTAGCTGAGTTAATCTTGCCGTGATATCCCAACGGCTATCACAAATCCGCTGCTTCTGGTTTTTGCTCCAGCGCTTAGCGACGATCGGCTCGCCCGCAAGATTCACTACGGCGTCGATATGATTCAGGTCGCTCAGCGCATCGAGGCTCTCAAGGTAATGGTGCTGATTACCGAGTATTCTTTGCGTTTGTTGCACTGAGCGCGTTAATAACGTCAGTTGATGATGGGGCGCCAATCGTTCGACTAATTGGCGGCCAATAAAGCCGCTTGCGCCAGTGATCAGTATATTCATGGAACCTCTCTTATCGGTTGAGCTATGAGGATATATACCGAAATACGGTGTGCAACGATCACTGAATCTGACTATTTCTAGCGAGATTATTTCTGATAACACAACTCCATTGAGACTGAATCGGCAAAGCGCAGGGCATGGGGTTTGTCGATTTCGACACTGGCAAATTCAACCCAAGGATGCTCACTGGCGATGGCTAGCGTTTGGCTGGTAAGATTTTCGAGTAATGAGAAACGGTTATTCTCAATCAGCTCAATGATCTTTTTGGTGATAGTGCGGTAATTGAGCGCATCCTCAACATTATCACTGTTACGGGCACGCTCGGCACAATAATGGATCACGACATTGATGATCACGTCTTGGCGATTTTGAATTTCATCTTCTTTAATGCCGATAAAAGTACGAAGTCTTAAGTTTTTAATGCGTATAATCGCGGTTTCTGGTTTCATAATGGCAAATGGCTATCTTAAGCTAAGGTTTCTGAGGTTAAGTGTGTTCTCGGGTTAGCCTAACAATTTTATCTAAGATCAAGAAGGATTTTTAATAAATGACGCGACCTAATGCGCCCTCCGCTGCTTACCGTGGCTTTGCGGTTATGGCCTTTGTAGTGATTATTTTGGCAGGGATTAAGGCGGCGAGCCCGATTGTGGTGCCGTTTGTGCTGTCCAGTTTTCTGGCGGTGATTTGTAATCCCGCGATTGGTTTAATGACAAAATTCCGTGTGCCTAAATGGCTTGCGGTGATCCTCTTGATGGGCTTTATTGTGTTGATGGGCCTCTGGTTAGCCTCGGTTGTCGGCAGTTCAGTCAATGAGTTCTCCAAACAATTGCCCCAATATCGGGTGCAGTTAGTCGAGCAATTTGCTTGGATATTAAATAAGTTACATTCCTTCAATATTCAGATTTCGAAGGATCAAGTGTTAGCGTATTTTGACCCTGGCATGGCCTTGTCTATGACCACTAATATGCTGTCGGGTGTTGGCAATGTGATGGCGAATTTATTTCTGATCATCTTAACCATCGTCTTCATGCTGTTTGAAGCCCAATCGTTACCAAAGAAATTACATTTGGCGCTGGACGATCCCGATATGCGCCTCAAGCAGATTGACCGCTTTTTACAATCGGTTAATCAATACATGGTGATCAAGACGCTAGTAAGCTTAGCGACCGGGGTTATCGTCGGTGTCGGTTTAACCATTATTGGCGTGGATTACGCCATGCTGTGGGCGGTGATCGCCTTCCTATTTAATTACATTCCTAATATCGGTTCTATCATTGCCGCCATTCCTGCGGTGTTATTAGCCTTCATTCAGCTTGGCCCTGCGGCAGCGGGCGGTACTGCGCTTTTGTATGTTGGTGCCAACATGGTGATGGGCAATATGATTGAACCTAGATTTATGGGCCGCGGCTTAGGCTTATCGACCTTAGTGGTGTTTTTATCGTTAATTTTTTGGGGCTGGTTGCTAGGTTCTGTCGGCATGTTGCTGTCGGTGCCGCTGACTATGGTGGTTAAAATTGCCCTCGAATCGAGTAAAAGTGGTAACTGGTTAGCCATATTATTATCGGACGATGTTGAAGATAAGTTCGTGGCCAACAACACAGAAAACTCAAGTTCCGATGCCGATGAAGCCGATACAAGTACAACAGAGAGTAAGTAATAGAAGATGCAAAGTTTTATACAAGCGCTAGCGACAATTGAATTGGGTGATGATGCAGTGCGGTTATTTCACGGCCGCGGTGGACACTACGTGGGTTGTGAACACCTATGTTTAGATTGGTTTGCGCCAGTGCTATTGCTGACCAGTTTCACTCCCTTAGCCGATGACGATTTAGCCACATGCCAGCAGGCCATTGCGGCGCGTTGGCAGGCCATTCGTCCTGATAGCCAACTGAATTTAGTCTACCAATACCGCAGTGCGGGCGAGACCTTTACTCAAGTGCTGCAAGGCGAAGTGCCTGAGCCGCATATTGTTAGTGAAAATGGCGCACGCTTTCAGGTGCATTTAATGCGCGGACAAAACCACGGTTTATTCCTCGATATGGCCAACGGCCGTGAGTGGGTGAGAGCAAATGTGCACTATAAAAAAGTGCTTAATTTGTTTGCCTATACCTGTGGTTTCTCGGTAGCGGCATTGCAAGGCGGCGCCGATGAAGTGGTCAATATGGACATGAGCAAAGGCGCATTAGGCATAGGTAAACAGAATCATTTGCTGAATGGCTTTAGTGCGGGAGCACGTTTTTTAGGCCATGATATTTTTAAATCTTGGGGCAAACTGAAAAAGCTCGGTCCCTACGACATTATTGTGGCCGATCCACCGAGCAATCAAAAGGGCAGTTTTGTCGCGACTAAGGATTATGTACGTTTAATCAGGCGCTTACCTGAGTTACTTGCCGATAATGGTGAAGTGTTACTCTGCCTCAATGCACCCGAGCTCGATACCACTTTCCTACGCCAGCAGGTCGCAGATGCGGCGCCAGCACTCGAATACATAGAGCGCTTAGCCAATCCGCCAGCGTTTATGGATGTGTCTGAAGAGAAGTCACTTAAGGTGCTGCGTTATCGTTTATCGACTCAAACCTAGTCTTGATTTAGCTTAACAGGCCAGTATTAACTGGCCTTTTTTGTCGGTTTTTAATGAAGCTAAATGGAAAATTTAATTGCTGATTCTAAAAGTGCAACAAATATGGATGTGCAAACTCAAGCCAAGCTTGCAGTCAGACTAGCTTGAGTGTTGAGCTTTTTACGCAGTCACTTGTTGATGAGTAAATGGTTACTCAATAGCTTAAACGTTTCGTCAGTAGCTTAATCGTTCAGAGAGCTGCGATTCTCCAAAGGTTTCAATCACTTTGCTCACTTGATGATGGTTTAAGTGTTTGAGGGCGGAAATTTCATCATAAAGCCTGTCCTGAACATCTAATGGCATATTCATGTGTTCCATAAACATGCGGATCCCTAATACATCGCCGTGGCTAAATAATGTCGTTAGTGTAGTGGCTTCAAGCTCAATAAGTGCGTTCATATCTTACCTCCTACTCGCGTCATTACTTAATTGATAGCAGCTAGCGTCACACTTCCCTAGATTCATTGTTTGTAAGCGATTTCTGTTAATAGCGTTTGTGCATATAGGGCTGCATTAAATGGCGTCATGGGCGGCGAATCATCATTGCCATAAATGAAAGGCTTTCAGTTTTTAGGACAGATTTTGAGCCTTAAAAGTGATAATACGCCTTAGGTGGCACCGGCGCTCGAACAAAACTGAAAGTTTTCTGTAATTATGATTTTGGCTTTGTTATACTCCTGCCCACGGAATATATCCCTTTCCTCATAGGCAAAATGTCAGCATAGAATGACATGCCTCTGCGACCTTACCCAATCAAGCAGGAGTTGTTATGGAAGTTCATGAATACGAAAATGCTTATTATCAAGTGAAAGACGATGTACTGACGTCTTTACCTGCTGAAAGCGAAGAAGAAGTGATCCAAGCTTAATCGATAGCGATTAACTGACGGTACTTATGAGTCCGACGTAACAAAACAAGCACATTGAAATAGCAACCTTAGGGTTGCTATTTTTTTGGTTGAAATCGGTACTTGGATTGAGCGCATGACAAGGCATGCGCAATAAAAGAGGCGAGCGAGAAGGGAAATTAACCGTTTACTTTGCGCTTTTCTGGCATCAGCTCGACGATAGTCCATTTACTGCCAATCTTGTGGAGGCGTATGGTCCTGTCATCAATCCACGGCTGGCCGCCTTTAAGCCCTTTCATTTTGACCACAACAATGACGTCTTTGGTAAATTTACGGAAAAAGTCGATATCGATATCATCAATTTCCATTTCAACATTGGTCATCGACAGGCCGAGCATATTACGCTGTACGGCTGCGGCAATATGGTAATGGGTGAGCACTTGTTTAATGGGATCGTCGACAAATTGCTTGGCTTGTTCAACATTACGATCAACATAAATCGCTTTAAAAAAGCCTAAGCTCACTTCTTCGGGTGATAACTGGCGTTGATCTTCCGTCGAGGGATCGCCACAACCAAAGAGGAACAGCAGGGAGATAAAAAATAGAGTTCGCATAAGTTTTAGTTATTGGAATTTGTTCTGAGTATCGCGATTTTAGCCTTAATGCACAAGTTTTGTCGTTATTTGCAATCTATTGGGAAATGCGTTGACTCAAGCCTATTGAGTGTGGCATATAGTTAGGAGGCATATAAAAAGGTTATCCACAGAAACTGTGGAAAACTATGTTGAAGACTTCAGTGATACTTTGTAAGTCACTGATATTGTCTTGCTTTATCTGCTGGTTAAAAAGTGACGCTTTTCAGTTTTCCGCCATGTTCCACTTTCAGTTGTGGATATTTTTCGCCGTTTACTCACCTTATTCACACCGCTTAATTCGTTTTTCCCTCGTATTTAGTCTGCTTATTTTGCCATATTGGCTTTGCTATTGAGCCATTGTCGCAGTGCGATAGCCTTGCTTAAGCTAAATTTGAGCATAAAAAAAGCACCGGTAAGTACCAGTGCTTTTTTGTGCGTAACACTATGCAGATTTGATGCTGTTAGCCTTTAGCTGCGTCGTTTTGTGCTGCTTGAATTGCCGTTAGGGCGATAGTGTAGACGATATCATCGACTAACGCGCCGCGAGATAAGTCGTTCACAGGTTTGCGCATACCTTGCAGCATAGGACCAATACTGATCAGGTCCGCGCTTCGCTGTACAGCCTTGTAAGTTGTGTTGCCTGTATTGAGGTCTGGGAACACGAAAACGGTGGCTTGGCCAGCGACAGGACTATCAGGTGCCTTAGAGCGAGCAACATTTGGCATAACCGCCGCATCGTATTGCAATGGACCATCAATAATCAGATCTGGGCGTTTTTCTTTGGCGATACGGGTCGCTTCACGCACTTTATCCACATCTGAACCTGTGCCTGAGTTACCGGTTGAGTAGCTGATCATTGCCACTCTTGGCTCAATACCGAAGGCTTTTGCTGATTCCGCTGATTGGATGGCGATATCGGCTAATTGCTCTGCATTGGGATCTGGGTTAATTGCGCAGTCACCGTAAACAAGCACTTGATCTGGCATCAACATAAAGAAGATGGACGACACTAAGCTTGAGCCCGGTGCCGTTTTGATCAATTGCAGTGGTGGACGAATGGTATTGGCCGTGGTGTTAACCGCGCCAGATACGATACCGTCAACTTCATTTTGCGCCAGCATCATAGTGCCAAGCACCATGTTGTCTTCTAACTGTTCACGGGCAACGACTTCGGTTAAGCCTTTACTGCGACGCAGTTCCAACATAGGTTCTACGTAACGATCGCGCACCTCTTCTGGATCGATAATGATCACGCCTTCGCCAAGCACCACATCTTGCTGTGCGGCGATACGCAGGATTTCATCTTTTTTACCTAAAAGAACACAGCGAGCGATACCGCGTTCGGCACAAATGGCCGCCGCTTTAATGGTACGTGGCTCATCACCTTCTGGCAGCACCACAGTCTTGTGGGCGGCGCGCGCCAATTCCGTGAGTTTGTAACGGAAAGCAGGTGGTGACAGGCGATGCTCACGGGGCGAGTTTTTAGTGACGCTTTCAATCCAAGTTTGGTCGATGTGGCTGGCCACATAATCCTGCACCAGATCAATACGAACCGCGTCATCGACGGGTACTTCATGGTCGAAACGTTGAATGTTGAGCGAGGTTTGCCAAGTGTTGCTGTCGATTAAGAACACAGGTAAACCGGTTTCAAAGGCCTGTTCACACAGCTTAAGAATTTCTGGCTCTGGCTCGTAGCTACCCGTCAACAGTAGGGCACCAATTTTCACGCCGTTCATGGCCGCAAGACAGGCTGATACGATGACATCTGAGCGATCGCCTGAGGTCACAAGTAGTGAGTCAGTCTTAATATGGGTCACCATATTAGGGATACTGCGGGCACAGAACGTCACTTTACGCAGACGACGAGTATGCATTTCGCCGGCATTAAGAATGCGTGCGCTTAAATGCTTCGCCAGATCCGAGGCGCGTGGTGCAACAAGATCAAGGTTGTATGGCACGCTGCCTAAAATACGCAGTGGGCTTTTACCTGGCATTTGGAACATGCTGGCCGCATCTGAGCGTTGAACACCTTGGTGATCAAAGACTTCAGAGAGATCTGGGCGCGCGCGACCTTCGTCGTCAACGGGGGCACCAATCTTGTTGATCACAGCGCCGATCAGGCGTTTGTTCTTTTTTCCGCCCCAAGAGTTGTAGGCGATTTCAAGGCGGTTCATCAACCCAGTTGAAGTATCGCTACCCGGCGTGGCAATAAAAATCACGTCTGCATCCATGGCTTTAGCGATGGCATAGTTCACATCGTCGGCAAAGGGATGGTTACGGGTTGGCACTAAACCTTCAACAATTAAGGTCTCAGTGTTGCTGGCGCAATCGGACGCACGGGCAATGATTTGCTCCATTAATACGTCGGTTTGATCGGCACGAATTAAGGCTTCGGCATGGGCCATGTCGAAGGGCTCTAACGGATTCACCGTCGGCGATTTACTCAGAATAGTGGTTGAGCGTTCTGGGCCGTTATCATTAGGTCTAAGTTGGGAAATCGGCTTAAAGAACTGAACTTTAACTCCGTGGCGCTCCAGTGCGCGAACCATCCCAAGGCTTAAGGAGGTCAGGCCGACTCCTGTACCTATGGGGATTAACATAATATTACGAGACATAAAAACCTCTAGTTTCGATGGTTTTTGGCAGAAGAGTTTCTGCAAATTTGCTTGTGAGTATGGCTATGTAAAGCGTAAAGCCGTTTGGGTGAGCAAACGGCTTAGGTCATTTTTATTTGTTGATCAGTTTAATGGAATCTTCGGCGATAACCCATTCTTCGTTCGTTGGGATCACCATGGCAATCGTGCCTTTATCTTGAGTGATGATGCCTTTCTTACCGAAACGCGCCGCTTTGTTGCGTTCGCTATCGACATGGAAATTGAAGATTTCCAGCATGTTGAGTACTTTTTCACGGATTAAGTCTGAGTTTTCACCAATGCCGCCGGTGAACACAACTGCATCTAAACGGCCCAGTGGCACAGTGTAAGAGGCGATGTATTTGGCTAAACGGTAGCAGAAGATTTCTAAGGCTAAGGTCGCGCCTTTATGACCGTCGGCGTAACCTTCTTCGATACCGCGACAATCGTTAGTCAGCTCGGAAATACCCAGCAGACCACTTTGCTTGTTCATCAGGTTATTCACTTCTTCTAAGGTGTAACCCAGTTGATGAACTAAGTGATAGATGATTGAAGGGTCAATATCGCCACAACGTGTACCCATGACCAAACCTTCTAATGGGGTTAAGCCCATAGACGTGTCGACACTTTTGCCGCCTTTGATTGCCGTGACTGACGCGCCGTTGCCCAGGTGAGCACAGATAACGTTAGTTTCTTCAATGGGCTTGTTGAGCATCTTTGCTGCTTCACGGCTAACGAATAAATGACTCGTGCCATGCATGCCATAACGGCGGATACCGTGTTCACGGTATAACTTGTAAGGCAGGGCGTAGACATAAGCTCTGTCTGGCATACTTTGGTGGAATGCGGTATCAAATACAGCAACCTGTGGCAATTTAGGGAAAGAGGCAATGGCTGCGCGGATGCCGATAAGGTGAGCAGGATTGTGCAGGGGGGCTAGTGAAGCACAATCTTCGATACCTTTGATCACGCTTTCGTCGATGATCACAGAGCGAGTGAACTTTTCTCCGCCGTGAACAATACGGTGGCCAACGGCTTGAATTTTTGCTGCTAATTCAGGCTGTTCCGCAAGAATTTTATTAACTATGTATTCAACTGCTTCACGGTGAGCCGTAAATGCGCCTAAGGCCGCTTCATGTTTTTCGCCGTTGATTTTCCATTTAATGCGCGAGTCTTCTAAACCAAAACATTCGGCTAAGCCAGAAATTTGATCGTCACCTGTTTGCGCGTCAATGACGGCAAATTTGAGAGAAGAGCTACCGCAATTGAGAACTAAAACCAGATTATTTGACATGTGTAAACCCTTTGCCATTGTGTTTAATATAACGATTCAAAAAAATGAGGATCTGCGGTGTTTTTACCATAACAGTCTTGGGGCGATTCGCCAGATTGTGCTATGGTAAAAGCAGTATTCCATTGTAGTTGGTGTCTAAAATTGAGCATTAAGATCCTCAAAACCTTAGGTGATGGTCATCAATATATGAAGACTTGGCCTATGGTTAGACAACTGGGTTTTTATTTCCCTGAGTATCGGGTCGTCCGAGCTACTCAGCTCGCCATACTGGTGATGCCAGTGTTGGCGTTTTTTGTGAGTATGAGCCAGCTGTATATTCACGGTTGGGCATTTCTGCCCCAAGCTGTCACTCTCGGTTTATTTTTCATCAGCTTACCGTTGCAGGGGCTGCTGTGGTTAGGTTGGCGAGCGCGCCATCCATTACCGTTAACGCTGTTCGACTGGAGTAACCAGTTGAGTGCGAAGTTGTCGTCCATGGGTATCAATTGCCAAACTTTAGGCGCTAAAGCCTGTTATCTCGATATGGCACTGATTTTAAAAATAGCCTTTGAGCGTTTAGATGCCAGTTATTGGGAAGAACTTTAGGCCGTTGCCGCTGTTATCCGTATTGGCTTTTCTATTACTGTGGATTAATAAATCGCGTTAATCCCTTGCCCAACAAATACGGCTTTGATCTTTTCCATGGTTTCTCGGCTCGGTGGTGATATGCCATCGAGTTGATAGCTTTCGCCCATGGCTTCCCACTTGTGTTTACCTAATTCGTGATAGGGTAGTAATTCTACCTTTTCAATGTTTTTCATGGGCTTGATAAACTCGGCCAGTTGTAATGCCGATGCTTCATCGTCGGTAAATCCGCCCACTACGACATAACGTATCCACGTCGCTTGATTACGCTCTGCCAAATACTGCGCAAACTGTAATGTTCTATGGTTGCTGACTTTAGTTAACTCAATATGTTTTTCATCGTCCATGTGCTTGATGTCGAGCAGGACCAAGTCAGTGTGGTCGAGTAACTCATCAATCACTGGCGTGTACTTACGTACAAAACCATTGGTATCTAAACAGGTATGAATACCTTCTTGCTGACAAGCCGTGAATAATTCGGCGACAAATTCGGCCTGTAAAATGGCTTCACCACCACTGGCCGTAACACCACCATTGCTGGCATCGAGAAAAGGCCGATAGCTGATGATTTGACTCATTAACTCATCGACCAGAACTTCTTTTCCACCATCAAGATCCCAAGTGTCACGGTTGTGGCAATATTGGCAGCGCATTAAACAGCCCTGCATAAAGGTGATAAACCGTATGCCGGGACCATCTACTGTGCCAAAGGATTCCACCGAGTGGATCCGACCGATAACTGCCATTGTGACTCCTGTTAAAATAAGTGAGGCTGTAGCACAGTGTACTACAGCCTTGACTAATTTAGCTTACAGACCTTTGGTGAATGTACGCGTGATCACATCTTGTTGCTGCTCTGGCGTCAGTGAATTGAAGCGCACTGCGTAGCCAGAAACACGGATGGTCAGCTGTGGATACTTGTCTGGATGCTTAACGGCATCTTCGAGCATCTCGCGGTTCATCACGTTGACGTTCAAGTGTTGGCCACCTTCTTTTTTGTCATTGTGGTCGAAGTATCCGTCCATCAATGCCGCTAAGTTGGTACGGCGAGCATCATCATCTTTACCCAGCGCATTTGGCACGATTGAGAAGGTATAAGAGATACCGTCTTGAGCGTGGGCAAATGGGAGTTTTGCCACTGAGGTTAAAGAAGCGATTGCGCCTTTTTCATCACGGCCATGCATAGGGTTTGCACCCGGTGCAAATGGCGCACCTGAACGACGACCATCTGGTGTGTTACCGGTTTTCTTACCATAAACCACGTTTGAGGTGATGGTCAGAATTGACTGAGTTGGGATCGCATTGCGATACATTTTACGGTCGCGAATTTTCGCCATAAAACGTTCAACTAAGTCACAGGCGATATCATCAACACGTGGGTCGTTGTTACCAAATTTTGGATAGTCGCCGCTGATTTCGAAATCAACTGCAATGCCATTTTCATCACGAACAGGTTTTACTGTGGCGAATTTAATGGCAGACAGTGAGTCGGCTGCGATAGACAGACCCGCAATACCACAAGCCATAGTGCGACGTACGTCTCTGTCGTGCAATGCCATTAGCGCCGCTTCATAAGAGTACTTGTCGTGCATAAAGTGGATTGAGTTCAGTGCTGTGACATATTGAGTCGCTAACCAATCCATTAAACCGTCTAAGCGATTCATCACGTCGTCGTAGTTTAATACGGCGTCAGTGATAGGGTCGGCTTTAGGGGCAACTTGGATTTTCAGTTTTTCGTCAACGCCGCCGTTAATCGCATACAACATAGTTTTCGCTAAGTTGGCGCGGGCACCGAAGAACTGCATATGTTTACCCACAACCATTGGGCTTACACAACAGGCGATAGCATAGTCGTCTGATTGGAAATCTGGACGCATTAGGTCATCGTTTTCATATTGGATTGAGCTAGTGTCGATAGACACTTTGGCGCAATATTTTTTGAAGCCGATGGGCAGTTTATCTGACCACAATACTGTGATGTTTGGCTCTGGACTTGGACCCATAGTGTAAAGGGTGTTCAAGAAACGGAAGCTTGATTTAGTCACTAACGTACGGCCATCTAAGCCCATACCGCCGATTGACTCAGTCGCCCAAATTGGGTCACCAGAGAACAATTCATCGTATTCTGGGGTACGTAGGAAACGTACCATACGCAGTTTCATCACGAAATGGTCAATCATTTCCTGAGCTTGTTGCTCAGTTAAGGTGCCATTTTTCAGATCGCGTTCGATATAGATATCGAGGAATGAAGAGGTACGGCCTAATGACATCGCCGCGCCATTTTGGCTCTTCACTGCGGCTAAGTAACCGAAGTAAGTCCATTGAATTGCTTCTTGTGCAGTGGTCGCTGGGCGAGAAATATCGCAGCCATATTTGGCAGCCATTTTCTTCATTTGACCTAGTGCACGGTGTTGCTCAGCGATTTCTTCACGTAATTGGATAACATTTGATAATTCTTCACCCGCTTCGAACTGCGCTTGCAGTGAAGTGAATTGGGCAAACTTATCTTTCATCAGGTAATCGATACCGTAAAGTGCCACACGGCGATAGTCACCAATGATACGGCCACGGCCATAAGCATCAGGTAAACCGGTTAAAATACCTGATTTACGGCAAGCCATAATTTCTGGGGTGTAAACATCGAACACACCTTGGTTATGGGTTTTACGCAGTTCTGAATAGATGTATTTAACGTCTTCATCTAGCACGCGGTCGTAGGCAGCGCATGAGCTTTCCACCATACGAATACCACCATTAGGCAACATAGCGCGTTTTAGCGGCGCATCTGTTTGTAAGCCAACGATAGTTTCTAATTCTTTGTTGATGTAGCCAGCGTCGTGGGAAGTGATGGTAGAGACCATCTTAGTATCGAAATCAACAGGCGCGTGGGTACGGTTTTCCTGTTTGATGCCTTCCATGACTTTATCCCACAGGATTGTGGTCGCTTCGGTGGCACCGGCAAGGAATGATTCGTCGCCTTCAAAAGGCGCGTAGTTTTGTTGGATAAAGTCACGTACATTGACTTCAGATTTCCAATCGCCAGGGGTAAAGCCTTCCCATGCGTTGGCAAACAGTTCAGTTTTTTCGGTCATCGTACTAATACCTTCTGGTTGAGATAAAGGTTATTGGCGATCAGCGTGAAGCGATGCTGAGTATAAGCCAATAGCTAATTCCTGAAATAAAGCTCCCTTCATGATGACGCCCTATGATGGGAACTGGATTTTGAAGTGCTGTCACTCCAAAAGTCTGTCTATTGATACCCGATAAGATGACAAATATTCGCTTACTTTGATTATCGGCTACCGATCAATCTCTTTTGTAATTGGTAAGACCAATTGCCCACAAGCATATTAACATAGGTCTGCCGCTATCGCATCTTAAACGGATTGGTTTGTGCTCGCTTAATCCCAAATTTGCTAGCTAGGTAGCATTTTTTTACTACTATTAGGAATACAGCACGCTTTTCTACTTGGTGTGACATTCAAACTTGTCACTCCTTAAATCACTAAGCCTTTGGTTGTTGCCATTTACTGTCCCCCTTTATTTGGGAGAAATCTATCCTCGTATCGATTGATTTTTGCTGGGATGGCGTGATGGCCGGATAAATAGGGTATGACAGTGGTTGTTGTGTTCGTGACTTAGAAACAAGCTCCTTGTTAGCTATTTGTATTAATTGTAGTTTATTCGCTAATCTCGTTGATGCTTAGGGAATGGCATAGGGTTTCTCCCTCTGGGCAAACGGTAATACCTGAATTCCGCTAGAAATCATAAAAGAGTGGCTGAGCAAGGCTTTTGCTACTCATCAGGCATGCTGTCGCTTGCTGCTGGGCTAAACTGTCAATACTGATGTGTGGGGCGCTGGCGGAGTCAATACCGTGGATATTGAAGCGTGCGAGTCAATCTATTGCCCCATCTTTGTTTCACTGCCAAATCAATGCTTCACGACTGAGTAGATCTGAGTTTACTGAAGCTGATTTTGTGAACCGTTTGATAGCGAGTTTGATAACGAGTGTACTTGAGAGTTGAATTAGCTGGATACGAGCCATTTTGGTGTTATGGACAACCTAAATAGCATGTCATTCTGATGGCTAGAATTGACCTGTATTGGTAAGACCAATTAACCTTTTGTGTTTTTGGCTTCAAAGTTTTCACATTTTTGGTGTGAATAACATCACGCTTTAGCAATATCTACTTCACAGCATTAGCGCGTTGTATGGTACAAAGCGAGACTTTAGTGAATCATCATTTTCAGCAAATCAACATCTCGGTTTTGATTCGTGCTATCTGCGCAACGGCGCTGCAGGAGAGATATATGCTACGCATTCAAGTCTGTTTATCTGAAGTTGGAGTCATGCAATGAAAAGCCCAAATCCATCATCAACCCCAACGGTGACAAACACTGCCCACGAAGCACCACAGGTTTCAGCGCACTTTAGTTGTTATAATCAGGCGGAAATTTACGGTACCAGCAAAGTGGTTAAAGCGCCTTGGCAATCCTTTGGCCTGGCTGTGTTTGCTGGCGCCTTCATCGCCTTAGCCTTTGTATTTTATCTGACAGTGACCACAGGTGCTGGCGATGCGTCTTGGGGTTTAGTTCGTTTCGTTGGGGGGATAGCCTTTAGTTTAGGCCTGATTTTAGTGGTAGTTTGCGGCGGCGAGCTGTTTACCAGTTCAGTACTCAGTACCGTCGCCTGGGCACAAAAACAAGTCTCTGGCGCTGAATTACTCAAATGTTGGTGCCGGGTTTATGCGGGCAATTTTGTCGGCGCTATACTGATGGTTTGTTTGATCACCGCCGCGGGCATGTATGAACTCGATGGTGGTAACTGGGGATTAAATGCCCTTAAAGTGGCGCAACACAAACTGCATCACACTTGGATCCAAGCTTTTAGCTTAGGCATTTTGTGTAACATGTTGGTGTGTTTAGGCGTGTGGATGACCTTCGCCAGCCGTGATGTGTTGACTAAATCCCTACTGTTGATCTTACCCGTGGCCATGTTCGTCAGCAGCGGTTTTGAACACAGTATCGCTAACCTGTTTATGGTGCCTATGGGCATGATGATCCAATCTATCGCCAGCCCAGAATTCTTTGCATCTTTAGGTGTGACTCAAGAGCAGTTTGCCGATTTAACCGTGACTAACTTTATATTCAACAACTTAATCCCCGTCACCCTAGGCAATATTGTCGGCGGTGGTGTGATTGTGGGTTTAGGTTATTGGTGGATAGAGCAGGGGAAAACGACGTCAAGTGATCCACACAAAGCTCACCATGAGCACTTTTCAACGCCCCATTCACATACCGAAAAACCTCAACATGCGAGTGAAATTAAGCTGACGAAGCATTCTTAGAACGCCTTTAATTATCAGTCTGAAGTGAAAGTGCCCAGCAAATCGCTGGGCATTTTTTATGCTTATTTACTGGGCTGCGTAAAAGAAGCAAATAAAAACGGCATCCTAAGACGCCGTTTTTTGATTAGGTTCTAATTGAGAAATGAGATATTAGAATTTCTGTGTATATGTTGCCGTAAATGTACGGCCATATAAGTTGTATAGAGAAGCATCATATTTAAGATTAGAATCTAAAACCGGGTCTTCATTAGTTAAGTTTCGAATACCTAAACTAATTTTTCCTTCCCACGGTGTAGCATAGCCATAGCTAATATCGAATGTCGTTTGCGAAGACAAGCTTCCAACTTGGGCGTATGTATTTGGATCTGTTTTTTCTGATTGACCGTCAATATATTGTGTCAATATAGATGCTGAGTGATCACCATAGCTCCAGTCGATAACCCAAGTGAATCTGAATTCAGGCATACCATTACGGCCAATTTTATCATTTACTGGCCCCTCAAAATATTCTTCCTCATTATATGAAAGAATATAGCTTAGATCGTACGAACTGCTAAAGTCACCAATAGCGGTTTCAAATCCACTATATGTTAGATTGAAGTCTATACCAGAAGTATCGAAACCGTTGCCATTTGCTTTAGGTGTTGTTGCTGACAACAACTTTCCATTAGGATTATCGCCTACACGTTTAATTTCACCGCGGCTTAAGTTACCGTAACCAACTTTTTGTTCTTCTTTTAGTAGTGAGTCCAAAGAGACAAAAGTAATAACATCTTTGATATCTAAGCTATAATACTCAAATTTACTACTTAGTTTATCAGTGATGTCCCATACAAGTCCTAAGTTGTAGAAGTTTGATGTTTCTGGTTGCAACTCTTTATTTGCAGTGCGTGTCACATCATATTGCTTAGCTTTACAGTCAGCAACATTAGTGCCTAGAACATCGCAGTAATGGTAATCCGTTGCCGTATCTGCACTAAACGAATCTGAAGCAATTAGATCTGACAATGATGGTGCGCGGAAACCTTGACCCCATGATGCTCTGAATACAACGTCATCTAAGAGTTGATATCTTAGGGCGACTTTTGGTGTTGTAGCAGAACCAAAGTCAGAGTAGTTATCGTAGCGATAAGCTAAGTTTAATTCTAAATCTTCGGTTACAGGGATAATGGATTCAGCGAACAGTGCATAGACATCACGATCACCTGAAGCACCATTACCAGATGAACCAATAACGGCACCAGCAGCGGTTTGCGCATCAACGTTAGCTTCATATTTATATTGGAGAGCTTCAGTTCCTATGTACCAACCAATGTTACCTGCGGGTAATTCAATGGCTTCAAAGTTTACACCAGCATTGACACTTTGAAACTCCATTATGTCTTGCTTAAGGGTTTCGTGAGCCATGTCGGCTATAACAGATGCACTATTACCTTCAGGACCAAAGTTGAAAATGCCATCTTTAACATATCTTTCAACTGTAGGTCTGTGTACATATCCAGTACCATAGTTACTATTTTCAGCTAAATTATAATGATATGTAAAATCCCAACCGAAGCTGTCATGCGTACCAACTAAACCCAATTGAATGTCAGTGCTGTAATCGACAGTTTTCGCATCACGAGTACCAACATCTGTGAAGCGATAATAAGCTCGCCCAGCATTTTCGTTCAAACTGTTACCAGTGTATTTGCCATTTGCATCGTAATTTTTTACTTCAACTTGACCTGGGGCGACATTAAACCAGCCTGCTGCTGGAGCATAGCGGCCAAAAGTCTCATTGCGAGAGAATAGACCTAAGCCTTGAAAAACGATTTCATCAGAAAGTTCATATTCTGCATTTACATAGCCAGCAGTGTAAGAACGTGCAGCATGATCAGCTGCTTCTGCAGTAAAATCGTAACCACAAACATAGTCACCATCGCCAGCATCATAGATATGCCCACCACCCACCATCTTAGGATTATCACAAGCCGACATGGGCTTAAATTGGCCTGTTTTTCCATCAAGGAAATTACGAGCGTAAGTTGAAACGCCAGTGGTATCGTCAAATTTTGGCGCTAGGACATTGGAAGAACTTGAAAACCAGCGATCACGTTGATAAATGATTTCGCGGTTTAAGTGTTCAAAAGAGAAAGTGACACTGCCTTTTTCACCAACAGCGCCACCCACAATTTGTGTCTTCCATTCTTCACCACCATCTTGCACTGGTTGTGAGCTGGTCGCTGAAACTTCAAGGCCTTCAAAGCCTTTTTTAAGAATAATATTGACTACGCCAGCAACAGCATCTGAGCCATATACTGCGGAAGCACCATCTGTTAATACCTCAATTCTTTCAATTGCAGCAGTTGGGATAGTATTAAGATTGACAGCGGTTCCACCTAATGTTGGCGAGCCTGGCATACGCTTGCCATTTAATAGCACTAAAGTACGATCTGAACCCGCACCACGGAGGTTAATTGTCGCTTGTGACTGAGCACTACTACCTGAACGTTCTGAAGTAGACCCGAAGCTGTTTAAGTTACTTCTACGCAGTACGTCAGCAACAGACATTTCTCCTGTTTTCTCTATATCGGAGGCACTGATAGTTGTAACGGGTGATGATCCTTCCATATCGGTACGTTTAATACGTGAGCCCGTTACTTCAATACGTTCAACTTTTGCACCGTCGTCAGCAGCAAATACAGCTGACGTTGATAAAGCCGCTGTAGTAGCTCCGCCTATTAACGCAAAGCGAACTGCTTTGGCTAATGTAGAATTTGCGCGCATTTTATTCTCCCTTAACACATGTTGTATGTTTATTTTTATTTTTCTTAAATGGTTACTTATGTAAAGAATAAGCACTCATTTAATTAAGCTCAGGATATAACCACAAGAAAATAACAAGTGCAACACTGAGCTTTAATGGCTCTTGTTGTTAGTTTGTTAATTAAAGTGATTTAAAGGTTGTAGGTAGATTTGTCTTGAGCCAATAAACATGGGAGCGGGGTCTATTTACTGATGAATTTGTTTGTGATACCTCCTTGTTGTTTCTACTTGTTGATGCTTTGGTGGTAAATGTGTTTATGTTATGTTTTTAGTTTGTTTCGCGCATTGGGTTGTAAAAATAATATTTTGTGATTATTTTCATGTAAAAAATATAAAAGCTGATTAATATAGGGTTTGCCATTCTATATATTTGGAATTAAAAGCTTTAAGGTTTAGGTGATATAAGGTTTTTTGTGCGGTTTAATTTAATGTAATTTTGTTATCCACGATTTGTAGTGATGGACTCAATAATTACAGTGCGTAATCCTGTAAAGGTTGATAAGTAATCTTTTGTTGAAGTGAATGTCAAATTTTAATCGCTTAAATATTAAATGAAGGTGAATATGTATTCACCTTCATTTTGGTTTATTTTCTAGTTTGAAAATAATCTCTCATGTAACACTAATACATTTTACAAACTGCAATTCTGTTTATTTACTCTCAAGCATGGTTTTTTGTTCTATCGCTTTAAATTGCACTGGAAAGAAGTGTGCTAAATAGCGTAGAGCGACATAGACAACCACTAAGGTGGCGATCACAAGCTCGAATTCTGCTAGGTATTTTATCCATACCGCTAACTCACCCATGTTATTGAACTGGGTTAACCAAGCGGCGGTTTTAAAGAGCGCGGTAGCACCGATAACCATAGGGAAGGTAAAGGCTGCATAGCCTGGGCTAAAGGGTAGCTTTAACAGGTGAAAGAAGGCCAAGTAGATGATGCTCGTCATCAAAATGGCGATGCTCAGCAGTAAGGCGACTAAGGGAATTGACGCCTGCTCGCAAACGGTCAGATAGCCAGCGAGTGATAAACTGGCGGGCGCCGCGAGAATGGCTATGGTTGGTTTAGCTGCGTCGGGTATCGCCTGACAGAAAATGAGGCGATAGAGCATTAAAGGCAGCATGACTAAGTAAGCTAACATCCCAAAAACCAAAATGGCGTTTGCTAGCCATTCGTAGTCAGATACAGGGAAAGACACCGCCGCGACTATGATGCCAATCGGTGGCACGAACCAGCTTGGTACCATATGCTCGAGTTTAAAATCGATGGCGCGGTAGTAGATAAACGCGCTTAAGAAGAGCACATGAATACCTATGGCCACTAGCCACAGGGTTAAGCCAGCTTGGGGGAAATAATCGCCAAGTGTTTTAGACACGACCATCAGCCCCATGGCGAAGGTGGGGATCACGCTACCAATCACTGGGTGGCTGAGTTCGTCCTTTAGAATAATCGGATGCAGCATAAACTTACCCATGAGCAGTAACAGCAACACAGAGGCGATGATGGCGCCTGTGAGTTGTCCTGCGCCATTAAGTGAAGGTGTCATGTTCTCCCAAGTCCAACCTAAGCTGGCAATGGCAAGTGCCAGCCCTGCTATAGGGCTGGGAAGTTTAGCTGCGTGGGATGTCCAGCGTTTGCGTTTTGAAGTCATGTTGAATACCTCTCAATACTGACAATGCTTAACATCGCTTTTTGGGGCGCTGTTTTGATGTCCTCAGTTTACTGCGGGTATCAATGATAAATAAATTTGATTAATTTTATTCATTAAGTAAGTTTTCCTTACTTAAAGGTTGCCATTAAACTTAAGGTTTGAGTTTACAGCGCAGTAGCGTGTGCCCTAGGCCAAGATTGTCTGTATCTTCATCCACATACAGTCCCGCTTGGTGAAGCAGGGCCAATAAATCCTTAGAGTGATACATGCGGCTATTGCCATTGGCCATGACGCTGAAATAGAGGCTCGTGGCATTTACGCAGTAGGCAGAGGCGGCCGATGGCTGTCTATCCCAAAAGGTTTCGACGATAAAGAGTTGGCTGTTTGGCGTCATTGCCTTTGCCGTGCGTTGTAAAATGCTCAGGATCTGGCTTGTTGAAAAGCAATCTAGAAACTGGCTCATCCAGTAAGTATCCGCGCCATCGACAAAAGGCAGGGTGTCGTCCAGCAGATCGGTGGCAAAGGTATGGACTCGCGCGGCAACGCCCCGTGCGATGGCATTTTGCGTCGCCACTTCAAGTTGTCCAGGGTAATCCATGATCGTGACTTCAATGTTGGCGTCATAGTCACAGCAGCTCAGCGCCCATTTGCCTGTGTTGCCACCTATATCCACTAAATGGCTTGGCTTATGGGCAAACACTAACGGCAGAAGCTGTGGAAAGGCATGATCCGAATAGTAATGATCGAAGGCAAACCAGCTCTGTTTCGCTTTGGGTGGTAAATCCTTCAAGGCAGGGTAGATAGTATCCCAGTCACCGAAAACCTTGAGTCCTGCGGCCTTGCCTTCGAGTAGTGCGGTATCAAGGCTAAAAAGGCCTTGATAACAAACGTCCTGCACAAAGTTAAGGTTGATGGCGGCCATGTCGTCATGGAGTAAAAAGTGCCCCGTTTTGTCGAGTACATAGCCAGACTCATGCTGCCAAACGAGCCCCATGCTGAGCCCCATATCCAGCAAGACTCCAAGGGCGTACTCGCTCAGTGGTGTCGATTGGCTTAACTCGGCCGCAGTGATCCCACGTTCAGCCGCGTTATCTATTTGCGCTAACACATCGAATTTGAGCAGACAGTGGGCGACTTGAAAACTAATGGGGCCAAAGGCGATTTTTTGCGCTTCAAATTTAGCATTAAAGGCGCTGATATGACTTGGAGTGCGGTAAAAAGGCATAAAAAGGAATCGATTGACGAGAATATCTGTGCTTTATAACTCACTGAGCCGCTAATGCTACTGGTGATACTGAGAACTATGAGCTGCATCCAAACTTGAGCTAGAACTTGTTTACGCTCTGCAGTCGGGATCTAATTAATGCAATGTCACAAATAAAAAATACCCAGCAGAGGCTGGGTATTTAAAGGGCTGGGTATTTTAAAGGGTAATCCAACATCGATTATTGAATGTTTTCTTCGTCGCCGAATTGGCCTTGGAACAAGACTGAAGATAAGTAACGTTCGGCAGCCGATGGCAAAATCACCACAATGGTTTTGCCCGCAAATTCTGGCAATTCAGCGATGCGGTTTGCGGCAACAACGGCGGCACCTGATGAAATACCCACTAAAATGCCTTCTTCTTGCATTAAGCGACGGGCCATGTCGATGGCTTCATCATTGGTGACAGCTTCTACGCGGTCAATCAACTCTAAATCTAAGTTACCAGGGATAAAGCCTGCACCAATACCTTGGATTTTATGTGGACCAGGTTGTACCGGTAAACCCGCTAAGGTTTGCGCAATCACAGGAGAATCTGCTGGCTCAACCGCCACTGAGGTAATGGTTTTGCCTGCTACTTTTTTCAAGTAACGGCTGACACCTGTAATCGTACCGCCCGTACCTACACCGGCAACAAACACATCCACTTCGCCATCGGTATCATTCCAGATTTCTGGACCTGTGGTTTTTTCATGGATTTCTGGGTTAGCAGGGTTATTAAACTGCTGTAATAAAATGTATTTTTCAGGAGCCGATTGACGGATTTCTTCCGCTTTATCAATTGCACCTTTCATGCCTTTCGCGCCTTCTGTCAGCACGAGATTTGCGCCAAGGGCTTTGAGCAGTTTACGACGCTCTAAACTCATGGTATTTGGCATAGTCAGGGTAAGCTTATAACCACGGGCCGCGGCAACATACGCCAGCGCAATACCTGTGTTACCAGACGTCGGCTCAATCAGCTCGTGATCTTTAGTCAGTAGCCCCTTTTTCTCGGCATCCCAAATCATATTGGCACCGATACGGCATTTAACACTGAAACTTGGGTTACGCGCTTCGACTTTGGCCAGCACTTTACCTTGGCTAACACGGTTTAAACGTACTAGCGGGGTATTACCAATAGTATATGAATTGTCTTCGAAAATTTTGCTCATGGATTGCTTGCTCCTATGTTGGCACTATTGAATCATAATCTGCTGTGGCGCTTTTAGAAGTGATTGTTTGTTCTTCTTTATTCGATTTGGTTATTAAAGGATGTGCTGTTATTCGCAAACCCTGATTGGCAGCCCGTTTAACTGTGTTAACCTCTTGCTAACATAAAAAAGATTGTTGCATTCGCAAGGATAACTTCTTGATGTGTCAATCGTAAAACAAGCCTATCACTCGTATCGGACAAGACGCAAACATGAAACAACAACAAACGGATTTGGGCAAAGACCCAAAAACTATGGTGACTCCCCATGCTTTTACCATCGCAGACACTGTGCTTTATACGCCATTGGCGGCGCCGCTAAAACGCGCTTTAGCCATGCTGATTGATGGCTTGCTGATCACAGTGTTAGCGGAGCAGATGGATTGGATGTTTGTATTGCTGGTGGTCGGTATCATTTATATTGAGAAACGCAGTCATAAATTGGGTCGTTTACTCAAATGGGGACTTTATGCCGCGATGTTGGCTTTTATGCTGCTCACGACCGCCGATAACCTGCTTAATGTTAATGGCTCAAACAATACCGATAATGAGCAGGCAGTAGAGGGGGCAGCATTGGGTAAACAAATTCTTACCTCGCTTCCGGCCATCATTTCGTTGAGCCTTTGCGACAATTACGATTGTGGTAAAACTCAAGTTCAATCCCTACGCGAGATGATAGAAAATGCTTCAGCATCAAAGGGCATGACAGAGATTGAGCGACGGGAGATAGTCCTTAGCGCCATCGCCAACAGTAGTTTGTCTGCCGCAGACAGCGAAAAGCTCCAGACGGAAGTGCTTGATGGCACCTTGTGGCCGGTTATCGCGCCCCAAGCTGAGTTGCCAATGCCTGATACCCAGTCTGAGCCGCTTAAGTCGATTCAAACCATTGAAACCAGTGAACCAACCGATGCCGCGCAAGGTCTTGTGGCTAACACTGTAAAAGTACCCGAAGCGACAAATGTAACCAAAACTGTACTTCAGCTAGGCACAAAAGGGAAAAGCGCCGATGATGAAAAGGAATCCACCACTCACAGTGTTATCGCTTGGGTTAAAGGTTTTATGAGTGACATGGGATTGGGCTTTGGTTGGGCGGCGTTTTACTTTACCGTCTTTACCGCGCGGTTTGATGGTCAAACCTTAGGTAAGAAGATGCTTGGTATACGGGTGATCCAGCTTGATGGCGCTAAAATCAGTTTATGGGCCGCCTTTGGCCGTTACGGTGGTTATGCCGCAGGCTTCACCACTGGCTTACTTGGCTTTATGCAAATATTTTGGGATGCCAATCGGCAGGGGATCCAAGATAAAATATCTTCAACAGTCGTGATAGACTTAGCACAAATGCATAAAAAGCAACGATTAGAGCAGCAAGTACAGGGGCAAAGTGAGTTAGCGTCTGCGCTTACAAATGATAATGCCGCCTCTGCTCACCTTACAACAAGCACCCGTTCGGAGCACCTATGAAACAGGTCGTGATTTCGGGGAGTGGCTTATTTACGCCGCCCCACAGTATTTCTAATGAAGCCTTAGTTGAGAGCTTCAATGCCTATGTGGATATTTACAATCTTGAAAATGCAGGCTTAATCGAGCAAGGCCATGTCGAGGCTTTGTCCTATTCCTCGAGCGAATTTATTGAAAAGGCCTCGGGCATCAAGCACAGATATGTGATGGTGAAAGAGGGCATTCTCGATCCCGAAGTCATGATGCCGTTAATTCCAGAGCGCAGCAGCGACGAGTTATCTATGCAGGCTGAAATTGGGGTTGAAGCCGCATTGATGGCACTTAACAATGCCAATCTCAAGGCTGAGCAAATTGACTTAGTGATTGTTGCCTGCGCTTATACTCAGCGTGCGTATCCTGCTATGGCGATTGAAATTCAACGTGCACTCGGTACGCGCGGTTATGGTTACGACATGCAGGTAGCGTGTTCATCGGCGACGTTTGCAATTGTCGCCGCGGCTAATGCCATTGCTACGGGTTCTGCCTCAAGAGTGTTAGTGATCAACCCTGAGATTTGCTCGGCACAGGTGAATTATCGCGATCGTGACAGCCATTTTATTTTTGGTGATGTCGCGACCGCACTGGTACTGGAAGAGCAAAGTCTAGCTCAATCTGACAATCTGTTTAAAATCCTCTCAAGCCGCTGTTTTACTGATTATTCGAATAATATTCGCAGTAATTTTGGTTTCTTGAATCGCTGCGATCCGAGTGCTGCCCATCAGGCCGATAAACTGTTCCACCAACAAGGACGCAAAGTGTTTAAAGAGCTGCTGCCGATGATTTACCAACATTTGGATGAACATCTGGCCGAACAAGCATTAACGCCGCAGTCTTTTAAGCGTTTATGGTTGCATCAAGCGAACATCAACATGAACCAGTTTGTGGTGAGAAAACTGTTAGGGGATGATGTATCAGCGGAACAAGCGCCTGTCGTGTTAGACGAGTACGCCAATACCGCATCTGCTGGCTCTGTGATTGCATTTCATAAGTATTCCAGCGACTTTAAAGCGGGTGATTTAGGCTTATTAAGCTCCTTTGGTGCGGGATATTCCATCGGCAGTGTGATTTTGCAGAAGTGCTAAGCTGAACCTAGTAGCGCAGATTGTTCTGCGATCTTTATCAATAAAAACAGCCTCAATTGAGGCTGTTTTTATGTTGCAGGAATCGATATCAAACCCACATCATTTTAGACAAGTATTGTTATCTTTAATTATTCTGGTGCGATTGCATGATTGCGGTAGGCTTCACGATACTTGTCGACCCACATCGCCGTTGCGCCACAAATCGCCACAGGCATCACGATAAAGTTGACGATGGGGATCATCGAAAACAGTGTCACAGTAGCGCCAAAGCTAAAACTCGTGCCACGGGTTTGATTCAAGGCAAAGCGCATATCCTTAAAACTGACCTTATGGTTATCGAAGGGGTAATCGCAGTACTGAATTGCCATCATCCAAGCGCTGAACAGGAACCATAAGATTGGCGCCAGCGTTTGGCCCACCATAGGCACTAAAAACAGCAACAAAAATATCAGTGCGCGGGGCAGATAGTACTTGAGTTTGATCCACTCACGCCCGAGGATACGCGGTAAGTCTTTGATTAAATCGATGCCAGTACCGGTATTCAGCGGCTTGCCAGTTAATAGTTGCTCGACTTTTTCAGCCAACAGACCATTAAAGGGGGCGGCGAGCCAGTTCATCACCGAGCTAAACACAAAGGCGAGCATCACCAGCATAGTGGTCACTGCGAGTGGCCAAAGCAAAAAGTTTAACCAGCTTAAGTAGTCAGGCAACTGGGCATTCATCCAAGTGAATAGCGTATCTAACTGGCCTATTGCTACATAAATGACGCCCGCAAACAGCAGCAGGTTGATCATCAAGGGAATAAACACGAAAGTGCGCAGGCCTTTACGTGTAATTAAACCAAAGCCATCGAGAAAATAATTAACGCCGCTTTTGGCTGGGAAGGGCAAGGTTTTCTTCTGTGTCATATCGTCTTTCCAAAAAGTTGGGCTACATCTTGAGAGACTGCCTGATATAAAGATAACTGCGATTGTGATCAACTCATGGGCAGATGACAAGCTAAAAGCCGCATGAATTCAATAAAAAGCGTTACAAAATGCTGCCTGCTTTGTTAAAGTTGGCCGATAAATGTATTTGCACCACTGGGCTCATTTTCGGGCCAGACTTCAGAGACGCGCTAACTGGCACCATGAGATTAAAACAGATAAAACTTGCCGGCTTTAAGTCGTTTGTCGATCCCACTAAAATTCCTTTTTTACAGGCATTAACCGCCATTATTGGCCCAAATGGCTGCGGTAAATCGAATGTGATCGATGCCGTGCGTTGGGTATTGGGTGAAAGTTCGGCGAAACACCTGCGCGGTGATTCGATGGCCGACGTGATCTTTAACGGCTCAAGCGCACGAAAACCTGTGTCTGTGGCGGGTGTTGAACTTATTTTTGAAAATAAAGATGGTCGCCTCGCGGGTCAGTATGCCAGTTACGAAGAAATCGCCGTTAAGCGTCAGGTGAGCCGAGACGGTGAGTCTTGGTATTTTCTCAATGGCCAAAAGTGTCGCCGTAAAGACATTACCGACTTGTTTATGGGCACAGGTCTTGGTCCGCGCAGCTACGCCATTATTGAGCAGGGCACGATTTCTCGCCTTATCGAATCTAAACCTCAAGACTTGCGCACTTTTATTGAAGAAGCCGCAGGGATTTCTCGCTATAAAGAACGCCGCCGCGAAACCGAAAATCGTATCCGCCATACCCGCGAAAACCTCGAGCGTTTAGGCGATATTCGCAGTGAACTCGGCAAACAGTTAGATAAACTGGCGCAGCAGGCCAAGGCCGCGAAGCAATATCGTGAGCTAAAACAGGCCGAGCGCAAGACCCATGCTGAACTCCTCGTGATGCGCTATCAAGAGTTGCAAGATCAGATGGCGAGTCTGTCTGAGCAAATCCGCGCCATAGAAGTGCAACAAGCGGCGGCGCAGTCGCTCGCGCAAACCGATGAATTGCAAACGACTGAATTGCAAGTGCAACTCGCCCAATTAGCGGAGCAAGAACAACGCGCAGTTGAAGCCTATTATCTGACGGGCACCGACATCGCTAAGTTAGAACAACAGTTACAGAATCAAAAGCAGCGTGATGCCCAGCTCGAAACCCAGTTGGCGCAAGTGAAAGAGCAGATCCTGCAAAACACCGATAAGCTCAACGGCTATAAAGCGAGCCTTAGCGCGTTAGAACTTGAGCTTGCTAAGCTTGGGCCGCAGCATGCTGAACAGCAAGAAATCATGGATGAGCTGCAATCCCAATGGGAGATGAGCATAGAGCGCAGCCAGCAGCAGGCTGAAGTTGCGCGTCAACAGGCCGTTGATGTTTCTCAGCACAAGTTACAGCTTGAACTGCGCCGCAGTCAGTTAGCGCATCAGCAGCAATTATTACAGCATAAACAGCAGCAAAGCAGTGAGCAGCAAGCGCAGCTCGTCGCTTTAGTGGACAGCGATTTCGCCTCAAACATCACGCCACTGCAACAAGAAATTGAGTCTCTTGCTGACGCCACTAGGCTACAAACCGAGATTAATCATCAGCAAGAACAAATTGTTAGCGCAAGCACGCAAGCTTTGGATGACGCCCGCCATAGCGCCGAGCAAATTCAGCAGCAATTAACCGCGACTAAAGCGCGTCATGAGCTGGTTGAACAGTGGTTGACTAAGCAGGAACAGCAAAGTGATAAACCGCAGTTATGGCAGAGTCTAACCGTTGACAATGGTTGGGAAACCGCGGCCGAACTCGCCCTCAATGGCTTGTTGACCTTGCCCGTTGGCGTCACTGAAACCGAAATGGGGTTTCAAGCGATAACGTCGCAATACACCCAGAGTGAGTACTTACAGGCTGAGGTGAATCTTGCCCCTTGGTTAGCGGGGCTTAAGTGGGCAAAAGATATTCACGCAGCAAAACAGCTACTGCCGCAGTTAAAGACCGATGAGCGGATTGTCACCGCCGACGGGTATCTCCTCGGGCAAGGTTTTTTAATCACTAAGACAGAGGGCGCTCAGTCACTGGTACAGCTCAGTAAAGAGCAAGCCCAGTTAGCGCAAAACATCCTCGATTTACAGCAATCCTTGCACCTACTGCAAGATAAGATGACGGCACTTGCGGCTACCTTGCAGCAGCAAAGACAACAATTGACTGCTGGCGCGCAAAAATTGCATCAATTACAGTTGGATAAAGCGACGAAGTCGATGCAGCTCAGTGGCTTAACTGAGCAAGTAAAGGCGCGCGCTGAGCAGCAGAGCAAACTTGAAGCGGCATTAAGCGCGAGCTTGCTTGGCATTGAACGCTTGAGCGAGCAACTCGAGTTATTGGGTGAGCAAGAAACAGAGCTTGATGATGCGTTGCAGGCGAGTATTGATATTCAGCGACAACTCACCCAAGACACGCAGGCCGATAGCGTGCGCCATCAAGCATTGAAAGCGCGTATAACTGAGGTTGAACGTCAGTTATCGACCACAGCTTCTGCCTTACAAGCTGTAACGATGCGCATGGCCGTCAGTACCGAACAAATTGAATTACAGCAAGTGCGTGTCAATGAACTTATCCACACTCGTGAGTCAGTGTTAGCTGAACTTGCCAAAGTCGCCCAATTGAGTGGCGTACAAAATAGTGTGCAGCTGACTGAGCAGTTAACGCAGTTATTGCAGCAACAACATGAGCAACAACAGGGCTTAAAAAACGTCCGTCAGCAGCAAAGTGGGCTCACTGAGACATTAAACAGTATCGGAATAAAGCAAAAACAAGAGCTTGGTAAGCTTGAGGGCTTGACTCAAAGCCTGAGCACGTTAAAGTTACGTCGTGAAGGAATAAAAGGCCAAGCCAATAGTCAGCTGGAAGCCTTACAGGAACAGCAAATTGTTCTGTCTGAAATCCTTGGAAACTTGCCCGCGGAGGGCATGCCTGACAAGTGGCAGAGTGATTTAGATCAAATACGGCAGAAAATTGTTCGCTTAGGCGCGATTAACCTTGCGGCTATCGAAGAATTTGAACAGCAAAGTGAGCGAAAATCCTATCTTGATCATCAAGATGACGATTTAAATAAGGGACTGGCGACCTTAGAGGAAGCGATCCGTAAGATAGACAAAGAAACCCGCAGCCGCTTTAAGACGACATTTGACTCAGTCAATGAAGATCTCGGACGCTTATTTCCAAAGGTGTTTGGTGGCGGTCGAGCTTACTTAGCATTAACGGACGATGATTTGCTGGAAACCGGCGTCACTATCATGGCGCAGCCGCCAGGTAAGAAGAACAGCACAATCCATCTTCTTTCGGGTGGTGAAAAAGCCTTAACCGCTTTATCATTGGTATTCGCAATTTTTAGGCTGAATCCTGCTCCCTTCTGTATGCTAGACGAAGTGGATGCGCCATTAGACGATGCCAACGTAGAACGTTTCTGTCGATTACTGAAAGAAATGTCGCAGAGCGTACAGTTTATTTATATCAGCCATAACAAAATAACCATGGAAATGGCTGATCAACTTATAGGCGTGACTATGCACGAGCCCGGTGTGTCTCGTATAGTCGCGGTAGACATAGAGCAAGCGGTGGCGATGGCTGACGCTGGATAACTAGAACAAAGACAGGGTAACCAATGGAAGATTTGCAACTAGTATTGTTTGTTTTAGGCGCCATAGCCATAGTTGCTGTGCTGGTGCATGGATTTTGGTCTATCAGAAGACAACAACCTAAGTCATTGAAAGATAGTCCAATGGGCAATTTTTATAAGAAACAGGCCGAGAAAGGTGAGTCGAGCCCTAAGCGAATTGATGCCGAAGGATTTGATGCCGACGGTATTGGTGCTGTGCGAGTGCGTAAAGCTGGCGAACTTGCGCCTAACAACGAGACTCCCGCGGCCAATCCTTATTTGAAACAAGAAGTAAAGCTAGAGACTAAGCCGCAAGAATTGACATCGCCAGAATTTAAAGCAGAACTTAAATCAGGGTTTAAGGTAGAAACGAAACACGAACCTATTCCAGCTCAGCCTGATTTTAGCTTGCAGCCACCAGTTGCAAAAGAGCAACACCGCGGTCCTAAAGTCTCGCGCCAAGAGCCCGTCTTGGGCACGCAAGTGCCGCAAATGGGTCAATCCCATGCTGCTATTGTGGCGCAAAAAGCCGCTGAGCAAGAACAGGCGCTACGTGCCGCGCCGCAGCAAACTGCTTTGTTTGAAGAAAATGAATATGAAACAGATCATCAACAAGTAGCGCATGTTGAACAAGCCGCTGAAGATGAATTAGGTGAGCCACGCGACGTGCTGGTTTTACATGTGGTCGCAAAAGATGGCCAACAGCTGAACGGCGCTGAACTACTGCCTTGTTTCTTAACTTTGAACTTTAAATATGGCGACATGAATATTTTCCATCGCCATGTGGATAATGCGGGCAATGGTAAAGTCTTGTTCTCTATTGCTAACATGCTAAAACCTGGCGTGTTTGATCCGGACAACATGGAGCAGTTCAGTACTCAAGGTGTGGTATTTTTCATGACGTTACCTTGCTACGGCGATGCTTTAATGAACTTCTCGATTATGCTTAATTCTGCGCGCCAACTCGCTGAGGAGATCGATGCCGTGGTGCTCGACGGTCAACGTCTGCCTTGGGGCGAGTTTACTAAGCAAGATTATTTACACCGCATTCGCGCTAACGCTTAGCCGACGCCGCAATTTGGCGGTTTATATATTGATGAGGCCGCTAATTGCGGCCTCATTTTTTATGATCTACTTTTGTTATCTAAAGCATTCTGGATAAAGAATATGCAAGACATTCAACTCGATACACTTCTGTCAGAAGACGTTAACCCTGAAAACGCATCGCAGGTGATGCAGGTGCTCAGCCAATCACTGAACGAGCACAACATTCGTTACTATGTGGATGATGCGCCGAGCATTACTGATTCTGAGTACGACAGGTTGATGCAGTGTTTACTCAAGCTTGAGGCGTTATATCCCCATTTGATTGTGGCTGATTCACCGACTCAAAGGGTGGGCGGATTGGCGCTCGCCAAATTTGATCAAATCACTCACCTTAAACCTATGTTGAGCTTAGATAACGCCTTCGATGAAGCGGATTTCAGTGCTTTCCACAAACGTGTCACCGATAAAGTGGGTGAGGTGAGTTTTTGCTGCGAGCCTAAACTCGATGGCCTTGCCGTGAGTATCTTGTATAGAAATGGCGTACTTGAGCGCGCCGCGACCCGCGGCGATGGTTCTGTCGGTGAAGACATCACTGAAAACGTTAAAACCATTAAATCGATCCCGCTTAAACTGCGCGGCAATGATTTCCCTGAACTCGTTGAAGTGCGCGGTGAAGCCTTTATGCCAAAAGCGGCCTTTGAGGCTTTGAATGACAGGGCGCGCGCCAAGGATGAAAAACTCTTTGTTAATCCCCGTAACGCCGCCGCTGGCAGCTTACGACAACTCGACAGTAAAATTACCGCTGCCCGTTCATTGGCTTTTTATGCCTATGCGTTAGGGGTTGTTGAGCCGGATTCTCATCCGTTAGCTAAAACCCATTTCGAGCAGTTACAGCAGCTTAAGTCGTGGGGTTTACCCGTTAGTAGCGAAATCAAAGTCTGCGCTGAATTAAGCCAAGTCTATGACTACTATAAAGACATTCTCACTCGTCGCGGTGATTTAGCCTTTGAAATCGATGGCGTCGTGATGAAAGTTAACGATATTGCCCAGCAGCAACGTTTAGGTTTTGTGGCTAAATCTCCCCGCTGGGCAATTGCCTATAAATTCCCCGCACAGGAAGAAATGACTCTACTTGAAGGCGTCGATTTCCAAGTGGGCCGCACAGGTGCGGTGACGCCAGTGGCGCGCTTAAAGCCAGTATTTGTTGGCGGCGTGACGGTATCGAATGCGACGCTGCACAATGCCGATGAAATTGCCCGTTTAGGCATTAAAGTCGGTGACACTGTGATCATCCGCCGCGCTGGTGATGTGATCCCACAAATTGTTGCCATAGTGCCCGAAAGACGCCCTGAAACAGCGACTGATATTGTATTCCCACACAATTGTCCTGTGTGCGGCAGTTTAGTCGAGCGTCTCGAAGGTGAGGCAGTGGCGCGTTGTAGCGGTGGTTTATTCTGTGAAGCGCAGCGTAAAGAAGCGATTAAGCATTTTGCTTCTCGCAAGGCTTTGGATATCGATGGCATGGGCGACAAAGTTGTCGAGCAATTGATTGATAAAGAACTCGTCCAAAGTCCTGCAGATCTGTTTAAGCTCACCGCCTCTATGATGACTATGCTCGACCGCATGGGGATGAAGTCGGCAACCAATTTAGCGGCGGCGATTGAAGCTGCCAAAACTACAACACTTGCGCGTTTTTTATATGCCTTGGGTATTCGCGAAGTGGGCGAGGCGACGGCGGCAAACCTTGCGGCGCACTTTGCCAGTTTAGATGCGCTGCGGGTGGCAAGTGTGGAGCAGTTAACTGAAGTGGAAGATGTTGGCGCCGTGGTGGCCCAGCATGTGGCCCACTTTTTTGCTCAGCCGCATAACCTTGAGGTTATCGATGCCTTAATCGCTGCTGGTGTGCATTGGCCCGCCATTGAAGCGCCAAGTGCAGAGGCGCAGCCGCTTAAAGGCCAAACTTGGGTATTGACCGGTACCTTAAATCAGCTCAATCGTAATGATGCTAAAGCGCAGTTGCAGGCGCTGGGGGCAAAAGTCGCTGGCAGTGTGTCGAAAAATACCGATTGCTTAGTGGCAGGTGAGGCGGCAGGTTCAAAACTTGCGAAAGCGCAGGAGCTTGGCGTTAAAGTGATGGATGAGGATGAGTTATTGGCACTGCTCGCTGCGAACGCTTGATTGCTGTGGGCTGAAATAGGCCGCTGGCTCTGGTCTGATGTTTTGAATCTACAGTTTAAAAACCACTGAATCGTAAGTATTAAATAGCGCCTTACCTATGGCGCTATTTTTATTTGCACGCGTAAAAAGAAATGGGGGAAAGATAGTCTGCTTTGGCTATTGAATTAGCCGCGATTGGCACCATCTCCTTAATATGCTGTTTTAGTTTTTGCTAATTGGAAACCTATTTGAATTTCAGTCACATCACTTGGCTCGATGATAAAGGCCATATTAAACCGCCGATCTTTTTATACGCACTCTTGGCTTATCTTGCGCGCGGTTGGTGCATTTTTATCGCCTCGCTGACCCAGATGGGTGACCGTTCTGAGTTAGTGCGGATTTTTTACCCTGAAAAGTCAGATTTTTTGCTAGCACTCGGGGCGGGACTGGGCGCGGTTTTGATTTATCTTGTGGTGATTGCCGAACGTCGCCGTTCGCCTCAATGGTTAAGACCTATTTTTGTGCATTTGAAATGGGGTCTGTGGTTGCTGCTGATGATTGATGGTGTCTTGCTGGGGCAGCGGCTGAACCATGGCCAATTCCTATTCCATTGGAGCCTCGCTTTAGACGCGTTAGTCTTGTTCTGGTCGGGCATTTATCTCATTAAATCGAAGCGACTCAGTTATTATCTCCGTGACTGGCCCAAAGAAGAGCCAAAAATAGAACAAAAAGAGCTTCAGCCTTAAGATCCTATCCTGTTGTTATTTAGTCCCTTTATTTAACACTGAGGCGCAGGGCACAAATTAATGTGTCTTATGCCTCAGTTTGATAAGGATTTTTCATGTGTACTCTGCATCGAACGCTTTGAATCATCTATAGTTATATGTACTTAGCTTGAATGTGCCCTGTGGGATACGCAGATGAGGTCATCTGTTTATGTCTCGCATCACATTTGAAAGGAGTCATACTGCGTGGCAAAAGTACCTCAAAAAAAATTATCACTATCAGAAATTCAACTTGGCATGAGAGTCAAGTTGCCCTTGTCATGGACGAATCACCCCTTTTTATTTAACCGCGTTGATATAAGCAGTGCCGCTCAAATCGAAATGATCCGTGGCTTAGGGGTTCCCTATGTGTTTTTGTTGTCGGAATCGAATGCAGAACTGGATATTGTTGAAGAAGACGAAGACATTGAAGACGAGATAGCAGTCGAACCCGAACGGGATCTCAAGGCCGATACCCGTAAGGCGATGCGTTTAAGTCAAAAGCGTTTTTTAATGAATGTGAATAATTCCCGTAATGTGTTTGGTAAAATAGTCAGCGATCCAGAAGGCGCCTATCGATTATCGGCGGCACTGGTCGAAGACTTGCTAAGCCATTTGCAGGAAGTTGAAACACCGTTCCTTACCTTGGTTGGGATGGATGAGAAAGATGTGAGTGTGACTCAACATGGCGTCTCTGTGGCTGTGTTGGCAATGATGATAGGTCATGCGCTGGATTTAACCCCAAGAGAGTTGCGTGATATCGCTCTTGGCAGTTTGCTGCATGATATCGGTAAGCTTAAAGTGCCCGATGTCATCCGCCGAAAGCGTGGCGCGCTAACGACACACGAAGCCAGCTATTTGCAAATGCATCCTAATTTTGGTTTTGACATGCTGAATCGGTCGGGATTATTCCCTAAAGAGGTGTTGAATGTCATTTTGCATCACCATGAATTTGTTGATGGTTCAGGGTTTCCTGATGGATTGACGGGGCATAAGATCCCAATCATTACGCAGATAGTGAGTTTAGCAAATGATTACGATCAGCAGCTCAGTGGTCAGCAAGTAACATCTCCTCAAGTGGCACTAGGTTATTTGTTTAAAAACCGTGCGAGTAAACATTCGGAATCACTGATTTCTGTGTTGGTTAAAATTCTCGGCATCTACCCACCGGGAACGATAGTAAAGCTCTCCGATGACAGTATTGCGAAAGTGATCATGACCACCAAAGAAGTAAGTCAGCCGCAAGTCTGGGCTTGCAAAGCGGACGGGAGTGACGCATCGCTGCGTTTCTTAAGTGATGAAGGCGTGACAGTGCAAAAAGCCATCAAAGCGGAAGAATTGTCCGAGGGCGCTATTCGTACCTTGCAAGTCGATAAAGGGGTTAGTTTTTATTTTAGTTCGCTACAAACTTGAATCTTATGCGCTAAGTTCCGTATTCTATCCGCTGATATGATTCCCTTAGGGCTAATATGGCGAATGTAAAAGCAGAAAATGGCGCAGTAAAATCCAGTGTTGCCTTGGTCGGTTGTGGATGGTTTGGTTTTGCTTTAGCAAAGCAGCTTGTCCATGAGGGCTATAGAGTCACAGGCTGTAAGCGCAGCGCCGAAGAATTATCGGCATTAACTGAGGTCGGGATTGAAGCCTATCCGCTGCAATTGGGTAGCGAAGCACCCTCTGCCCCCGATGCTCAGGCGTTAAGCGGTTTATTTCAAACCGATTATCTGGTGGTCAATATTCCTCCCCGATTAAAGCGCGGTAACGCCGCGTATCTTGAAGAACTGCAACAACTCATCGCATTAAGCCAAGGCTGGCAATATCAGCAGATTGTGTTTATCAGCACTACGGGCGTGTATCCGGCCAAAGATAAAGTGATGACCGAAGCCGATGCCTTGGCAGAATCTAGCGACAGCCAAGTGCTATTAGATGCAGAAGCTTTATTCCAAGCCTTGCCCCATGCCTGTATTGTCCGCTTTGCGGGGCTCGTAGGCCCCAAACGTCATCCTGGACGTTTCCTTGCCGGAAAAACCGATGTCAGTGGCGCCAATGTGGCAGTGAATTTAGTCCACTTAAGTGATTGTGTCAGCGCGGTAAGTCGGATTCTCGCGGCAACGGGTTCAGGTTTATCTGTGGCACCGATTTACAACCTTTGCGCGCCGACACACCCCACTAAAGCTGAGTTTTATCACGCCGCCGCCGAGTCCCTTGGTTTAGTCGCGCCCGAATTTAATCAACAATCTATGCCGAGTAAAGTCATCCAAGGTGACGCAATTGTCACAGATTTAGGCTTTCGATATCAGTATGCTTCTCCGCTGGATATGCTAGCGGCATGTTGAGAAAGGTTAATTATTGTTAAAGGTAAAAGCTGAACTTTTAGGTTATCTTTGGGTTCCAAGTTTTGCTTGAGCGAATGTGTCATCCTTATTTAAACCAATGACGAATAAAAAGAGACAATATAATGAGCGTGTTTAATCGAGTTCGACCTATAGCCGCATTGGCGTGCGGATTAATGTTGAGTGCCAGCTTTGCACTGCAGGCCGCAAGTTTCGAAGAAGGCAAAGATTACGTCACTGTGGCGGGGATTACCGAAGCGCAAAAGCCAGTGCTGCGAGAGTTTTTCTCCTATAACTGCCCACATTGCTATAAGCAAGAACCGCTTATGGACTTGACAGTGCAAATGCTCGGCAAAGATGTGGCTTTTGAGCGTACCCCAGTGGGCGCCGGCCGTCCTGCTTGGGAACTGAGTCAGCTTGCCTACTATGTGGCGCAAAAATTAAAGATGACTAAACAAACCCATGGCGCTATTTTCAAGCAAATCCATGAGAAAGGTGAGCAATTTACTGCGCCTGAACAGGTTAAAGCCTTCTTTGTCGCCCAAGGCGCTAAAGTGGATGATGTTGATGCCGCAATGAATTCAGTCGATGCCAAATTCACCCTAATGAATTATGACTCTCAAGCTGAGCTTGCTGGGATTAAGGGCGTACCGTCATTACTGGTTAATGGCCGTTATATGCTGACGTCGACCGCGCACACGCCAGAAGAGTTGGCGGCATTAGTTAAGTTTTTAGCTGCTAAGTAACCGCGTTTAATAAATGGAGATAGACTCATCGCGGCTAACGAATAAGTGCCTTGCGAGCCGCATTGGGAAACTTATCCCGCTATTCGCTAATCTAGCGTTAATAACCCAGTCTAGGCTGGGTTATTTTTTGCCTGAAATTGAAAAAGCAATTGTGAATCAAATTACGCAATAACTATTAAGTGAAATGCTGAAATGAAACGGCTTTGCTGCCGGCCTAACGTGACTTGGATGAGTGATTTGAAATCGCCTATTGATTGAAGAACGAATGCTGATATCTCATCCATCTTTAGTGGTTAAACCCTCAAACCATATGATGCACTTTCAGTCTAAAGTCATCTTTAAGGTTGTTTAAATTCCTAATTTTCCCAGCTCAGACAACACGTTATTCCTATTTTTTACTTGTTTCCCCGCCTTATTCACCTAAATCCCACTCATTCTTGTTCGACATTGGTCTAACCTGTTGAAAAAGTTGAAACTGTATCCAAATGTAAAATCATTGTTAACTCATTGAATTTATTTCTATTCACTATTTATGGACAGTGTTTTGAATCACGAGTTAGACGAAAGTCGTGATTGTGCTCACACCAGCTGTTGCTAGATTAAACAAGACTTAAAATTAAAACAGTACAGGGGAGTCACTATGGGTTTTGAAAACAATGACAAGGCAAAAGGTTATTGGCGCGAGAATTTACGTCTCGTACTGAGCTTATTAGCCATTTGGGCGGCAGTCTCTTTTGGATGCGGCATTTTATTGGTTGATGTACTCAATGAAGTCCATTTCATGGGATTCAAATTAGGTTTCTGGTTTGCACAGCAGGGATCTATGTATGTATTCGTTGCGCTTATTTTTGTCTACGCGGCAAAAGCCAACGCCTTAGATAAAAAATATAACGTACAAGAAGACTAAGGAGCGTTGAGATGGATGTTCAAACACTAACGTATATTATCGTAGGGCTCTCGTTTGCGCTCTACATTGGGATTGCAATCTGGACCCGAGCGGGTTCAACCAAAGAATTCTATGTCGCAGGTGGTGGCGTTCACCCTGTAGTGAACGGTATGGCAACGGCGGCAGACTGGATGTCGGCGGCATCGTTTATTTCGTTAGCAGGTATCGTGTCTTTTGTCGGTTACGACGGTAGCGTGTACTTAATGGGCTGGACGGGCGGTTATGTATTGTTGGCCCTGTGTATGGCGCCGTATCTACGTAAGTTTGGTAAGTTTACTGTGCCAGATTTCGTTGGTGAGCGTTATTACTCACAGGCGGCGCGTACTGTCGCAGTTATCTGCGCCATCTTTATCTGTTTTACCTATATTGCAGGGCAAATGCGCGGTGTGGGCGTGGTGTTCTCTCGCTTCTTAGAAGTGGAAGTCGACACGGGCGTATATATCGGTATGGCAGTCGTGTTCTTCTACGCCGTACTCGGTGGTATGAAAGGGATTACTTACACTCAGGTTGCTCAGTACTGTGTATTGATTTTCGCTTTCATGGTGCCAGCCATATTCTTGTCTGTGATGATGACAGGCCACATTATTCCACAAGTGGGTTTCGGTGCTGAACTGCTCGATGCCGCGGGTAATAATAGTGGTGTTTACTTGCTTGAAAAACTCAACAATGTGTCAACTGAACTTGGCTTTGCCCCTTACACCGACGGTTCTAAGAGCATGATTGATGTGTTCTGTATTACTGGCGCGTTAATGATGGGTACTGCGGGTTTACCCCACGTTATCGTGCGTTTCTTTACTGTACCTAAAGTGAAAGATGCGCGTATCTCTGCGGGTTGGGCGTTAGTGTTCATCGGTATCATGTATACCACAGTGCCAGCGTTGTCAGCGTTCTCTCGCGTAAACATGATTGAAACCATTAACGGTGCTGATTCGCAAGGTGTGGCCTATGAGTCTGCGCCGCAGTGGATTAAAAACTGGGAAAAAACCGGTTTGATCAAGTGGAACGACAAAAACGGTGACGGCAAACTTTACTACGCAGCTGGTAAGATGGAAGATCCTGCTAGTAAAAACGAAATGAAGATCGATAACGACATCATAGTATTAGCTACGCCAGAAATTGCTAACTTGCCAGCCTGGGTTATCGCCTTGGTTGCAGCGGGTGGTTTAGCGGCGGCCTTGTCAACTTCTGCGGGTTTGTTGTTGGTGATTTCAACCTCGGTCTCACACGATTTACTGAAGAAAAACTTGATGCCAAATATCTCCGATAAAAAAGAGCTGATGTTTGCTCGTTTAGCGGCGGGTGTGGGCATTGTGATTGCGGGTTACTTTGGGGTGAATCCACCAGGCTTTGTGGCCGCGGTGGTGGCGTTCGCCTTCGGGTTAGCAGCATCATCACTGTTCCCTGCGATCATCATGGGTATCTTCTCTAAGACAATGAACAAAGAAGGCGCGATTGCCGGTATGTTAACGGGTTTACTGTTTACTGCGGGTTATATCATCTACTTCAAGTTTGTTAATCCAGCCGATAACGTTGCCGCTAACTGGTTCCTTGGTATTTCGCCAGAAGGTATCGGTATGGTGGGTATGTTAGTGAACTTCGGTGTGGCAGCGTTAGTCAGTCGAGTCACGACGGCTACACCACAGCATGTTCAAGAAATGGTTGAATCGATTCGCTTCCCTAAAGGTTCGGGTGAAGCGAGCGGTCACTAAGCTCATCGCTTAATCATTCGCATCAACTCAAGAGAGCGCTTCGGCGCTCTTTTTTATTGCGTTCGAATATGTTTTCCTGTCGTTGAGTGAGTTGGTTAGCCAAGGTATTGATGAGTTAATGCACTCAACCTAGGGCTGACTTTAGTCGAATGTAGCGCCGCGACAATGCAGGCTATAGTGATGACATATAAGTAAAAGTTTCGCTTAAAAAGAAGGTGTTGCCTATGAATGCCAGTGAGTTACAACCCGTAGTGCAATTTCTACAAGGGCTAGTGCCCTTTGATACTCTGCCTGAAGATGTTGTGGTGCGCTGCGCTAAGGCTGTCACTGTTGGCTATTACAGTAAAGCCTCTGGTTATGTTCATTTTGATGCTAACTCACCTAAGTTATATATGGTGCGCAGCGGCGCCTTTGAGGTGCGCGATCCTGACGGTGTGCTGGTCGATAGAGTCGGCGAGGGGGAGTTTTTTGGTTTTTCGACCTTGTTATCGGGGGAGAAAGTCGTCAACAAGGTCGCTATTCTCGAAGACGGTTTGGTTTATCATTTGCCCCAAACCTTGTTCGATAACCTTAGAAGCGAGAGCCGCAATTTCGATAAATTTTTTACCCGCGCATTTGCTAAACGTTTGCGCCATGAGGCTCGCTTTAAGGCGAAAGATCTGACGACCACTAGCCGGATCAGTACATTAATGTCATCTGCGCCTATTGTTATCGATGCCCATGCTAGCGTAACGCAGGCGGCACTGTTAATGCGAAACAGCCGAGTGTCATCCCTGTTGGTAACGGATAATCACAAACTAGTTGGGATTTTAACTGATAAGGATTTACGTAATCGGGTGTTAGCAGCAGGGCTTGATGGCAGCGTTGCTGTGCATCAAGCCATGACGGTTTCGCCGATTTCAATTTCTTCCAATGCGTTGATTTTTGAAGCCATGCTACTGATGAGCGAGCATAACATTCATCACTTGCCTATTATCGACCAAGATAAAGCCATCGGTATGGTGACCAGTACTGACATCTTGCGCGGGCAGGGCTCACAACCGCTGCTGTTGATTGGTGAGATAGAACGGCAGCAGGATCTTGCCAGTTTAATTGGCGTCAGTAAGCAAATTCCGCTGTTACTGCAAAATTTGATCAGTGCCGATGCCAGAGCCGAAGAAATTGGCCGAGTGTTAACCTCTGTCACCGATGCGCTGACACGGCGGTTAATCGTGCTCAATCAGCAATTACTCGGTGAACCGCCGATGGCCTTTTGCTGGTTGGCGTTTGGATCGCAGGGACGTCAAGATCAAGCGGCATGTTCGGATCAAGATAATGGTCTGTTAGTCGCAGAAGAGATGGATGATTTTGCTAAAGGTTATTTTGATGCCTTAACCCATGCCGTATGTGCTGGACTTGATCAATGCGGTTATGAGTTTTGCCCCGGCAATATTATGGCGCAAAACCCTCAGTGGCGAATGTCGCTTAAACAGTGGCAACAGGTATTTGAAAAATGGGTGGTAACGCCTGAGCCTAAGGCGTTAATGCACGCCAGTATCTTCTTCGATATGCGCTCGGTTTACGGTCCACAAACCTTATTTGATGCGCTGCAGGATAAAGTCTTAGCTCAAACCCGTGATAACGATATTTTCCTCGCGGGCATGACAGGTAATTCGCTGGTGGAGTCGCCACCGCTGGGCTTTTTCCGCAAATTTGTCCTCGAACGTGATGGCAGCGAAGTCAAAGGTATAGATTTGAAGCATAAAGGCAATGCCTTGATCAACGATATTGCCCGTGTTTATGCCCTGTCGGCAGGGATTAAAGAAGTGAATACTGCGAAACGTATCCGTGCCTTGATGGACGCAAACATTCTCAATCGTAAAGATGCGCTTAATCTTGCCGATGCCCACGAGTTTATCGCCCATATGCGGTTATCGAACCAAGGTTATCAACATAATCTCGGGCTAGAGGTGAGCAATTATCTGTTACCCGCACATTTATCTTCGCTGGTCCGCCATCAGCTACGTGATGCCTTTAAAGTGGTGCATGAGGCGCAGGCGGGGATGAAGATGAAGTTCATGCGAAGTTTTTGATATGAATACACTGCTGCTGAAAACGAAACTTAATTGGCGGGCGCTACGTTGCCAACATCAGTTATTTAAGGGCTATTATCAATCGCTATTACCTCTGCTGGCGATGCCGTTATCCGAAGCACCTTTGGTGGCGATGGATTTAGAGATGACAGGTCTCAATCCGCAGCAAGATCAAATTCTCAGTATTGGCTTAGTGCCGATTGAGCGCGGCGAGATCCCTTTGGCGCGCGCCGAACAAAAGTTAGTGCAAATTCGCGGTAGTGTTGGCCAAAGCGCGACGATCCACGGGATCCTCGATAATCATCTGGTGCAGGCGGTGACGATTGAGGAAGCCATGGGCTGGTTTATCAATCAAACCTATGGTCGAGTGCTGGTCGCGCATCATGCTCCGCTAGATTGTCGCTTTCTGCAGCAGGATTTATTGGCGATTTATCATCAAGCCCTTGTCCTACCCGCCATTGATACACTCTTGCTTGAAAGGCATCGTTTGCTACGGGAACACTCAGTGATTAAAGAGGGCAGTTTGCGCCTTGGCGCTTGCCGCGAACGGTACGGTTTACCCATTTATACTGCCCACAGTGCGTTGACCGATGCCTTAGCTTGCGGAGAATTATTATTGGCGCAAATGGCGGCCATGGGCGGGGCGGGGCAACTAACTGTGGCAGATTTATTGCGGCAATCAACTTAGCAGTTTCATCTTAGGTTAATCACTTACAGGCTAGACTATGTAACCCGTTTTAAGCTTAACTTTAAGTTTAAAATCAATGCCGCCAACTTGGCAATCCAACCAACTTGTACTTCACTCTAATAAACTGAGTGTGTAGGAGAACATGATGCCGTTACCTTTGCTTTGGATGGGCAGTGCCGTAATTGGCGCAGTTTTGTTGGCCGATGAGCGCGAGAAGCGTCAGCAACTTGAGCGCGACAGATTACTCGGTAAGGCCCCTAAGTATCCCGTCGCCAATCGCGCTATGGTGGCGGCGCCGAGTCAATGGCAAAAGGGATTAAAACAAGTTGCGCCAATCCCAGGCAGTATTGTCTGTTGTTATGTCTTTGGCGTAATTGAACATACGGGTATCTGGCTTGGTGACGATTGCTTAGTTGAGTTACACGGTTCAGGGTTGGTGCGGGCAGTGTCGGTAAAGCGTTTCTTGGCGGGGCGAACGGGCAGCCAAATCTATCTTGCCTGTAATCATCTGCATCAACCACTCATCGCCGATGCTGTGTTAACCCGTGCCGAGCAGGCGATTTATCAATATCGTGAGTACGATTTATTCGACAATAACTGCCATCGATTTGTCTGGTCTTGTATTAGTCAAAGGGGCGAAGAGGTGGTTAAAGGTTTTAATGAGTTAAATCAAAAACTCGCCGAGTATTTTAATCAAGCTATCTATTGGGATGAGATGAGCAAGCTGAATGAATAAGTTTTGTCGTCATAAACTAAAAAAGCCATCTTAATCGATGGCTTTCTGTCTTAGTAAAACACGATATTACCGTTTTGCAGAAACCGTTTACGGCTTACAAAAATAATCGACAGCGCGTTTAACTAACTCTATGCCTGTTTTATCGCAAGGCGGTAACTCGGCATCACTGATATTGATAGGCGTCACGCGGTTGCCCCATTGCAGCAAGAGTGCAGCAGAGGTTAAGCCGGCGCCAAAGGCACAAGAGAGTATGGTTTGATTTGGCTTAATCACGCCTTGCTCTAACGCATCACAAATCGCAATCGGAATGGTTGCTGCCGAGGTATTGCCATAATTGGCAATGTTAACGAAGGCTTTTTCTTTCGGAATTTTCATTCGGCTGACTAAGGTATCGATAATGCGCTCGTTGGCTTGATGCGGGATCACAAGATCCACTTCATCCTTATCAACACCACATTTTTCAAGCACTTTAGTGCTCAATTTATTCATTCCGTTAATCGCACGCTTGAAGATTTCTTGGCCATCGAATTCAATAAAGAAATCCAATGACTCGGCAGAGAATCTGTCCATCGCCGTACCAAAGCCAGCTTTAAGAATGTCACGACCTTCAGGATCGTTATTCAGCTCATAACCGAGCACGCCACCGGCAACATCTGTTGCTTCAACAACAACGGCACCTGCGCCATCGCCGAATAACACGGCAGTTTCGCGGCGTGACCAATCTAGATAGAAAGATAAACGTTCAGCACCAATGACTAATACTTTCTTGCTCTGACCACTCTTGATTTGTGAGCTGGCTAAACCTAAGCCATATAAAAAGCCACTGCAGGCAGCATTGATGTCGAACGCGGCACAACTGGCGCCAATATTAGCTTGTACAGTGGATGCGATATTCGGGATCAAAGTGTCTGGGCTGGCGCTAGCCAGAATGATCATGTCAATTTCACTGCCATCGATACCCGCAGCTGCGAGTGCACGTTGTGCTGCAACTGAAGCGAGTTCAGAGGTGTTAACATGACTGATATGGCGCTGGCTGATGCCGGTGCGAGATTTAATCCATTCATCGGATGTCTCGATAAAGGTCGCAAGATCATCGTTGGTCAAGGTGGCTGGTGGAACACATTTGCCCCAACCTGTGATAGTGGCGTACTGCATGGTGGTTTCTCTCAAATAAAAAAGGCAGAACCTGAGCGCTGCCTTGAATCGACAACAAAGCTTATCGGCAACTCTAATGGTCGTCCGTGATCTAGACCACCTGTTTGGCGACGAGATCTCGAATTGTCATTGCGGCATGCAGAATATGATGACGCAGTAGCGCCGTCGCTTTTTCTGTTTCTCTCAGTTTGCAGTGGTTGAGCAAAGCTCTGTGCTCATGCTCTGCAGCAGGAATCCCCCCCGCGAGCAATAACTGCAAACGAATGTATCTATCACAATTAGTATTGAGGCCGTGAACAACCTCAAGGGTGTGTGGGCGATTAGCCGCCTGATATAAGCAAGTGTGAAATTGCGTATTCAACTCGCTCCAACTGGCAACGGCATCCTCATGTTTGAAGGCCGATTCCAATTGTTCGAGTACACGTTCAGCTTTTTCTAAATCAGCGTCTTGAAGTCGCGGGATCGCTTTAGCGAGCAGATCGGTTTCGATCATGGCACGTAATTCAAAAAGTTCGGTGACTTGCTCGACGGATAACACGGTCGCCGTCGCACCTTTATGGGGCTCGAACTTAACGAGTCCTTCGGCTTCGAGTTGCAATAAGGCTTCTCTCACCGGAATACGGCTGACATTTAACGCTTCAGCCAAGGCACTTTGTCTGAGTGGTTCTCCTGCGGCTATGTCACCTGAAAGAATTCTCTCTCTGAGCACTTCAACAACTAACTGGGTGCGGGTTTTGTGGACTATAGGCGTAGTTCGACTCATTATTTCCGTCTATTTCGGGTATTTTCTCGTTATCTGCCCAAGATTACCGTTAAAAACACCACAAATAAAGGGGAATGCTTGATTGAATGCTGCATCTTAGGGATTAACAATGCCCAAATGGCGAGGGTTTTGATGGTTCTAGCGTTCTCTATTAAACGCCGTTCTTGGAATCAATCTCTATTGCAACGGCTATCATTTTTCTCAGAGGGCTGTTTATCTCTTGTAATGAAGTACTTTGATTAGCCAGATCACAGGCTCATCAATTGAGCATG
Source organism: Shewanella scandinavica (assembly GCF_031932065.1). NCBI lineage: Bacteria > Pseudomonadati > Pseudomonadota > Gammaproteobacteria > Alteromonadales > Shewanellaceae > Shewanella > Shewanella scandinavica. Next base: position 299,834 of record NZ_JAUOES010000002.1, read on the forward strand.
AACTCAAAGGTGTAGAGAAAGTTGGACAAGGCATTTCCAGCACTGGGGCTTTTGGGGACAGTTTTGTTTACATCTCGCCATAAGTAACGTCAACGCTCAATTTAGCGCTAAAAGCACAACTTCGCGGTGCAATTTCTGATAATGAATGGAATAATAGCGCGATAACGCCTTAGGCGATTTTGGAGTATTACAGTGAGTCGAGCAGTATTTTTAGACCGTGATGGCGTGATTAACAAAGATCATGGTTATGTCCACTTAGTGGATGACTTCGAATATATCGAAGGTGTGTTTGAATCTTGCCTCTCTTTGAAGGAAATGGGCTACAAGTTAGTTGTCGTCACAAATCAATCTGGTATTGCCCGTGGTATGTACACAGAAGATCAATTCCACAGCATAACGGAGTGGATGGATTGGAACTTTGTCGACAAAGGCGTTGAACTCGATGGTATCTACTATTGCCCGCACCATGCTGAAAATGGCATAGGGGAATATAAGGTCGACTGTGATTGCCGCAAACCTAAGCCGGGTATGCTCAATGATGCTGCGCAATTCCTGAAAATAGACTTAGCTCTCTCAGTCATGGTTGGCGACAAAGCCGAAGATATGCAGGCAGCGAAAGCGGCGGGCGTAACCACACGTATATTAGTGCGCAGTGGTAAGGTTATTGCTGATGACAGTGATGCCACCGTGGTACTGGACAGTATTGCCGATGTGCCGGCTTACTTAAAAAGCCTGGGCTAGTTGCTACGCTACTACTTATAAGCAGATAAACATTTGCTGATAAGTTCATCTCAAGCAGCAACTATCACAGTAACCAGTAGCGCGAGTTGCCGCTCTTGTTGGATGAGAGTTTGCGTGAAAAGCGATCCAACATTGAATAAAGAGCTAACCAATAGGTTGGCTCTTGTCATTTCTAGCGCTGGGTTTACCTCATCTTTTCCCATAACTCAGCACAAATTCGATAATATTGGCGTTAAAACACACTTTTAGTTTAAAAAGTGTGCGCTTGAATCGTTTTTCGTAATTATTCGCGTCAAAGGGGTTGCGGTAAAATCTGACATCCCTATAATGCGCATCCACTGACCCAGCGGGGTCAACGGTTAAACGCTGAATAAGCCAATAACCATGCTCTTTAACAATTTATCAAGCAAATCTGTGTGGACACTCACAGGTGTTGAGTTAATCGAAATTACTTTACTTTCGAGTGAGTAATCAAAATTTAAATCAATGTTTTCAAGTCATTCTCCTTAACAGGAAGCGTGATTGAGTGTTCATAGTAATATGTACATACAGTAATGTATGAATTGAAACGCGCTGCTTTTTAGTAAGCAAAGCGAATCAAAACAG